>DATJJW010000260.1:0-17797 GCA_035491935.1 Allostellaceae bacterium | reverse complement strand
CATGCTGGCGCCCGACTGCTGGATGCTGGCCGCGCCGACCACCACCTGGCCGCCTTGCGGCAGCGCCGTGGCCGCGACTGACGGGGCCGCGACCGTCTGCGCCAAAACCGGAGACGCCGACACGCCCAGCAGCCCGACCGTGAGGGCGAGCGCGCTTACCCGGCCGGCCAATGCCCGGCCAGCCAACGGCCGCATAGGTGTGGGCGCTTCAGGCGCGCGCGACGCCAAACCCTTGGGCCCAGCCGTGGCCCGGCCATAATGGCGTTCGCCCGCGAACACCGCCGGGACCGCAACCGGGGCCGCCAACGCCCGCTCGAAGGGCGACCAATCCGGCCGGCCCAGCTCCAGACGCAGCGAGCCCAGCACGCCACCTTGCGCGCGCACCCGCGGCGCAAACCGCGCCCCGGCCGCGCACGCAGCCCCGTCCGCAGCCCATGGATGCCGCCGCTGCCCTGCCATCACGCACCCAGCGCCGGTCATCCCGTCCTCGCCACTGCGGCAAGGAGGCGTGCATGCAGCGACATCCGGCCAGCGCCAGGCAGCGGGAAATATCCCGTATATCGGCCCTCAAGCGTTGCCAGAGTCATCTATACACCGTTCCGTCGATGTCCCGCACACAACTGGTGCGAGAATTTCAGCCGAATACTCGCCGACTGCATCGCGCCTCATCAAATTCCTCGTTAGAATATTTGGCAAATTTGTTAAAATATATTAAATCAACATAAAAAGCGGGCCGTGATACATTTGTCGAAATAAGACGCACTGCCATGACCTTGATTCACGCACGGATATATTCCCCTGCGTTTCCAGATTATTTCCTCCAAAAAACTTGGTTAACGTTTCGTCATCACCACTGGCGGCGTTACCTGACGAAACAAAAACTCGCGTGTTTTGCCTGCGCCCAATCATTGAGCGAATGGGCTAATTTTTGTGCATCGCAAAATATTTTTGCATGCGCGAAAAGACCCGGTATCGTGACATCTTTCGTCACCTAGCCGAGCATCCGCTGTTGAGAGTGCTTTTGGCCGATACCGATTCTGAACGGGCACGCATCATGGAGGCGCAGCTCGGCACCGGCAGCATCGTCAAGCCGGCACCGGACGAACCTCTGGCCGAAGCGGTGCAACGCCTCCACCCGGACGCCATCATCGTCGGCATGACGCGCCCCGATCGTGACGGCCTCGACGGCATCCGCCGCGCAATGGCACAGGAACCGCGCGCCATAGTGCTTTTTGTCGACCGAGACGATCCGGACTTCATGGAAGAGGCGATCTCGGCCGGCATCAGCTCCTATAACGTCGTCGGCGCCGAGCCGCCGGACATCAAGCCGATCGTGCAATCGGCGATGGCGATGTTCAGGCGCTTCCAGCGGGTCTCGAACGATTTGCGCCGCATCGAGGGCGCGATCGCCGACCGTACAATCGTCGAGAAGGCCAAAGGGCTGCTGATCCGCCAGCGCCAGATGAGCGAATCCGATGCCCATCGGTGGCTGCAACGCCAGGCAATGAACCGCAGCCGCCGCATCATCGACGTCGCCAGGGAATTGGTCGCCGGCACCGATGCCGGCGGGCAGGAGACGACATAGCGGCACATTTGCCGCCCCGGGGTTTTCGGCCCGCCGCGCCCACTGGACAATTAGCCCTTTCACGGCATTTCGCCCAGAAAATCAGCACATGAAATCAGCATCACCAGCTTGTGGTTATTTTTCGATCATACCGAAAATCTAACCTCAAGAATTGCTGCCGTTTCGAGCATGGCACGGCATTTGCTTCATTTGTAGTCGCCGAGTTCGCCGCGACGCGACCGGCTGGCGCGTTTCAACGGCGGAACTAGCCATCACGGGATCAGCGAGAGGCTGATCCCACCCCAATCAGGGCAGACCAAGGACGGTTTGCCATGGGCTCGCAAGAGCCCGCCGGTCGCGTACCCCGCCGCTGGCGCATCGGGAGATGGATGATGAACAAGGGCTTTCTCAAGGCCGGCCATACGCCGACCCTCTTTGCCGCCTTCCTCTATTTCGACTTGAGCTTCATGGCCTGGGTGCTGCTGGGGCCGCTGGGCGTGCAGATCGCCAAAGCCCTGCATCTGGACGCGGCTCATAAGGGGCTGATGGTCGCCATCCCGGTATTGGCGGGCGCCCTGTTGCGTATCCTGGTCGGCATCACCGTCGATCGCATCGGGCCGAAGCGGGCCGGCGTCGTCGCGCAAGCCATCGTCATCCTCGGCCTGCTCACCGCCTGGTATCTCGGCATCCACAGTTTCGGCCAGGTCGAGGCGTTGGGCGTGGTGCTGGGCCTCGCCGGCGCCTCCTTCGCCGTAGCACTACCGCTGGCCTCGCGCTGGTATCCACCCGAGCATCAGGGCACGGCGCTGGGCATCGCCGGCGCCGGCAATTCGGGGACGGTCCTTGCGGCCTTGCTGGCACCGAGCCTGGCCGCAAGTTTTGGCTGGGTGAACGTGATCGGCCTTGCCGCCATCCCGCTCGCCCTCGTGATGATCGTCTTCATCGCCATCGCCAAGGACAGCCCCGGCACCCCGGCGCCGAAGCCGCTCGCCGACTATTTCAAGGTGCTGAAGATCGGCGACGCCTGGTGGTTCATGCTGTTCTACAGCGTGACCTTCGGCGGCTTTTCCGGCCTCGCTTCCTCGCTCACCATCTATTTCAATGACCAATACGGGCTGTCGCCGGTGACATCCGGTTACTGCACGGCCGCCTGCGTCTTCGCCGGTTCGCTGTTCCGTCCGGTCGGCGGTGCGCTCGCCGACCGTGCCGGCGGCGCCAAGGCGCTCACCTGGCTCTACGCCATCGCCGCCGCCGCACTCATCACCATCAGCTTCGGCCTGCCGCATCTCTGGATGGCACTCATCGCCTTCATCGTCGCCGAGTTGGCGCTGGGCATGGGCAATGGCGCCGTGTTCCAGCTGGTGCCGCAGCGCTTCCGCCGTGAGATCGGCGTCATGACCGGCATCGTCGGCATGGCCGGCGGCGTCGGCGGTTTCTATCTCGCCTTCAGCCTGGGCTACTCGAAGCAGCTCACCGGCAACTACCAGGCAGGCTTCCTGATCTTCGCCGTCTTGGCACTGGTGGCCCTGATGGGCCTGTCGGGCATCAAGCGCCGCTGGCGCGCGACCTGGGGCGCCGTCGAAAACGGCGCCGCCATCCGCGTCTGACTTTTCCTCTTTGCATCACGAATAGTTGAAGGACCACGGGTCATGAACATGATCGATCGTCCCCGCCAGCGTCTGGTTCTGGTTGGCAACGGCATGGCCGGCATGCGTACGGTCGAGGAAATCCTCGCTCGCGCTCCGGGACGCTTCCGGATCACCGTCTTCGGCGCGGAGCCGGTCGCCAATTACAACCGCATCATGCTGTCCCCGCTGCTCGCCGGCGAGAAGAGCTTCGAGGACATCCTGATCAACGACCACGCCTGGTATGACGACAATGGCGTCGAGCTGGTCGCGGGCGAGAAGATCGTCGAAATCGATCGCGGGGCCAAAATCGTCAAGGGCGAGCACGGCACGCGGCGCGCCTATGATGTACTGCTGCTGGCCACCGGCTCCAACCCGTTCATCCTGCCGGTGCCGGGCGTCGATCTGCCGGGCGTCGTGACCTTCCGCGACGTCAAGGACGTCGAGACCATGGTCGAGACATCCCGGACCCATCGCAATGCCGTGGTCATCGGCGGCGGGCTACTGGGGCTGGAGGCGGCCTATGGCCTCAAGCGCAACGGTATGGATGTCACCGTCGTCCATCTGATGCCGACGCTGATGGAGCGGCAGCTGGATGCCTCGGCCGCACATCTGCTCGCCCGCGACCTCGAGGACCGCGGCATCAAGGTGCTGACCGGCGCCAATACCGAGGCGCTCCTGGGCGATACCCGCGTCGAGAAGATCCGGCTCAAGGACGGCACGGAGGTCGCGGCCGATCTGGTCGTGCTCGCCGCCGGCATCCGGCCCAATACCGAGCTCGCCAAGGCCGCCGGCCTGACATGCAATCGCGGCGTCGTCGTCGACGATGCGCTGAAGACCAGCGACCCGGCGATCTATGCCGTCGGCGAATGCGTCGAGCATCGCGGCATGGTCCATGGGCTGGTCGCCCCGCTCTACGACATGGCCAAGATCTGCGCCGACCATATCGCCGGCGTGGCGGAACCCGCCTTCGAGGCGGCTGCTACCGGTACGCGGCTCAAGGTCACCGGCATCGACATGTTCTCCGCCGGCAATTTCCTCGGCGACGAGACGACCGAGGATGTCGTGCTGCGCGATGCCGCCCGCGGCCTCTACAAGCGCCTGGTTCTGAAAGAGAACAAGGTGCAGGGCGTCGTCTGCTATGGCGACGCCAAGGATGCCAATTGGTACTTCCAGCTGCTGCGCGACGGCACCGACATCTCTTCGATACGCGAGCACCTGCTGTTCGGCCCCAATGCCGGCAATGCGGCATCCGACCCGCTGGAGACGTTGGCCGCCATGCCAGGTACGGCCGAGATCTGCGGCTGCAATGGCGTGTGCAAGGGCAAGATCACCGGCGCCATCGCCGAGTTGGGCCTGACGACGCTCGACGGCGTGCGCGCCCACACCAAGGCATCGGCCTCCTGCGGCAGCTGCACGCCGCTGGTCGAGGGGCTGTTGCAGCTGTCGCTCGGCGACGAGTTCAAGATCGCTGCCGTCAAGCCGATGTGCAAATGCACCAGCCACAGCCACGAGGCGGTCCGCGCCGCCATCCTCGAAAAGGGGCTGAAATCGATCCCGGCCGTCATGCAGGCGATGGAATGGGCGACGCCCGATGGCTGCGCCTCCTGCCGGCCGGCGCTCAACTACTACCTGCTCTGCGCCTGGCCGGATTTCTATGTCGACGACGCCCAGTCGCGCTTCGTCAACGAGCGCAACCACGCCAACATCCAGAAGGACGGGACGTACTCCGTCGTGCCGCGCATGTGGGGTGGCTTGACCAGCGCCAAGGAACTGCGCGCCATCGCCGATGTCGTCGACAAATACGACATCCCCTCGGTCAAGGTGACCGGCGGCCAGCGCATCGACCTGCTGGGCGTGAAGAAGGAGCAGCTGCCGGATGTCTGGCGCGACCTGAACGCCGCCGGCATGGTCTCCGGCCATGCCTATGGCAAGGCGCTCCGCACCGTGAAGACGTGCGTCGGTTCCGAATGGTGCCGTTTCGGCACGCAGGATTCGACCGGGATGGGCGTGGCGCTCGAACGCATGACCTGGGATTCCTGGCATCCGCACAAGGTGAAGCTGGCGGTCTCCGGCTGCCCCCGGAACTGCGCCGAAGCCACGATCAAGGATTTCGGCGTCATCGCGGTCGATAGCGGCTGGGAGCTGCATGTCGGTGGCAATGGCGGCATCAAGCTGCGCGGCACCGAGTTCCTGTGCAAGGTCGAGACCGAGGAGGAGGTGCTGGAATATTGCGGCGCCTTCCTGCAGCTCTATCGCGAACAGGCGCGCTACCTGGAGCGTACCGCCCATTGGATCGAGCGCGTCGGGCTCGATTATGTGCGCACGCGCATCGTCCAGGACGACGAGCTGCGCAAGGAGCTCTACGAGCGCTTCCTCTACGCCCAGAGCTTCCGCCAGACCGACCCCTGGGCCGAGCATGCGGACGATATGCGCAAATCGGCGGCGTTCCGCCCGATGGCCGAAGTGGAGTAAGCGCCATGGACATGAACAACAGCCAGGACCAGGCGCTCTGGATCGATATCGGCGAGATCGCCGACATTCCCCTGCTGGGCTCGCGCGTGGTCGCGACCCGCGAGGGCGACATCGCCGTGTTCCGCGCCGCCGACGATGCCGTCTTCGCGCTCCATGACCGCTGCCCGCATAAGGGCGGGCCGCTGTCCCAGGGCATCGTCCATGGCCGGCATGTGACCTGCCCACTTCATGGCTGGATCATGGGGCTGGAGGATGGCGAGGCAAAGGCCCCGGACAAGGGCTGCGCGCATCGGGTGGCGGTGCGCCGGGTCGGCGACCGGTTACAATTGGCATTGGGCGAGACGCCCGCGGCCAAGGACTGACCCCAGCCGCCACCCGAACCATGCCCGAAGCACCCCTACCGCGATCGACGGCGGCAGCAGGCGCAACGGTCGGGGCCAAGACGGTCAAGACTGCGTGCCCTTATTGCGGCGTCGGTTGCGGCATGAACCTGACGGTCGAGGCCGGCAAGGTCTCGCGTCTCACCGGCGACAAGGCGCACCCCGCCAATGCCGGCCGTCTCTGCACCAAGGGCTCGACCGCGGCACAGGCGCTGACCGCCCCCGGCCGGCTGTCCCAGGCCTTCGCCCGCGACTGCCACGATCAGGCCGCGGCGCCCTTGCCGATGGCGATGGCCTTGGCCGAGACGGCCCGGCGCCTCAAGGCGATCATCCGGACCCATGGGCCGGAGGCCGTGGGTTTCTACGTCTCCGGCCAGATGTCGATCGAGGCCCAGTACCTCTCGAACAAGCTGGCCAAGGGCTTCATCGGCACCAACAGCATCGATTCCAATTCGCGGCTGTGCATGGCAAGTGCCGCCAGCGGCTACAAGCTGTCGCTGGGCGCCGATGGGCCGCCCGGATCCTATGACGATCTGGACCAGTCGGACCTGTTCTTCGTCATCGGCGCCAATATGGCCGATTGCCATCCGATCCTGTTCCTGCGCCTGCTCGATCGGCGCAAGCAGGATGGCGTGCGCCTGATCGTCGTCGACCCCCGGCGCACCGCCACCGCCGACAAGGCCGACCTGTTCCTGCAGATCGCCCCCGGCACCGATCTGGCCCTGCTCAACGGGCTGCTGCACCTTTTGGTCGAGGCGGGCGACATCGACGGGGAGTTCATCGCCGGCGCCACCGAAGGCTGGGAAGAGCTGCCGGATTTCCTCGCCGATTACACGCCCTCCAAGGTCGCGGCGATCACCGGTCTCGCCGAAGCGGATATCCGCCTGGCCGCAAGCTGGATCGCCGAATCCCGCAACTGGATGAGCCTCTGGACCATGGGCCTCAACCAGAGCATCCACGGCACCTGGCAGACCAATGCGCTGATCAATCTGCATCTGGCGACCGGCACGATCTGCAAGCCCGGCAACGGCCCCTTCTCGCTCACCGGCCAGCCCAACGCGATGGGCGGGCGCGAGATGGGCTATCTGGCGGCCGGACTGCCCGGCCAGCGCAGCGTCACCAGCGCCGCCGATCGTGCCTATATCGAGCGGGTCTGGGACTTGGCGCCCGGCACGATCAAGGCCGAGCCCGGCCTCGACACCGTCTCGATGTTCCGGGCGCTCAAATCCGGCGCCATGAAGGCGGTGTGGATCATCTGCACCAACCCTGTCGCCTCGGTCGCCAACCGCGCCCAGGTGATCGACGGACTAAAGGCCGCCGATCTCGTCATCGTCCAGGATGCGTTCCAGGACGGCGAGACCGTACCCTATGCCGACATCCTGCTGCCCGGCGCGCTCTGGGCCGAAGCCAGCGGCGTACTGGTCAATTCCGAGCGCAACATGACGCTGACGGCGCAGGCCGTCGAGCCGCCGGGCGAGGCCATGGCCGATTGGCGCATCATCGCCGGGGTCGCCCAGGCCATGGGCTATCCGGGCTTCGACTTCGCCGATGCTGCGGCGGTCTTCGACGAGATCCGCCTGACCTCCAACCTCGATACCGGCTATGCCCTGGCCGGCGTCAGTCATGACAGGCTGGCCCGAGGCCCGGTGCAATGGCCTTGCGTCGAGGACGGGCCGGCACGCAACCCGATCCGCTATGTCGAGGCCGAACGGCCCTGGCCGGTCTTCCCGCGTCCCGGCGGCAAGGCGCGTTTCTTCGCCCGGCCCTACCTGCCGCCGCGCGAGCTGCCGGATACGGATTATCCCTTCGTCCTGACCACCGGCCGGCTGCCGCATCAGTGGCATACCCGTACCAAGACCGGGAAGATCGCGGCGCTGACCCGCCTCGACCGCGGCCCCTTCGTCGAACTGTCGCGCGAGGATGCCGAGGCGCTGGGCATTGGCGATGGCGACACGCTGGAGCTGGCCGGGCGGCGTGGGCGGGCGCTGCTGCCGGCGGTCGTGTCGGACCGCATGCAGCCGGGGCTGCTGTTCGTGCCATTCCATTGGAGCGACAGCGCCGGGCCGGACCTCGCCATCAACGCGCTCACCGATGACGCGGTCGATCCGATCTCACTGCAGCCGGCGTTCAAATTCGCTGCCATACGGCTTACCCGTGTGGCGGCCGCGTGCAAACCCGAGACGGCCGCAGTGCTGGACAATGAGGCCGCGGTGACCCTGCTCTGGGCCTCGCAGACCGGCAATGCCGAGCGCCTGGCCACGACCATCGCCGAAGCCATCGGCCCCGCGGTCGGTGGCGTGCGGGTCATCGACATGGCCGATTACCCAGCCGCGGAGCTGGCACGCGAGCGCAATTTGCTGGTCGTCACCTCGACCTATGGCGATGGCGAGCCGCCCGACAATGGCGCGGGATTCTGGCGCGCGCTGCATGATGCGGCGGCGCCCCCACTCGACCATCTGCGCTATGCCGTGCTGGCGTTGGGCGATTCGAGCTATGACCGCTATTGCGGCCATGGCCGGGCGTTGGACGAGCGGCTGGCGGCGCTGGGGGCGAGGGCCCTGGCCAACCGTGCCGAATGCGACGGGCCGGCGCGCGGCCCCGCCAATGACTGGCTGGGCGGCGTCTTCGCCAAGCTGGCGCATCCCGAAGCCAGTCCCCTCGCCCTTGACCTCACCTCCGATGCCGGACCGGGACCGGCCACCCATGGGGCGCGGCTCCTCGCCAGCCGCCGGCTCAACGCCGGCGGCGGCACGCGCGAGATCCGCCATTACGCCCTGGGTTTCGAACCCGATGCGCTCAGCTACGAGCCGGGTGACGCGCTGGGTGTGATACCGAGCAACTGCCCCGAACTCGTCGCCGAGATCCGCCGGGCGATCGGCGCCGATGGCGCGCATGAGGTCGTGCTGCCGGGCAAGGGCACGATGCCGCTCGACGAGGCGCTCTCCCACCATCTCGACATCACCCGCATCACGCCCGCCCTGATCGACTGGGTGGCGCGGCGCAACAAGGCCAGCGACCTCGTCCAGCTCGCCAAACCTGAGAACAACGCGGCGCTGAAGCAATTCCTCTGGGGGCGGCAGCTTGCCGATCTGCTTATCGCCTACCCGGTCCGGGTTCCGGTCGAAGAGTGGCTGGGCATCCTGCAACCGCTGCAGCCACGGCTCTATTCGATCTCGTCGAGCCCGCGCGCCCATGGCTCCCAGGTCCACGCCACGATCTCCACCGTGCGCTTCGATTGCGGCATCCGCCGGCGCAAGGGTGTGGCGTCCACATATCTCGCCGAGCGCGCCCGCAAGGCGCCGGTACCGATCTTCATCCAGAAGGCGTTGCATTTCCGCCTGCCGGAGGACCCCGATACGCCGATCATCATGATCGGACCCGGCACCGGCATCGCGCCCTTCCGCGCCTTCCTGCACGACCGGCAGGCGACCGGTGCCACGGGTGCCAACTGGCTGTTCTTCGGCGCCCAGCACGCCGCCGGCGATTTCTATTACAAGGCGGAACTGAAGGAATTCATGCGCGCCGGCACGCTCACCCGGCTCGACACCGCCTTCTCACGCGACCAGATGGAGAAGATCTATGTCCAGCACCGCATGGTCGAGCAGGGCCGCGAACTCTGGGATTGGCTGCAGAACGGCGCCTATGTCTATATCTGCGGCGATGCCGGGCAGATGGCGCGCGACGTCGACAAGGCGCTCAACCGGATCGCCGAGACCCATGGCGGGATGAGCCCGGTCGAGGCCGCCGACTACATCCAGGGCCTGGCCGACGCCAAACGCTATCGGCGCGACGTATATTAAGCGGCCTTGCGCCTACGAAGCTTTACGACCGAAGGCGCGCGCCAGGCTGGTCAGCACGCCGAAGCCCGCGAACCCTGCACCGACGGCCAGGCAGATCGAGCTGCCGGCAGCACCCCAGGCGTCGAAGATCAGTGCCACCGCCGCCGAGCCCACCGACCAGCCGATGGTGCGCACAAAGGCCAGCATGCCGCTGGCGGCACTCGCCCGGTTGACCGGCCCGGCGGTCA
Organism: Allostellaceae bacterium; assembly: GCA_035491935.1. GTDB lineage: Bacteria > Pseudomonadota > Alphaproteobacteria > ATCC43930 > CGMCC-115725 > DATJJW01. The sequence goes on along the minus strand of DATJJW010000260.1, from coordinate 7,726 downwards.
TCATCGCCATGTTGTTGGGCGTCTGGAAGAAGCCGAAGCCCAAGCCGCACAGCGCCATGCGCCAAGCGATATCCAAGGTCGAGGGATTGTCCGGCAGCAGAGCCATGGCGACAAGGCCGAGGGTCAGCGCCACCATGCCCATGGACCCCAGCGCCGAGGCCGGATACCGGGCCGACAGCTTGCCGGAGATCGGAGCGGCGATCGCGACCAGCACCGGCCAGGGCGTAACCAGCAACCCGGTCTCGACCGCCGATTTATGCATCACCGTCTGGAACAGGAAGGGCAGCGAGACATAGGCCAGGATCTGCGCGGCGTAGGAGCAGGCCGAGGTCACCGCCGACAATGCAAAGACCGGGATGCGCATGAGATCCAGCGGCAGAAGCGGATTGGGCCGCCCCGACTGCTGGCGAATGAGCAGCAGGAAGCCCAAGGCACCCAGCACGATCTCGACCACGGCCAGGGTCTTGTGGCTGCTGCCGAGCTCGGCCACGCCAATGACGACCAGGCCCAGCGCCACGGCGTTGAGGGCCGAGCCCAGCATGTCGAGCGGCCTGCCGTCGCCCGGCTGGTGGGGAGCGTTGGCGAGGAACAGGGGAATCGCGAGCAGCCCCACCGGCAGGTTGACCAGGAACAGCCAGGGCCAGGTCGCGATCGACAGGATGAAGGCGGCGATGGTCGGGCCGACCGCCGCTGAGACCGCGACGGCCAGCGCCAGGTTCGCCAGGCCGCCGCCAATCATGCGGCGTGGGAAGCTGACGCGGACCAGTGCCGGCCCGAGCGCGGCCAGGCTGGCACCGCCGACACCCTGGAGCGCGCGCGCGGCGATCAGCACGGACAGGTTCGGCGACATCGCGCAGGCGAGCGAGCCCAGGGTGAAGACGACAATGCCGAAGGTATAGACCTTCTTCAGGCCGATGATCTCGCCGAGTGCCGCGATCGGCAGCAGGCTGATTGCAACCGCAAGCTGGTAGGCGTTCACCACCCAGACGGTGGCGGCGGAGCTGGCCCGGAGATCATGGGCGATGGTGGGCAGCGCGATATTGGCGATGGCGGCATCGAGATTGCTGAGCACGCTGCCGAGCAGCAGGCAGAACATGACCGCCCGCCGCTGGCCTAAAGGCAAACCATCCATATCGTGCATATCGCGCAACCCTAGATCACGATGATTTCAAGTCGCCACGACCTGAAATTTGAATCGTGATCTGACTCGATAGTTTAGAGACCGATTCCCCGTTCAGGTCGTTCCGACCTGAACGGACCGGGCTCTCGGCATTCCCTTTGGGACCAAAGGAGAACTGCTCAGTACGGCTTATTCAACCCGGGAACAAGCGTGGGTGCTGCCAGTCTGGCATGAAATTCTGGCTGTCATGAAATTCCGGAACCCCAGACCGGAGGGGCCGGCAGGCCCGCAACCAGGCTGTTGATGCCCTGGCTGTAGGCATCGCGCAGCTGACTCCAGTAAGGATCGTGATGGTCGAGGGTCGCGAAATTGACGCTGGAGAAGCTGTTGGCCTCATAACGCAGCATGTCGATGGGCAAGCCCACCGACAGGTTGCTGCGGATGGTGGCGTCGAAGGACAGGAGCGCCAGCTTCGCCGCCTGGTCGAGCGGACTATCGGCCGAGAGCGCGCGGTCGAGGATCGGCTTGCCGTATTTCGTCTCACCGATCTGCAGGAAGTTGGACCGGTCGGAGGCTTCGATGAAATTGCCGGCCGAATAGATCTGGAACAGGCGCGGTGCCTCGCCCAGGATTTGGCCGCCGACCAGGAAGGACGCGCTGGGATCGCCATAGGGCTGCACATGCTGCCCATCCCTCGCGACGACATCGCGCAGCGTGTCGCCGACGATGTTGGCGATATCGAACATGGTGTGCGCGGCATGTAGATCGCGGTTGAGATCGCCGGCGCCCGCGGCCTCGCGCAAGGTCGTCACCACCGATTGCGTCGTGGCGAGATTGCCGGCCGACAGGATCGCGATGACCCGGTTGCCCGGCACCTCGATCAAGGCCAGCTTGTGTACGCGGGCGATCTGGTCGACCCCGGCATTGGAACGGGAATCGGCGGCGAGCACGAGGCCTGAGGGGAGCAGGATACCGAGACAATAGGTCAATCGAAGTCTCCCGGGTTGCTTCTGGGCAGGGACGGCTTGTTTCGACGGCTTGTTTCGACGGCTTGTTTCGACCGTTTCGTTTCTGGTTTGGAAACCCTATTGCCGCCAGGATAGGGCCCGAGGTCTTAAGAAGACGTGCGAGGTAGGCTGCGAATGGCGCCGGTCGAAGATTTGGACGAATTGGCAGCTTTGGTCCATCGCGACATGCAGGCGCATATCGGGCGCGGGCGGGTCGCCGACTATATCCCGGCGCTGGCGCGCATCGATCCCGCGCATTTCGGCCTGGCCATCGCCCATGGCGACGGCCGCACCGCATCGGCGGGCGATGCGGATATCCCCTTCTCGATCCAGAGCATCTCCAAGGTCTTCACCCTGACCCTGGCCCTCAACCGTCTGGGGGCAGCTCTCTGGCACCGGGTCGGCCGCGAGCCTTCGGGTTCGCCCTTCAATTCGATCGTCCAGCTCGAACATGAGAAGGGCGTGCCGCGCAATCCCTTCATCAATGCCGGCGCCTTGGTCGTGACCGATGCCCTGCTGATGGGCCGCAGGGTCGAGGAGATTTTGGCCGAGATATTGGCCTTCATACGCGGCCTGGCCCAGGACGAGACGGTCGCGATCGACCCGGAGGTCGCCCGGTCGGAAAGCGAGACCGGCTTCCGCAACCGCAGCCTGGCTAATTTCCTGCGCAGCTTCGGCAATATCCATGCGGCCGTGCCGGATGTGCTGGAGGTCTATTTCAACCAATGCGCCTTGAGCCTCAATTGCCGGCAGCTCGCACGTGCCGGGCTCTATCTGGCATATGGCGGCAGCGATCCCTGGACCGGCACCAGGATCACGACATCGACCCGCGCCCGGCGCATCACGGCGGTGATGATGACCTGCGGCCATTACGATGCCTCGGGGGATTTCGCCTTCCGGGTGGGATTGCCGGGCAAGAGCGGCGTCGGCGGCGGCATCCTGGCCATCGCTCCGCGCCGGGCCTCGGTCGCCGTCTGGGCGCCGGGCCTCAACGCCGCCGGCAATTCCTATATCGGCTCCCTGGCCCTGGAACGGCTGTCGGCGCTCGGCGGCTGGTCCGTGTTCTGATCCTGCCGGCGTTCAGGATGCATCCGGGCCGAATTGGAGCTGGGCGAGGCGCGCATAGAGGCCGTCCTCGCGCATCAGCGCGTCATGGTTGCCGGTCGCGACGATGCGCCCCGCCTCGACCACGACGATGCGGTCGGCCTTGCGCACCGTCGCCAACCGGTGGGCGATGACCAGGGTCGTGCGCCCTTGGGATAACGTCGCCAGCGCCTGCTGCACCGCGCGTTCGGATTCCGCATCGAGCGCACTCGTCGCCTCGTCGAGCAGCAGCACGGTAGGGTCGCGCAGGATGGCGCGGGCGATGGCGATGCGCTGGCGCTGGCCGCCGGAGAGCCGTACGCCCTTCTCGCCGAGAAATGTCGCGAAGCCTTGCGGCAAATCTTCGAGGAAATCGGCATGGGCGGCGCGGGCCGCCGCGCGGATCTCCGCCTCGCTGGCATCCGGCCGGCCGTAGCGGATGTTCTCCAGGGCGCTGGTGCCGAAGATCACCGGATCCTGCGGCACCAGCCCGATGCGCCCCCTGAGCTCGGCCGGATCGAGCCCGGCGATGTCGACGCCATCCAGCAGGATTTGGCCGGCAGCCGGATCGTAGAAGCGCAGCAGCAATTGCAGCACCGTCGTCTTGCCGGCGCCCGACGGCCCGACCAGCGCCACAGTCTCCCCGGGCTCGACCTGCAACGAGAAATCGGCCAATGCCGAATAATCCGGCCTGGCGGGATAGCGGAAGACGACATGCTCGAACGCCACCCGGCCCTCCGCCCGTATCGGCAGCCGTTCCGGCCGGGCGGGTGCGGTGATGCTGGGCTCTTCGTCGAGGAGCTCGCGGATACGGTCGGCGGCACCGCTCGCCCGCTGCAAATCGCCCCACAGCTCGCTCATCTGCATGCCGGAGCTGGCAAGCAGCACGGCATAGAAGACGAAGGCGGAGAGATCGCCGCCGCTGAGCCGCCCGGCGATCACGTCGCGACCGCCGACCCACAGGCTGAACACGATGGCGCCGAAGCCCAGCAGGATCACCACCAGGATCAGGCTCGCCCGCGTCGTGATCCGGCGCAGCGCGGTCGCCACCGAGGTCTCGACCTGGGCGCGGAAGCGCTCGCGGTCGACCGGCTCATGGGTGAAGGCCTGCACCGTGCGCAGCGCGTTGATCGTCTCCTCGGCATAGGCGCCGAGATCGGCAATCCGGTCCTGGGCCTGGCGCGACAGCCGGCGTTCGCGCCGGCCGAACAGCACCAGCGGCATCACGACCAGCGGCACCACCAGCACGACCAGCCCGGTGAGCTTCGGGCTGGTGACGAACAGCATGGCGAAGGATCCCAGGCCCAATATGGCATTGCGCGTCCATTGCGAGACCGAGGAGCCGATCAGCGTCTGCAACACCGAGATGTCGGATGTAAGTCTGGCCAGGATGTCGCCGGTGCGCGCGGTCTCGAAATAGGCCGGCGACAGGCCCAGCACCCGCTCGAACATGTCACGCCGAAGATCGGCCGCCACCCGCTCGCCCAGCCAGGACACCATGTAGTAGCGGGTGAACGTGGCGCCCGACAGCGCGGCCACGACCAGAAACATGACCAGCGCCGCCTGGTCCAGCCGTGCGGCACTGCCGCTGGCGAAGCCCAGATCGATCAGCCGGCGCACGCCTTGGCCCAGCGCCAGCACCAGGCCCGCGGCGATCAGCAGCGCCGCCACCGCCAGAAGCGCGCGCAGCCAGTAAGGCTTGAGGTACGGCAGGAGCAGCCCCAGCGAACTGATGCGGCTCAGTCGAGCTTTGGGCCCGCGGGATTCTGGCCGGGATTTCGGCTGGTCCATGAAGGTATTTCCGGGGCCTGCGGCATGCGTCGCCCCGGTATAGGGGAGAAGGCCGGTTCCGGATACCCCCATCCGGAACCGGCCTATCCACGCGAGGACGCGGCTGCGGCTACTCCGCCGCCTTGAGCTTCTCGCCCTCGTCTTCCGACTTGTCGTCATTCGCCGCCCGGATGCTCAGCTCGGCGAATGCCACCATCTGGTCGACGTATTCATGCATCTCCTCATGCGGCTTGCCATCGGCGCCCACCGCCTCGAAGCGGTTGAGGCTGGTGATGAGGATCGTGCAGGCCGCGACCAGCGCCTCCTTCGTCGTGTCGTTCTTGCCGCCGTCGAAGGCGTCCTGCGCCTTGGTATAGGTCTCGAGCGCGCCGCTGACCGCGCCCAGCTTGGGCGCCTTCAACTTCGGCGTGGCCTTCTTTTCCGCCGCGTCGACGAAGGCGGCCCAGGAACGCACGGTCAGTTCCGGCTCGCCCGGATACCATTTCTTCGGGATGATCACTGCGCGTTCGAGGACGGGATCCTCCTTATAGAGCGTCTCCAGATAGGCCACGACGTTGTGGACGTTGGTGTCCTTGTCCGCCAGGACCTTGTTGGTCAGGCCGCAGCTCTGCAACCCCTTCTTGGCGATCGGGTCGCCCACGGAAATGGCACCCCAGGCTATGGCGTATTTGGCCAGCGTCGGGTTGTCGCGCAGCGCCTTGCGGGCGAGCTTGCGGTCGCCCGGTTTCTTGACCGCCGCCTTGTAGGTCTTCCAGGCGGCCGCCATCTGCGCCTCGGTATAGATTTTCGACGCGATTTCGAGGCTGGCCTGGCCGACCTTGGCCGCCGCCGCCAGTGCGGCACCGGCCGGTGCCGCATGGGCGCCGACGGTCGCGATCAGATTGCCGATGGCGGAGACGAGGTGCAGCGTCGCGCGCATGCTGGCTTCAAGCGCCTGACGGTCTTCCATGCCGACCCGGTTCAGCATCGCCTCGGCCTGGACCGAGACGGCGTTGCGCGCGTCGCCGACATTGTCGAGCCATTTCAGCAGCTCCTTGGCGTGCAGGACCGCCTTGGCCGCCTCGACCGAGAATTTCTTGAAGTCGAGCGCGATGCTGGCCGGCGGGAAGAACTGGGCCGCGACCGTGATCGGCAGGCTGCTGAGCTTGTCGACGAGCTCGAAGATCATCTGATCCTTCTTCAGCTTCAGGATCATCGGCTCGATCTTCGACAGCGCTTCCTCCGCCTCCTGGGCGGTCGCGTCCGCGCTGTCGATCGCGTCGGAAAAGCCGTGCAGCAGCATGCTCTCGAATTCGCGCTCCTCGCGGCGGACTTCCTCCTGCGCCTGCTGCGCCTCGGACAGCTGCTCCAGGTGCTTCTTCAGCTCCTCGGCCGCCTTGCGCTTCTCCTCGGGGCTGGCCTTCTCGTCCTTCAGGATCTCGCGCGCCTGGGTGATCGCTTCCTTGCTGGTGTCGAAGATCTCCTTGAAGGCGGCGGCTTCCGGCGAATCATCGTCCTCGCCGTCGCCATCGAGATCCACGCCACCGCCGGTCTCGTCGTTGATGCGACTCTTGATCTCGTCGCCCGCCATGTCGATGCCGCGCTCGACCAGTTTCTCGAGCGCCGCCTTCATCTTTTTCGGGTCTTTGGCCACCGCGGCCTTGATGAAGTCCTTGGCCTCGGGCAGCGCCTGGATGGCGTTCTTCACATAGCCGCCGATATCCTCCAGCCGGTCGTCGCCATTGACCTTGCCGGCCAGCGTCAGGCTGCTCTCGATCAGTTCGCCCAGCACGTCGACGACACCGTCGCCGTCGCCCTCGACGACCTTCTGCAGGATCGCCGTGCCCTTGAGCCCGGTGGTGATCGAGGCCGAGACGATGTCGCCGATATCCTTGGGCAGCACCGTGCTGCAGGTGTCGGAGGCGATGCCGCCGATCGTCTCCAGGATGCTCTGCGCGTCGTCCTTCTTGATGATCTGGGCCGCGAGGCCGGTCAGGCCCTGGCCGCCGATCGAGATCAGCTTGACGATGTCGCCGGCGATCTTCGGGCCACCCGCCGCCTCGACGATGCTGTCGGCCAGATCGCCGACCTTGCCGATCATATCCTGGGCCAGGCCCAGCTTCTTCAGGAGCCCGTCATGCTCGTCGAGCCCGGCGGTGTATTTCTCCAGCCGCTCGACATAGGCGGCGTTGGCGCCGGCGAAGGTCTTGGAGACCTGACTGTGCTTGTCGGGCACGACGTTCTCGGGAATGAGGCCCTGGCGCACCAGCGGCGTCCAAATTTCGTCGGCGATATCCGCGTCGGTGAAGAGCGGGTTGCCGTCCTCGTCGACGGCATCGCGCATCTTCTCGGTCATCTTGGCGATCTTCGCCATGGCCGCGTCGACCTGCTTGCGCTGCTCGGGCGTCAAGGATTCGAGGTCGGCCAGATCATGGACCGTATCGATCTCCTTGTTGGCGTCGTGCTTCTTGTTCATCGAGGACATGGTGTCCTTGACGTGCAGCAGCCGCTTGACCTTGTTCATCACGGTCTTGTCGTTGATCAAGACCTTGAAATCCATGCCCTTCTGGATGTCGTCGGCATCCGATTCCAGCGACAGCGACACCTCCAGCAGCACCTGCTGCTTCTGAGTCGCCTTGTCCACCTGCTTCTGGGCGGCCGCTTTCTTGTCGACGAACGCCGTCAGCCATTTCTCCTGCTTCGGCGCCATGGTCGGCTGGGTCTCGGTGGTGTTCTCGGGCATCTC
>DATJJW010000259.1:0-8604 GCA_035491935.1 Allostellaceae bacterium | reverse complement strand
CGAGATAGAGCTTCAGCGACTTGCTCTCGACCAGATGCGGTCCCGGCACATAGTCGATGACCAGATGGGCGAAATCCGGCTGGCCGGTGATCGGGCAAAGCGACGTGAATTCCGGGCAGACGAAGCGCACGAGATACGCATCATCCGGATTGGGGTTCGCCACCTTCTCCAGTACCGCCGCCTCGGGGCTGGCCGGCGCCTCGGTCTGGTGGCCGAGCTGCGACAGCCCGGAATAGATCGTCTCGTTCATCTCGAGCACACTTCCCTCGTCAGAGCGGCGCGATATCGCCCATCTCTTGAGCCTCGTGGAACGCCGCCTGGAAATCGGCGAAGCCTTGGGCCTCGATGGCATCCCGCATGCCGCGCATCAGGTCCTGATAGTATGTGAGATTATGCTGCGTCAGCAGGATCGGTCCCAGCATTTCCTCGCAACGGAAAAGATGGTGCAGATAGGCCCGGCTGTAGGAGGCGCAGGCGGGGCAGCGGCAACCCTCGTCCAGCGGCCTTGGATCGTCCTGGTGGCGGGCATTGCGCAGATTGACCTTGCCGCGCCGGCTGAAGGCCTGGGCGGTACGGCCTGACCGGGTCGGCATCACGCAGTCGAACATGTCGATGCCGCGTGCCACGGCGCCGACCAGATCCGCGGGCGTGCCGACGCCCATCAGATAACGTGGGCGGTCCTCAGGCAGAAGCGGCGTCGTGTGATCGAGGACATGAAACATGACCTCCTGCCCTTCGCCCACGGCCAATCCGCCCACCGCATAGCCATCGAAGCCGATGCCGGTCAGCGCCTCGACCGAACGCGCGCGCAGATCGACATAGACGCCCCCCTGGACGATACCGAACAGCCCATAGCCCGGCCGCTCGACGAAAGCCCGCTTCGAACGTTCCGCCCAGCGCATGCTGAGGCCGAGCGAGGTGTCCGTCTGCTCGTATGTCGCCGGGTGCGGCGTGCACTCGTCGAGCGCCATGGTGATGTCGGCGTCCAGCATGCGCTGGATGTCCATTGAGCGCTCTGGCGTCAGCTCGTGGCGCGAGCCGTCGATGTGTGAGCGGAAGGTCACGCCTCTTTCGGTCATGTCCCGCAAGGCAGAGAGCGACATGACCTGGAAACCACCGGAATCGGTCAGGATCGGCTTCGGCCAGTTCATCATCCGATGCAGGCCGCCCAGCCGCTCGACCCGCTCCGCCGTCGGCCGCAGCATCAGGTGATAGGTGTTGCCGAGCAGGATCTCGGCCCCCGTCGCCGCCACGGCTTCGGGATGCAGACCCTTGACCGTGCCGGCGGTACCGACCGGCATGAAGGCGGGCGTCTGGATCGCCCCGTGAGCGGTCCTCACCTCGCCACGCCGGGCGCCGCCATCGGTGCCCAGCAGCGAAAAACCGAAAGCCTCGCTCATGGCGCCACCGGTTCCAGCAGGCAGCAATCGCCATAGGAGTAGAAGCGATACCCGGCCGCCACCGCATGGGTATAGGCGGCCCGCATGCGGTCGAGTCCGGCAAAGGCGGAGACCAGCATGAACAGGGTCGACCGGGGCAGATGGAAATTGGTCAGCAGCAGATCGACCGCCTTGAAACGATAGCCCGGCGTGATGAAGAGATCGGTCGAACCGGTGAACGGCGTGACGTGGCCATCATTCTCGACGGCGCTTTCGACCAGGCGCAGGCTGGTGGTGCCGACGGCGATGATTCGGCCTCCGGCACGCCTCGCCTCGTTGATGCGCCGGGCAGATTCGGCCGAGATGGTGCCCCATTCGGCATGCATGACATGGTCGCGCGTGTCGTCGACCTTGACCGGCTGAAAGGTACCGGCACCGACATGCAGGGTCAGCGTGGTCCAGTCGATGCCGCGCGCCTTGAGGACATCCAGCAGGGCCGGCGTGAAATGCAGCGCCGCGGTGGGTGCGGCCACGGCACCGTCGCGCTCGGCGAACATGGTCTGGTAGTCGGCCGTGTCCTGCGCATCCGCGATGCCGCCGCGGATATAGGGCGGCAATGGGATGGCGCCATAACGGCGCAACGCATCGACGAGGTCGAGGCCGCGGCAGTCGAAGCGCAGCAGGATGTCGCCACTTTCGCGCTTCTCCAGCACCTCGGCCGAGAAATCCTCCGCGAAATCGATACGCTGGCCGGGCTTCAGCCGCTTGCCCGGCTTGGCGAAGACGTACCAGAGATTGTCGGCCGCCGGCTGGTGCAGGGTGACGGAGACGGCAACATCGCCACCCTCGCCCGGCCTGACACCCTGGAGGCGCGCCGGCACGACCTTGGTATCGTTGAACAGCAGCAGGTCGCCCGGCCGCAACAGCGTCGCAAGGTCGCGCACCGTCCGGTCCTGGAACGCGCCATCCTTGATGTGCAGCAGACGCGCGGAGTCGCGCGGTACCGCCGGACGCTGGGCGATCCGGTCGGCGGGCAGGTCGAAGTCGAAATCATCCACACGCATGATGCGCCAGGAAAAGCGACCAGCACGCCGGCAAAGTCAAGCGAGGCTTAGGGCAAGCTAGCATGCACGGATGATGGCCGACCTTGCGTGTCGATGATAAAACCCTTTCAGCACAATGACACAGCAAAGCAGGTTGGGCATGGGCGAGGCACTGGCGGGACCGATCGACCGCATCGAGACATGGCAACGCCTGGTCCCCGATCTCACCATCTGCGCGCCGGACGCCATGGCGGGCTTCGCCCCGATCGACTTTCCCGCCGACACGCTCGCCGGTACCAAGGCCGGTTTGATCGAGGAAGGCTATTTCCAGCTCGACCCGCCGGAATGGGGTCTGCCCTGGGACCGGATGGCGGCCGCGGTCGGCACGTTGCGCCAGGCCGGGCTTTCGACCTGCTTCGCCTTCATGTATGACCAGTTCTGGATGGCCTTCGCCCGGCTGCACAAGCTACTCGCCCATGATCTGGATCCGGGCTACCAGCTCCTGCCGGCATTCTGGGCCTGGCATATCGACCCGAAATCGGATGAGTCCGGCTGGACCCCGCATCGCGATCGCGGCCGCATGGCGCTGTTCCCCGACGGCGCGCCTAAGGCCCTGACCATATGGCTGCCGCTGACCGACGCCACGACACTCAATGGCTGCATGTATCTGGTGCCCGCCGACCGCGACCGGCACTACAACACCGAGCACGAGGACAATCCCAATTTCGCCTATAGCGACGTGCGGGCGCTGCCGGCCAAGGCGGGCAGCGTGCTGTGCTGGAACCAGGCGGTGCTGCATTGGGGCTCGCACAGCGCGAAGCGCGCGCCCGGCCCCCGCCTCAGCATGGCCTTCGAATTCCAGCGCGGCGACATCCCGCCCCTGCACCAGATGCTGATCCCGCCCTTGGCGCTGCCGGATTTCCGCGACCGGCTGATCCTCACCTGCGTGCAGATCCTGCAATACAAGCACATGTACCCGCTGGCCCCCGAGATGGAGGCCATGGTCAACGGCGTGCTGGCGGGGATGCGCTAGAAACCAGGCAGGCCCATCCCATTATTGCCGTCACGGCCGGACTTGTTCCGGCCGTCCACGTCCTTGAACCAGCGCAGTGCAGTAGCTGCCGCCTCGTGCCAGCTGGCTTGCCTCACATATGTTCGTAGGCACGTTCGCCATGGGTGGCGACATCGAGACCTTCGAGCTCCTCGTCCGGGCTGACGCGCGTACCGACCATCGGCGCCAGCACCTTGACCAGTACCACCGTGACTACACCCGACCACACGAGCGTCACCACCACGCCCAGCACTTGGGCAAGGAGCTGGCGCCCGAGATCGAGCCCGGCCGCAAAACCGACACCGCCCAATGCCGGCAGCATCAGCACCGCGACCAGGACCGAGCCGACCATGCCGCCGACACCGTGCACGGCGAAAACGTCGAGCGAATCATCGATATGCAGGCGATGCTTCACCGTATGGGTGGCGAAGAAGCAGACGATGCCGGCCGCCAGGCCGATGACCATGGCACCGCCCATGCCGACATATCCCGCCGCCGGGGTGATGGTCGCGAGACCGGCGACGCAACCGGTGACGAAACCCACCGAGGTCGGCCGCTTGTAATAGACCCATTCGACGACCATCCAGGTGAGACCGGCGACGGCGGCGGCGAAATGCGTCGTCAGGATAGCCACGCCGGCCGAGCCGTTGGCGGCGAGCGCGCTGCCGCCGTTGAAGCCGAACCAGCCGACCCAGAGCATGCCGGCGCCGGCCATGGTCATACCGGAGCTGTGCGGCGGCTTCAGGCTTTGCGGAAAGCCCTTGCGCGGACCGATCAGGATGGCGAGCAGGATCGCCGCGACACCCGACGAGGTATGGACGACGATGCCGCCGGCGAAATCGACCGTGCCCAGCGACGCCAGCCAGCCGCCGCCCCAGATCCAATGGGCCACCGGCAGATAGACCAGGATCGACCAGCCGGCGGTGAAGGCCATGACGAAGGAGAAGCGCACGCGCTCCGGAAACGCGCCGATGATCAGCGCCGGGGTGATGATCGCGAAGGTCATCTGGAACAGGACGAAGACGCTTTCCGGCAGGCCGTTGGGCAGCACGTCCTGGATATGCGGCAGGAAGGCCTGGCGCAGATCGCCGAGAAGCGCTCCCTGCCCGGAGAAGGTCAGGCTGTAGCCCGCGACCACCCAGATGATCGAGACGATGCAACAGACGACGAAGCAATGCATCAGCACTGACAGCAGGTTCCGCGCGCCAACCAGGCCGCCATAGAACATGGCCAGCCCCGGTATGGTCATGAACAGGACCAACGCCGAGGACGTCAGGATCCAGGCCGTATTGCCGGCGACCTCGCCGGCGCTCGGCGCGGCATGGGCAGCAGAAACCCAGAAACACCCCAACACCGCCACGAGGCCGGGCCATTTTTTAAGCGCGAGCTCACGAATGCCCAAATTGGCTAAAATTTGTGCAGCCATTTCCGGAAAATGCACCTTTTTCTTGCAGTCGGCGCAATTTGACGAGAGGGAGCCCCAATGTCAACGCCTACTGAAGGGATGTTCAGTGCGTCGCGGCAGTGAAACTGCAGGGATTCCAGGAGTCGGCGAAATCGGAACAACTGGCGAAGCTATTGTCCCAATGCACCCGGATCGGCTGTCCGCCCTTGGGATTGTCGACCAGGGCATCGATCTCCCAGGCGCGGCCGTTGATGAATTCCACCTTGATGTCGCCGCGCGGGCCGCGATTGGCCATGCCGACGAAATGCAGCCTGCCATCGGGCAGCCTCACGCCTGAGGTATCCATAAGACGCAGGACGATGGGCAGCGAGGCCGCACGCAGATGCAGGATCAGCTTTTCGGTGAACCAGGCACAGGAGATTTCCGGATGCGGGGCGCCCGGTCCGCCGCCGCTGCGGCATATCGTCTTCCCCCCATCATCCGCCATCGCGGCGGGTGGAAACGCCACGACCAGGAGCAGGACCAGCAAGGCGGGAAAAAACGATCGCGCCGCGCCGGCCAAACCTCGACCCGAGTCCCCAACCAACCTCATGGCCCCTCGACAGAATACTTCCCGCACCCCCCCTACTTACCCGCGCCGTGGCCGCCTAAACAACGAGACACGGGCCGGCTCGGACACAAAGCCGCATATCGAAGGGTATTGGCCGAGGTCGAGGGTCTTCCTTGATCGGCCGTTGTGACGCCTGCATCACTCTGCCGCGGCTTGTCCGTGGATCAGGCGCCAGAGGCGTTCCGGCGTCGCCGGCATCTCGACATGGCGAACCCCCAGATGCGCGAGCGCGTCGACCAGCGCGTTGCCGACCGCCGGCAGGGCGCCGACGCAGCCGGCTTCGCCCGCCCCCTTCACCCCCAGCGGATTGGTGCGGGTCGGCACGGGATAGGATTTGATGTCGATATGCGGGAACAACGCCGCATGCGGCATTGGATAATCCATGAACGAGCCGGTCAGGATCTGGCCGTTATCCGGATCGAAGCGAATCTCCTCCATCAGCATCTGGCCGACGCCTTGGGCGATACCGCCGATGATCTGGCCCTTGAGGAGCAGCGGGTTCAGCACCGTGCCGACATCGTCCACGACGACATAGCGGTCGATCTCGACGGTGCCCGTCTCCTCGTCGATCTCCAGCTCCACGATATGGCAGCCATTTGGATAGTTCTGCTGCTTGGCCGTATAAGCGGCGTTGGCATTCAGCCCGACCTCCATGCCATCGGGCACATTGGCCGGGATGAGCGAGGCGCGCGCGATCTCCTTCATGGTGAAGGAGCGGTTGGTGGAGCGGCTGGTGAAGACGCCATCGGCATAGTCGACATCGTCGACCGCCAGCATATGGGCGGCGATCGCCTTCGCCTTGACCACGACCTTGTCGGCCACCATCTTCACCGCCGATCCGCCGAGCGCGGATGTCCGCGAGCCGCCGGTGCCCTCGCCGAAAAACACCAGATCGGTGTCGCCCTGCAGGTATTGAATCTCGTCCGGATGGATGCCCAGCTGGTCGGAGACGATCTGCTTGAAGACCGTCTCATGCCCCTGCCCCTGCGTCACGGCACCGGTGATCAGCGTCAGCGAACCCGTACGATCGAAGCGGATATCCGCCCCTTCATGCCCCGGCGCGCCGGCGCGCTCGATGGTGTAGGACATGCCGATGCCGCGCAGCTTGCCGCGCCGGCGCGCCTCGATGCGGCGGGCCTCGAAGCCCTTGTAGTCGGCCATCTCCAACGCGGCATCCAGGCATTTCTCGAATTCGCCGCTGTCGTATTTGAACGCCAGCGCCGTCTGAAAGGGCATGGCGTCGGGCGGAATCATGTTGATACGCCGAAGCTCGGCCGGATCCATGCCCAACTCATCCGCCGCGATATCGATGATGCGCTCGATGACGAAGGCCGCCTCCGGCCGTCCATTGCCGCGGAACGGGCGCATCGGATTGGTATTGGTGTGGATCGCCGTCACGTCGACATGGATGGCTGGCGTCGTGTAGACGCCCGCCAGCGTGCCGAGATTGCCGAAGGCACCACTTTCCGAGCCCGGTTGGGTATAGCTGCCGACATTGACCAAGTTGCGCACGCGCAGGCCCAGGAACTTGCCATTCTTGTCCAGCGCCAGCTCGGCATCCGAGACATTGTCGCGCCCATGAGCGTCGGCGACGAAGCTCTCCGAACGTGAGCTGATCCACTTCACCGGACGGCCCGTCACCTTGGAACCCAGGACGACCAGCCCCGCCTCGTTGAACACGCCCGACTTCATGCCGAAGCTGCCGCCGACATCACCGGTGACGATGCGCAGCCTGCTTTCGGGTATCCGCAAGGTTTCGGCCAGTTGCTCGCGATAGTTCAGCGCGCGTTGCAGGGGCGTGTGGACCGTGTAGCGGTCGGCCGCCGCATCGTAATGGCCGATGGCGCCCCGAGTTTCCATGGAGGCCGCCGTCACGCGGCTGATGACGAAGCGCATACGGGCGACATGGTCGGCCTTGGCGAAGGCCTGATCGGTCTTGGCCTTGTCGCCCTCGAGATGGACGAAACAGATATTGTCCGGACAATCCTCCCAGACCAGCGACGCGCCGGGCTCGGCCGCCTCCGCCAGCGAAGTCACCGAGGGCAGCGCTTCGTACTCGACCGCGATCAACTCGGCCGCGTCCTGCGCCTGATGGAGTGTCTCGGCGATGACGAAGGCGACCGGGTCACCGACATAGCGCACACGCTCGCTGACCAGGGCCGGGAAATGCGGCCGGTACATGGGCGAGCCGTCGCGCTTCTTCTTGCCTTCGGCCGCGGGCAGGTCGCCGAAGCCGGAATCGAGCCAATCCCGGCCGGTGAGCACGGCAACGACGCCAGGCGCCGTCTTGGCCGCGCCGACGTCGATCCCGAGGATCCGGGCATGAGCATGGGGCGAGCGCAAGACAAAGCCGTGCAGCATGCCCGGCAGCGAAAAATCGTCGATATAGCGGCCGCCGCCACGCAGCAGCCGCGGATCCTCGAAACGCGAGATGGGCTGGCCGATCGCAAATTCACCCATGGTCCCTCTCGATCTCCCCTTACGCTCGGACCAGCGCCTCGACGGCGCGGCGGGCATAGACCGTAACCAGATGCGCGCGATAAGCCGCACTGCAATGCATATCGCCCATCATCCCATCTTCCGGCACCCGAATACCGGCGACGCTGTCGGGTGCGAAGGACTGCTCCAGCGCCTGTTCCATGGCACCGACGCGGAAGACGCAAGGCCCGGCTCCCGTCACCGCCACGCGGACCTTCGGGCCGAATTGCGCGACCATGACGCCGACGATGGCATAGCCCGATGAGGGATGGCGATATTTCAGGTAATGCGCCCGATCCGGCTTCTTGAAGCGCACCGCCGCGATGATCTCGCCAGGCTCCAGCGCCGTCTCGAACAGGTCCAAAAAGAAATCATCGGCCGCGATCTCGCGCCGGTCGGTGACGATCGTGGCGTCGAGCCCGAGACAGCCGGCCGGATAATCGGCCGCGGGATCCGCATTCGCGACCGAGCCGCCGATGGTGCCGCGATGCCGAACGGCCGGATCGCCGATCAGGCCGGCCAACGACGCCAGCGCAGGAATTGCCGCGACGAGGTCTGGCGAAGAAGAGACCTGGTCATGCGTCGTCATCGCACCGATGGTCACCGTCCCGCCGCCGACTTTCACCCCGACCAGGTCT
>DATJJW010000258.1:0-4404 GCA_035491935.1 Allostellaceae bacterium | reverse complement strand
TCTTGTCGTGCTGCCAGCGCTTGCGATAGCCGTCCTCCCAGTCGCGCGGCTCGTCGGTCACGATGCCGTGGCCGTTGGAGAAGGTGTCGACCTGCTTCCTGAAGAAGGTCAATCGATCGAGAAAGTGGCTCATGCCTGCCCCTGGGGTTCGCGGCTGCCCGGTCAACCGGGCGGTGACGTCGGCAGGGATCGTGGCGGGCGGCGAGCTCGTCTTCATTGATCCATATCAATGAGCACTGTGCTTTCGCGCGGCATATAGCGTGACCTCGGTCACATCTCGAGGTGCCCTGCCCCCGTTGGCGGGGCACCGGCTGGAGCGGAGCGAATGGAAAATAGCTCGATATCCCATAGACTTGGCAGACCGCAGGTCGGCGCCGATGGGTTGCCCCAGGCGGCCTCGGCGCGAGAGGCGCTTCAGGGCATTTCCTGGCTGCGGCGCGTCTCGTCGAAGACCCTGGACGCGCTTGCGAGCCAAGCTGTGCTGCATCGTGTGCCGGCCGGCAGCCTGCTCTTCAATCAGGCGGAAATCCCGGCCTTCGCCCAATTCCTCCTCGCCGGCAGTGTCGAGCTTTGGGGGGTGCGGGGCGAGGCGGAGACGCTCGTCGAGCTTCTGCAGCCCGTCGACCTGATCGTTCCCGCCGCCGTGATTGGCAACCAACCCTATCTGATGCGAGCACGCATCTATGAGGAAGCACACCTGCTTCTGGTCGGCGCGGAAGCATTCCGGGATGCCCTGGCCTGCGACCACGCCCTCTGCCGCGCGGTGCTGGGCTGCCTGGCGGCGCAGTTCCGGCGCCAGGTGCGCATGCAAAAGAATCTGAAGCTGCGCTCCGTGGAGGAGCGGGTCGGCTGTTACCTCGTCTCACTGCTGGGACAAGCCGACCGGGATATCGCCGTCCGATTGCCGATCGAGAAGCACCTGATCGCCTCGCAGCTCGGCATGTCGCGCGAAACTTTCTCCCGCGCGCTCTCCGCAATGGGGAAGTTCGGCATCCTCGTGCGCGGTGACGTCATCGAGGTCGCGGACGCAAGTGTGGCCCGCGCCCGCTTTACCCTCGATCCGCTCATCGACGGCGCCGAGCCGATCGATCTTATTCAAGGAAAGGCCATACGATGAATACGGTCGCGCCGATCCCGCTTGCCGTCGCGATGCGGGTCTTGCTGGTGAGCACTCTCGCCTTCGCGGTCTGCTTCGCCGCCTGGATGATGTTCGGGGTCACGGGCATTCCCATCCGCAAGGAGCTGGGACTCAATGCATCCGAGTTCGGCCTGCTGATGGCAACCCCAGTGCTGACCGGCGCCCTGTTCCGCCTGCCGCTGGGAATCTGGACCGACCGGTTCGGCGGCCGCATCGTGATGTTCATCCTGCTGCTTGGCTGCGCGGTGCCGCTCTGGCTTTCCTCCTATGCGGTGGCGTTGTGGCAGTTCCTCCTGCTGGGACTGGCGCTGGGGCTGGTCGGCGCCTCCTTCGCCGTGGGCACGCCCTACACCTCCCGGTTCTTTCCGAAGGAAAAGAAGGGGCTTGCGATGGGCATCTTCGGGGCCGGCGTGACCGGTGCCGCCATCAACATGTTCGTCGCGCCGCTGCTGGTCGCCAGCTATGGCTGGCAGAGCGTGCCCCGGGTCTATGCCGCGGCCCTGATCGTCACGGCGGCGCTGTTCTGGCTGGCCTCCGCCCCGGATCCGGGGAAGTCAGGCGGCCCGGTGCCGCTTCGGGAGCAACTGGCCGTTCTGCGCGACCCGCGGGTCTGGAAATATTGCCAATACTATTCAATCGTCTTCGGCGGCTTCACGGCCGTTTCGATCTGGATGCCGCAGTATTTCGTCAACGAGTATCATTTCCCCATGGGTCAGGCGGCATTGATGGCCATCAGCTTTGCGCTGCCGGCGGGTGTCCTTCGGGCGCTCGGCGGTTATCTTTCGGATCGCTTCGGCGCCCACAACGTCACCTGGTGGGTGCTCTGGGTCGCCTGGATCTGCCTGTTCCTGCTGTCCTATCCGCAGACCGATTTCGTCATCCAGACCATTCGCGGCCCGATGTCGTTCCACCTCGGCCTGCCGGCCTGGGGCTTCGCGATGCTGCTTTTCGTTCTCGGCGTGTCTTTCGCCTGCGGCATGGCATCGACCTTCAAATACATCAGCGACGACTTCCCGGACAACATGGGCGTGGTAGCCGGAATCGTCGGCCTCGTCGGCGGGATGGGCGGCTTCCTACTGCCCGTTCTGTTCGGCATCCTTCTCGACCTGACCGGGATCTATTCGAGCTGCTTCATGCTGCTCTACGGCATCGTCTGGGTCTCCCTCATCCTGTCCTATCTTACGGAGGTCCGCCGGACCGATGTCATCGGCGATGATCCTTCGACGGCCGTCGCCTCGGGACGGCCGCTCCTCGCGGCAAGGGAAAGCCATGGATGATCTCGCCGTCATGCGGGCCTTGCATGTGCTCGCTGTGGTCATCTGGATCGGCGGCGTGGCGATGGCCACCACCATCGTGCTCCCGGCTGTCCGCCGCGGCGACCTCGGCACCGATCGGCTCGGCGCTTTCCAGGCGATCGAGCGCCGCTTCGCCTGGCAGGCGCGGTCAGCCGTCATCATCACCGGCTTGACCGGCTTCTACATGGCGGCACGGATGGACCTATGGGGGCGATTCCGGTCGGCAGAGTTCTGGTGGATGCACGCCATGGTCGGCCTGTGGCTGCTGTATGCCTTCATCCTGTTCGTCGCCGAGCCGTTCATCCTGCACCGGCATTTCGCCGGATTGGCGAGGCGGGCGCCGGGCGTTGCCATTGATCGGCTCCATCGGGCGCATTGGGTCCTGCTCGCGCTGAGCCTCGTCACCGTCTTCGGCGCGGTCGCGGGCAGCGAGGGCTGGACACTGTTTTGATGGATGCCATCGCCCGCCCCACGCAGCCGATGCCGGCCTTCCTCACCCAGGGTTTCCGGCCGTTCTTCCTGGCTGCCGGAATCTGGTCGGCGGCCGCCCTTGCACTCTGGATCATGGTCTTCGTCACGGGAGCCGCCCTGCCGAGCCGGTTCGATCCCCTCACCTGGCATATCCATGAAATGCTGTTCGGCTTCGTCATGGCAACCATCGCGGGCTTTCTGCTGACCGCCATCCCCAACTGGACGAACCGGCTTCCGGTGAGCGGCGCGCCCTTGGCGCTGCTGGCCGGCCTTTGGCTGCTCGGCCGTGTCGCCTGCCTGGGCTCGGCCCTCGTCCCGCCCTGGATCGCCATGGCCGCCGATCTTGCCTTCCCCGTGGTCCTGGTCGGGGTCGTGGCCCGGGAAATCCTCGCGGGGCGGAACTGGCGCAACCTGCCGATGGTGGCGCCGGTCGCCCTTCTCGGCATGGCCAATCTGCTGATGCATCTGGAGGCCGATGGTCTTGGCTTGCCGCCCGGTTTGGGCTGGCGGCTCGGCCTGGCCGCCGTGATCCTGCTGATCTCGGTGGTGGCGGGGCGGATCGTGCCGAGCTTCACGCGAAACTGGCTAGCGAAGCGCCCGGGCACCCCTCGCCCGGCCGGCCATGGCTGGATCGACCGCGCCGCGCTCGCGACGCTGCATGCGGGCCTCATCGGCTGGGCCTTCTTCCCGTCCTTCCCCCCGCTCGGTGCGCTGCTTCTGCTGGGCGCGGCGCTCAATCTATGGCGCCTGCTGCGCTGGCGCGGCGCGGCGACGGCCGCCGAGCCGCTGCTCCTCATTCTCCATATCGGTTATGGCTGGCTGGTGGTCGGTGCGGGTCTGCTCGGCGCAACATTGCTCGATGGCGACCTGCCCCAGAGTGCCGCCATCCACGCGCTGACGGCCGGCGCCATCGGCACGATGACCCTGGCGGTGATGACCCGCGCCAGCCGCGGCCATGCCGGGCGCGAGCTGACGGCCGACCGTCTGACCCGCCTGATCTATCTCCTCGTCACCCTCGCGGCGATTGCCCGCGTCACCGCCGCCTTCGCCGCAGCCTGGACGATGCCGCTCCTCATCGCTTCGGCCTGTCTCTGGATCGCTGCCTTCGGCGGTTTCGTGATCGGATATGCGCCGATGCTCCTCCTGCCGCGTGACTCCCGGTAGGGTCGATCTTCACGGTGCCGGGTCCACGAGCCCCTTAAGCACCGTCTCCAGCTCGGTCTCGCCCTTGATGGATCCGGCTTGGCCTGCTTCGAATTCGATCCAGCCCTCGTTGAACCCATCCAGCATCTGGAACCGCGGGATCGGATCCTTCATCCCCTGGGCGGTGAACAAGGCGCCCCAGGTCTCGCGCGGAACTGCCTCCATGCTGACGGGCCGACCCAGGATTTTCGAGAAGCCGCGGGCGATGTCGTTCGGCGTGACGCGGCGCGGCCCCTCCAGCTCGACGATCCGCCGGCCGCGCCAACTTTCCTGCAGCAAGGCCGCCGCGAGACGGCC
>DATJJW010000257.1:0-19353 GCA_035491935.1 Allostellaceae bacterium | reverse complement strand
TGGAACGCGCTCAAGGATTTCGATCCGGTCTCGCTGGTGACCAATTTCGAATGGACGCTGGTCGCCAACACGTCCCTGCCCTACAAGACCGCCGCCGACGTGATCGCCGCGGCCAGGGCACAGCCGGGCACCATCAACTATGGCTCGGGCGGCGTCGGCAGCCCGCAACACATCGCCATGGCGCTGTTCGCCTCGGCCAACCACCTCGACATGGTGCACGTCCCCTATAAGGGCGCGACGCCGGCAGCCGTCGGCATCGCCGGCGGTGACGCGCAGGTGGGCTTCTCCGCGCTGGCGACGGTCAAGAGCCTGATCGACAGCAAGAAGCTGCATCTGCTCGGCATCTCCTCCGACAAGGAGATCGCGGCCGCCCCAGGGGTGCCGACCATTTCGGAATCCGGATCGCCGGGTTTCCAGTTCTATTCCTGGTTCGTGATCGTCGTGCCCCACGGCACGCCGGCGCCGATCGTGGAGAAGCTGAACAAGGCGGTCCAGGCGGCGCTCGCCAACCCGAACGTCCAGAAGCAGATGGCCGTCCAGGGCGCGGTGCCCGTCGGCTCGAGCGCGGCGGAATTGGGTACCGAGATCAAGGCCAATTACGCCAAGTACAAGAAGCTGATCGACGATAACCACATCAAGGCCAATTGATCCCACCGATCGGGGGCCGAAGGAGGCGAACCCATGTCTGAGACCACCAAACAGTCGCCGGCCATCCTGCGTCCTTCGGAGATCCCTGCCCGCCAGCGCGGCGGCGGCGCCAAGACCATCCCGCTGGTCACGCGCCGGACCGGGTCGACCAGCTTCATCAACGGCATCACCATCTTCGAGCCGGGCGCCTCGATCCCGCTGCACAAGCATAATTGCGAGGAAAGCGTGCTGATGCTCGAAGGCAACGCCATCGCCGAGATCGATGGCAAGGAATACCCGGTGAGCACAGGCGACGTGACCTTCATCCCGGCCGAAATTCCGCACCGCTTCCGCAACCTGTCCGAAACCGAGGGCATGCGGATCATGTGGACCTACGCCTCGATCAACGCGACGCGCACCCTGATATCCACCGGCGAGACGCGTAGCATCGACGAGGAGCACAACGCGGCCATCGCCTGACAACAAAAAAAGAGAACAGGGACAGCATCATGACCGAGATCAGGGAGACGAAGAACAAAGGCGCGATACGTGGCGGCGACCAGGGCCACATCTTCGATCTGGCCAGTATGGCGAAGATCGACGCCGGCACCGGCTATTCGACGGCGCATGGCCCGGTGGTCGAGGGCGACCGCATGCAGGTCGGGCTGATGCACAAGGCCAAGGGCACCGGCGCCAGGCCGCATACCCATCCGAACGAGCAGTGGAACTACGTCGTCTCCGGCCGGCTCCGGGTCAAGGTCGGCGACGAGCCGGAACGCATCGTCGGTCCCGGCACCCTGCTCTATTTCCCGGCCGGAATCGTCCATTCGACGGTGGCGCTGCAGGATGAGGACGTCTACTTCCTGGCGATCAAGGACCTGACGCACGGTATCGTCGGCACGGCCGCCGACGGCACCATGGCCGGCCCGCATTACGATGAAGGATTCGCGCCAAAAGAGAGCTAGACTGCTGGACGCAAGTCTCGAAGAATAAAAAACGCCGAAGAATAAAAACCAAGAATCGGGGGGGCTTCGATGAAGACGACATTGATCGCGACAGCGGCTTTGGCCACCGTTCTGGCCGCAACGGCTCGGCCGGCGCAGGCGGAGGATTTCTACCAGGGCAAGACCATCACGCTGATCTGCGGCATCGCTGCCGGATCCGGCTACGACATCAACGCGCGTACGCTCGCGAAATACATGCCGGCGCATATCCCTGGTCACCCGAACATCATCGTGCAGAATCAGCCGGGCGCCGGCAGCATCACGATGACCAACAAGCTCTACAACGCCGGCCCCTTCGATGGGCTGACCATGGGTGCGGGCTTCGGCGGCATGCCGACCGCGCCGCTGCTGCAGCCCCAGGGCGTACGCTTCGATGCGCTGAAGCTCAATTGGGTGGGATCGACCAATCAGGAAGTCCATGTCAGCTATGTCTGGCACACCTCGCCGGTGCAGAGCTTCAAGGACCTGCTCACCAAGGAGCTCGTGGTCGGCGCCCAGGCGCCGGGCTCGACGCAGTACGACTATCCGATCATGGCCAACGCGTTGTTCGGCACGAAGTACAAGGTCATCCCCGGCTATGAATCGACGCCGGCGATCAATGCCGCGATGGAACGCGGCGAGATCCAAGGCAATGGCGCCACCGCCTATACCACGCTGGTCTCGCTGAACGGTGCCTGGCTGACCGAGAAGAAGATCAAGATCATCATGCAATGGGGCGCGAAGAAGGTCGACCCCAACGCGCCCAGCGCCCTGGAGCTGGCGAAGAATGACAATGACCGGGCGGCGATCAAGCTGGTGCAGACCCGCCTGATTTTTGGCCGGCCGTTCTTCCTGCCGCCCAAGGTCCCGGCCGACCGGGTCGCGATCATCCGCAAGGCCTTCGATGATACGATGAAGGACCCGGGCTTCGTGGCGGAAGAGCACAAGCTGAAGCTCGACGTCGACTGGCTGAGCGGCGAGCAGTTGACCGAGGCGCTGAAGGAGGCCTACGCCACCCCGCCCGCCGTGGTCGACCGCGTGAAGAAGATCCTGACGGTGAAATAGCGCACGAGGATCCGGCAGAGCACAGCCCAGCGAACAGGAGACAGGCGGAAGGTCGATGGAGGTTCACATACTCGATGCGGCGGGGCAGGCTTTCTGGCTCATCGCCGATCCGCATCGCCTGGTCTTCCTGTTCGCCGGCGTGTGCATGGGATTGGCGCTGGGCATATTGCCCGGCATCGGCGGCGTCGCGGGTACCGCCCTGCTCCTGCCCTTTACCTATAATCTGGATGCGGCGACGGCGATGGCGATGCTGCTGGGCTTCGCCGCGACGACGACGACCGCCGATCCGATCTCGGCCATCGTGCTGGGCGCGCCCGGCCATGCGGCTTCCGCCGCCACCACGCTCGACGGCTATCCCATGACCAAGCGCGGCGAAGGCGGCCGCGCACTTGGCGCCTCATACATGTCGGCGATGCTGGGCGGCCTGTTCGGCGCCTGCCTCCTGGGCGTCATTCTGCCGGTGATCCGCCCGGTCATGCTGCATATCGGCGCACCGGAGCTGCTGTCGCTGGCAGTATTCGGCCTATCCATGGTGGCGACGCTGTCCGGCAACACGCCCTTGCGGGGCCTGACCGCAGCCTGCTTCGGCATGATGCTGGCAATGATCGGCGGCGACCCGCAGACCAGCACGCTGCGCTGGACCATGGATAGCCTCTACCTCATGGACGGGCTGCCGCTGGTGCCGCTGACGCTCGGCATTTTCGCCCTGCCGGAACTCTGCGACCTCATGGTCAGCCGCTCGGCGATCCTCAAGGACAAGACGCTGCAGGACACCAGCGGCGGATTGATGGATGGTGTCCGCGACTGCTTCCGCAACTGGTTCCTGGTGCTGCGCTGCGCCGGCCTCGGCTCGGCCATGGGGGCGGTGCCGGGCATCGGCGCCAGCGTCATCGACTGGCTGTCCTACGGCCATGCGCTGCGCACCGAGAAGGGCGCGCAGCAGACTTTCGGCACCGGCGACGTGCGCGGCGTCATCGCCGCCGAGAGTGCCACCAATTCGCGCGAGGGCGGCGCGCTGATCCCGACCATCGTCTTCGGCATTCCCTCAAGCCCCGGCATGGCGATCCTGCTCGGCGCCTTCCTCATGCATGGGCTGGTGCCGGGGCCGGACATGCTGACCAAGAACCTGGACATCAGCTACGCCATGGTCTGGTCGATCGCGATCGCCAACCTTCTGGGTTCCGGGCTCTGCTTCCTGCTCAGCGGCCAGTTCGCGAAGCTCGCCACGCTGCGCTATACGCTGGTCCTGCCGGTCGTGCTGTGCTTCATCTATATCGGTGCCTTCGAGGGCAAGCGCGACTGGGGCGACCTCTATACGCTGCTGATCTTCGGCGCACTCGGCTGGGCCTTCAAGCATTGCAAATGGCCGCGTCCGCCGCTGGTGCTGGGTTTCATCCTGGGCTCGGCGCTGGAGCGTTACATGTTCATCTCGATCGAGCGCTATAACCTCACCTGGCTCACCCACCCGGTGGTGCTGGTGATGTTCGCGCTGGCGGCGCTGACCTTGCTGCGGCCGCTGCTCGCCGATATCCGCCGTCGCGGCGGCCCCCAAGCCATGCTGCGGGGCTATGGCCGGCCTCGACCGGTACCATCCGCGCTGTTGCCGGCGGTGCTGCTGGTACTGTTCCTGGTCATGCTGTCCCAGGCGGTGACCTGGAACACCTATGCCAAGATCATCCCGCTGATCGTGGGCTCGGGTGCCGCGATCTTCTGCACCGCCAGCCTGGTAACCGAGCTGTGCAGGCGCCGCGCCAACGAGGCCAGGCCGGAAAATGCCGGCAATGATGCCGGGCATATGGATGTCGCCACCAGCCTGCGGGGACTATCCGGTCGCCAGAGCTTCGGCCGCGGCCTGATCTTCTTCCTCTACCTCCTGGGCTTCCTCGTCTCCATGGCGCTGATCGGCCTCATCCCGACCGTGCCGCTCTTCATCGTGACATTGATGCGCGTCGAGGGGCGCGAACCCTGGCGCATCGTCCTGCCCATGGCGACGGTGATGACGCTGCTGATCTGGGGCGTCTTCGACAAACTGCTGGCCGTGCCTTGGCCGCCGACGGTGATCGGCGACTGGCTGCCGGTGCTGCACGCCATCCCCAGCGTATAGAAGCCCCTCGCACGGACACGCGGATGTTATAAAGATGGGATAGAAAGCAGGGTCCCACGCACGTCCCACAGAAGGACCGGCATCCATGGCCATCACCCGGCAAGTCATCACCGCGCTCGATACCGACGGCACCGACCGGCTCGGCACCAACAACATTGCCATCAAGATCTTCGACGAAAGCATCGTCTCGGGCTCGCTGCTGACGGTCGAGAGCAATCATTTCTGCGTACTGAAGTCGCGCGGCGCGGTGCTGCAGGTCTACGAGACCGGGCAATATTCCATCACCACCCCGGACAAGCCGATCCTGGGCTCGGTGGTCCAGGGCTTCTTCGGCGGCTCCTCGCCCTGGGTCTATGAGGTGATCTACATCAACCGCGCCAAGCTGATGATACGCAACCAGGGCATCGCGACGACGTCCGAGATGGCGGAGGTGGGCTACACTGCCGATTACTACATCCATATCGACACGCAGCAGCAGGCGCTCGACCTCATCACCCACCTGCCCTTCAATGGCGAGACGATCAACACGAACGAGATCGCGACCTATGCCGGGCCGGCCATCGAGCAGGCGATCAACCAGGTCATCCAGGTGACCAAGCTGGAAGCGATCAACGAGCGGATCGGCGAGCTACGCGAGGGCGTGAAGCAGCATCTCGCCGATTTCCTCACCACCTTCGGCATCCAGCTCAACGACCTTAAGATCCTGGTCCTGCCGCGCGACGAACGGATGCGCGAGCTGATCTCGCTGCGGGCGTTCGGCCTCAGCCCGATCGAGGCGGTACGCTATGCCCTGGCCTTCAAGCTGGCCGAGCGCGGCGTGGTCTCGGCGCCCAATGCGGCGATCGGCGAGGCGTTCCATATGGGCGGCCTGATGTCCACGGCCTTCCCGACTACCGCCGAACCGCGCCGGGGCTGAAATCTCATGGCCGGGTTCTACGATGCGAATGCGGTCGAGAAGGTCGCCATCAACCTGTTCTATGGCTGGGGCTACAATTTCTATCGCCGGGAAAACCAGCTCCGCGCCGATGATTTGCTGGTACGCCAGCGCATTTCCGGCATCCTGGGCGAGCTGCGCCAAAGCGTAGTGCAGGCCGAGGGCGGCTATCGTCGGCAGCACCTGGCGCCCTTGACCCGGGAGCAGCCGCGTCACGATCCTGCGGTCCTTGAGAATGCGCGCACGCTTGAGGCGCTGGCACGCCAGATCGGCGCGCTCGAAGGCGAGATCCGCTCCCAGCCGGTGCCGGAAGAGGATCACATGACCCAGCGTCACCGCCAGGAGGGCGAGACGCTGGCCAAGCTGCTCGCGGCCGATCAGGCGATCGTCGGCCATGCCGAGTTGCTGCGCCAGACGCTGCAGGCCCAGACACTACAGGGAAAACCCGCCGAATGGCTGCTGGGGCATGGTGCCGAAATCGCGCACGGGCTGGCGGCAATCCAGGCGGCGCTTAGCGAACGCCGGGCTCAGTTGTCGATCTGAGGCGTGGACGGACCTGGACGGCCCATAACACCGACAACCCCGCATCCTGGAGTCCAGCCAAGTTATATATTTCTAACTTAACCGCGAGCGCGGCCGGGCCTACTCTACGCCCGACAGAGACGGGGATCAGCCGTGCCGTACCAGATCGTCTTTGAACACAGCACCGCCAAAGGTCAGATCCTGGAGAAGCTCCGGCGCCATGCCCTGCGCACGATGCGCGGGGCGCTTTCGGCCGGACAAAGGGAGACGGCCTCGCGCCGCTTAAGCGGCGGCACGCTGACCATATGGTGGGTCAGCCGCGAGGGCGACTATTTGCGGCGGGAATATATCTGGCGGCGCGGCCGCTTCCATCCGGTCGCCCATGATCATTCCGACACCAGCGACCGTCCCGGCATCGACGATTTCGCCGCCATGGGTGCCGATGATTTGCAGTCGCGGATGGGGCCGCAGATACAATACCCGCCGCCACGCACCGTCTGAATGACATTCGGATGGCCGGCCTTCTCCAGCTTGGTGCGCAGACGGCTGACCGTGTTCTCGATGATGTTGGTGCCGGGATCGAAATTCAGGTGCCAGACATCGCGCAGCAACGCCGTGCGTCCCACCACCTCGCCGGCATGACGCATTAGATATTCCAGCACCTGGAATTCCTTTTCGCGCAATTCGAGGCGCTGGCCGCCGCAGGTGGCATTGCGGGCCAACAGGTCGATCTCGATATCCGCGGCCTTGATGCTGGTCGCAGGCCGGCGCCGGGCCAGCGCACGCACACGGGCGATCAGCTCCCCGAAGACGAAGGGTTTGCCCAGGTAATCATCGCCGCCGGCATTCAGGCCGTCGATCCGGTCCTCGGCATCGGCGAGCCCGGTCAGAAACAGGATGGGCGTTGCCACACCCTGGGCACGCAGCGCCCGAGCCAAGCTGATCCCGTCGAGCCCCGGCAAAAGGCGGTCGAGGACCAGCACGTCCCATTGGCCGCTGGCGGCGGCCGCCAGTCCGGTCGGACCGTCCCGCACGGTCGCGACCTCGTGTCCTTCCACGGTCATCCGTTCCGTCACCATGGCGGCGATATCGGCATCGTCGTCGACGAGCAGAATCCTCAGCGATGCGGTCACAGCCTCTTCTCTCCAGCCTGTTGACAGGGGAAAGACGCTCGAACCTCGAACGGGCTTCCAAGAATATCCCAATATCTAGCAAACATGCTGATTTTGGGGCGGATTCATGGCCATGCCGGGGCTTCGCCCGGCTGCGCCCGCCACACAGGCAAATACGCAATGGCAAGCGCCGAGCACTAAAGGCCCGGCGCTTCGAGAATGCAAGCCGCTTAGGCGAGGACGGCGCTTTGACGGGGATGGAGGGCGGCGCAGCGCGCATCCAGGCTGAAGGCGCCGGCGCCGAAGGCCATGATTTGCAGCAGGCCGCCGACCATGGCGATGTTCTTGAAGAAATGGATCATCTGGTTTTGATCGGCGAAATGCGTGTGGAAGCTCAACGCCGTCGCCAGGGTGAAGAAGGCGACGATGGCGGCGACGAAGCGGGTCCGATAGCCCAGGATCAGCAAGATGCCACCGCCGACCTCGATCGTCGCCGCGACGGCATAGGACAGGGTCGGCAACGGCACGCCAGCCGAGCGGATATAGGCGAGCGTGCCGGCCGGATCGGCCAGCTTGCCGAAGCCACTCAAGAGGAAGATGGCGGCAATGAGGATGCGGCCCAAGGTGGGCAGGTAGCGATTGATCTCGGTCATGGGTTCTCTCCGGTGCAGGGAGGCTGACCGCCCCCGCGAACAGCGATGACATGACTATCGCCCCCAAAAGTCGGACAGAACAATTCGAGGAATATCGATATTAATGTTCGATATATTGAGACAATTTATCCCGCCGAAGCGCGGCGCGGCTGGTCCAACCCCACGGTGCTCGGCGCGCGCTCCCGCGGCCGGGTGAATTTGATGATCAACAGGGACAGGGTGATGCAGGCCGAGGGGCCGGAGACGATCAGGAACACCATGGGCAGTGACAGGTGCAGGCTGATCAGCACCCCACCCAGCACCGGGCCGATGATGGCGCCGATGCGGCCGAAGCCGCTGGCCCAACCGGCGCCGGTCGAACGCAAAGCGGTCGGGTAGAGCGCGCCGGAGAGAGTGTTGAGTACGGTGTGGGTCGCGACCACGCAGGCGCCTGCGCCGAACGTCAACGCCATCAGCAGGGCCGGCACCGCCACCGAATGCCCGATGCCGATGATGATCGGCACGCCGCACAGGCACACGCCCGCGGCGCCCAGGATGCTCCAGCGGCTGTCCAACACCCTGCCGCCCAGTATCGAGCCGATCATGCCGCCGCCCTGGAACAGGGCTGTGGCGATGACCGAGGCCGAATAGCTCATCCCGGCATCGGCATAGATCGTCGGCATCCAGCTGGTGACGAAGATCAGCGCCATCATGCTGAAGCTGTAGGACGCCCACATCGCCATGGTCATGACCGCACGGCGCTCGCGGAACAACTCGCCGACCCAGGCCCTGGTCTCGACGCTACGCGGCATGAAGAACTGGGTCTCGGCCGTGATCATCGCCGTGGGTGCCAGCCGGCGTACCACCGCCGCCACACGGTAGCGATGGCGATGGCGCACGACCATGAAGCGCAGCGATTCCGGCAGCCAGCCATAGAGCACCAGCCCCAAAGCCAGCGACAGCAGGCCGCACAGCCAGTAAATCGATTGCCAGCCATAGGCTGGCACCAACCAGGCCGCGAACATGCCGCCCGCCGAGCTACCGGCGGTATATGCCACGAACATGTAACCGACATTCAGCGCGCGCTGGTCATGCGGCGCATAGTCGATGGTGAGCGCGATCGAGTTCGGGATGGCGCTGCCCAGGAAGATCGCCGACAGGAAGCGGGTGACGTTGAGCGTGAGCAGATCGCCGGACAAGGCGCCGGCCACGGTGAAGACGCCAAACAGCAATACGCCCAGCGCGATGGTGAGGCGCCGGCCGATGATGTCGCCGAGATTGCCCAGCGTGAAGGCGCCCAGCATGAAGCCCAGCTGGAACCAGACGAAGACCACGCTGTATTGCGGCCGGCTGAGATGCCAGAGCTTGATGATGGCCGGCGCCGTATAGCCCTGGAGCTGGGAATCGAAGCCTTCGAGGAAGGCCGCCGCCGCGATCATCGCCAAGAGCAGGATGCGGAAGCTGCTCCAGCCCTGCTTGTCGAGCACCGCGGAGACGTCGATACGGTTCGCCATCGCTCACAACCTCCCGTTTGTTCTTGTCGCCGGGTGTTCTTCGCCGGGCGTTTTGCCCTTGTCGGAACGGTCTTGGTCCTCAGGCTTGCGGGGGTGCCGGCCGCTATTTCTCCGCGACCGAGAGCAGGATGCCGTCGCAATCGGTCAGGTGGTGCTGGTAGAGCGCGCAGCCGCTGCGGATGCGTTCCAGCCGCGCCTGCCCCTCCGGCCCGCCGCCGATCGGCAGGGGCGCCATCAGCGGGTTGGCGGCGAACAGCCTGTCGGCACGCTCCTTGAAGGCGGCGTAGTCGGCGAGGGTGAAGCCGATATGCTCCATGCCGGCCGGGATGATCGAGGATTTGGCGTAATCCGTGATGTCCCAGGGCATGATCACCAGCGTGACATGGCCATCGGTCAGATAGTGGTTCGGGTCGCCTGGCTGCTTGTTGCGCGGCTGCAGCTCGAACACCTCGTGATACATCTCGGCGATATCGTCGGGGTTCATGGTCTTCAGCGCGACATGGCTGATGTAGCACTCCCCGACCCCGGCATTCTCGACATACATGTCGCGCCGGTTCTCCATGTCGCGCTGGGAGATGTCGAAGACGTTGCCGTCCATGTCATGGGTGGTGATGCCGGCGAAGGGCCGATTGCCCGGCCGCTTCACCCGCTTCAGCCGCGGATATTTTCGCTCCAGCCGGTCGAAGGCCAGTGCCGTGTCCTCGACCTCGATGCCGAAATGGTCGAGATGGGCCGGACGGCCGGCATAGCGCGGATTGATGTTGAGGCCGACATAGCCGTCGCCCACCGTCACCGCCTTGCCCGGCTCCGCCCCGGATGAGGTCTTCATGCCGAAGACCGCCTGGTAGAATTGCGCGGCCTTGGGAAAATTCTCGCTGACGATCGCCACATGGTTGAGCTTGGCAAACATCGCCGCATCCCTCCCTGTTCTGCATCATCCGGCTGCAGATTATGCAACCTCATTTCATTATCGTTCCAATATAGGTAACTGGAACCCGCGTCCGAGTCCAGATGGCGCAAGTTCGCCCAATCCTCCGCCATCCCAGGCGCGCCCTGCCCAACCTGCCCGTCTTCGGCAAATTCCTGTTGCCATGCATGGGGATAACACGGCATGCCTTTGTATGGCCGTACGACAAAAAGAACCGGGATCGGCCTGGATCGTCGGCAGGGGAGGACAAGGATGCGACAGGGAACGAAACAATTGCCTCACAATCGGCCGTCATGGGCGGCACGCCTGACGGCACCGCTGGCGCTGCTGGCCGGGCTAGCCACCGTACCTGCCATCGGCCAAACCCAGGCACCGGCACAACCCCAGGCGCCGGCCCCAACATCAGCCCAAGTGTCGACACCGGCGGCAACGCCGGTGGTGACCACGGCCTATGGCCCGGTACAGGGCCTGATGAAGAACGGCGTCAACGAGTTCCTCGGCATCCCCTACGCCGCCCCGCCGGTCGGCCCGCTGCGCTGGATGCCGCCGCAGGTGCCGGCATCCTGGACCCAGACGAAGCAGACCACCGCTTTCGGCAATACCTGCGGCCAGCTCGACCGCGGCATCTTCGCCGCGCCCAGCAATCACGAGGATTGCCTCTACCTCAACGTCTACACACCGAAGGCCGGCGATGCGGGCAAGCGCGCGGTCATGGTCTGGTTCTATGGCGGCGGCCTGTTCAGCGGCGAGAGCAACGATTACGACGGTTGGAAGCTGGCCAATCGCGGCAGTGTCGTCGTGGTAACGCTGAATTACCGTGTCGGCGCGTTGGGCTTCTTCTCGCATCCGGCAATCAATGCCGAAGGGCACCCTTACGCCAATTACGGCATCATGGATCAGCAATTCGCCCTCAAATGGGTGAAGCAGAACATCGCCGGGTTCGGCGGCGATCCCAACAACGTCACGATCTTCGGCCAGTCGGGCGGCGGCACGGCGGTGATGGCCAATCTGATCTCGCCGACTGCCGCCGGCCTGTTCCAGAAGGCGATCAACGAGAGCGGCACGCATATCGAGGTCTATGATCCGAAGCAGGCCCTGCGGAACGCCGAGGATCTGGCCAAGGCGGCCGGCTGCGCCGACCAGAGTGCCGCCTGCCTGCGCGCCCTGCCGGTTGCGCAGGTGCTGAAGTACCAGCAGGTCATCGTCAAGGACGTGGTCAACGACTTCCCACAGATCGACGGCACGGTGATCACGCACAACGCCTTCGACGGGTTCAGCCATGGCCAGTTCAACCATGTGCCGATCCTGACCGGCCTGGTCGCCGACGAGCAGAGCTTCTTCATGCCCGAGATCAGGACCCATAAGCCGCTGACCGCCGCAGGCTATGCCCAATACGCGGCCTCCTTCGGCGCGCAGCATGCCGACAAGCTGAAGGCGCAATACCCGCTGGCATCCTATGCCAGCCCGACCCTGGCCGAGATTGCGATGGCGGAAGGCTTCAAGGCCTGCACCGCACGTCAGCTCGACCGCGCCTGGACGAGATATGTGCCGGTCTATGCCTATCAGTTCAGCGATCGCACCGCGCCGTCCTACTATCCGCCGCTCAGCTATCCGATGCGCGCCTATCACACCGCCGAGCTGGAATATCTGTTTCCGCTGTTCCATGGCAGCCGCGGCACGCCGCACCCGCTGAACGCGGCGCAGACCCAGCTGTCGGACCGGCTGGTCGATTACTGGACGAACTTCGCCAAGACCGGCAACCCCAACGAGCCGAAACGGACGCCATTCCAGTGGCTGCGCTACGCGCCGGCCAAGGACGATGTCTTCGACCTGAATCTCGGCAAGGACAAGGTCATGGCCCGCTATGGCGAGGCCTATGACTGCAAGCTGTGGGACCAGGTCGTCAACCGGTCCTGAACGGGTTTCAGTCAAATCGGGGCCGGTGCATCGCGCCGGCCCCTATCGCATTCTTCATACATAAGCCTGCGACACTCTGCCACTTTCCAAAAATTGGAAAGAACCTTCCAGCACTCTCCTAATGGTGCAACGCAACAAGGCGACCTAAATCAACCTCACCGGTCACGTTGACCGGCATGGTGGCCGGTGGGCATGGCTCCCCCCACCCATCGGCCACTCTGGAGTCTATCGGATCAGGACTCGCCGGCTGGATCATCAGGGTCCAGCCGGCTTCTTGATCAGGAGGTTGGTTATGAAGAGCATCCATGTTTTGGGCGCCGCGGCGCTGCTGGCCATCGCCAGCGTCGGCACGGCACTGGCGGCTCCCGCCGCCAACCATGCCGTCGCGAAGGTGGCCTATCATCAGACAGGGCACACGACCAATGGCGTGATCCACATCTCGCTCCGCCCCTATGACGGGGAAGCGGCACCGCGCAGCTAAGCAGCGACAGTCAGCACATTATAGGGCCTGAAATCGCTTCGGGCCTGAATTACGGGGCGATCGCAAGATCGCCCCTTATTCGTTTCCGGCGCCCGATACGCTGAACGCGGTTCGGATCAGACGTAACTATTGCTTCGGGACCGGCCTGACAGGCACGACGCCGACCTGCTCCTGCTTGGAATAGGCGGGACCGAAATAGGGAAAGTCACCGCGTATGCGGGTCTTGTCGGGTGCGATGCCATCGCCGAGCGCGGTATTGGCGGCCAGGGTCAAAATGACGTCCATGACATCGTCGGCAAGGGCGCGCCCATTGAAGCCACCGGCGTCGAAGACGGCGGGCGTGTCGAGCACGTAAGGCAATGTCACCGGGCACAATCGGGCGACGAGCTGCTTGGCGTGGTCGGCGGGCGCCGCCGATCCGGCCAGGCCCGCCAATTTCTCGGCGACCGCGCCGATCTGGCCGCCGAAATCCTCCGCATCGCCTGACGGTGTGGCGCGATTGAAAGCCTCGCGCATATCGAGGTCGGGCATGAAGATGTTGGTGATGAGGGGTAGTCCCCAGCGGGAAACCTGCACCTCAGGCGCGTGGCCGTATAGCGATGCCGTGGCCCAGGCATGAACGGTGCCGTGGCCGATCATGTGGCACGGCACTTCGAGGACGATGGCCGTGACGTTGCGGCGCGCAAAGAAGTTCTGCCGGTTCTGGAAGGCGGCCGGATCGAACCGGTTCTCTTTGAACAAGGCCGTCCGGAAGGCGCCGAGCGCCGCTGAATCGCCCGCGAAGATATCGGGCGCGAGGCCGGCATAGATATGCACGCCTCCCTCACCCATGACGATCTCGCCGGTCCGTCCCTTGGCGACCACCTTGCCGTCGATGCCGTGCCTGGCCGCGTGGCCGGTGCAAAGAAGGACCTCGACGGTCTGCTCATGTCCGTGGTCGTGGCCACCAGCGTGCGTCACGGTGCCGAAGCGGACCTTGAAACTGACGTCCTCCCGGGCATCCTTGTCGAGGTCGAAGCGGAAAGCGTAAAGGCCTTCCTCGTGAAAGGTGTCGGGGCCGGAGATCCCCGCATCCGGATTGACCGTCAACGCCATGACAACGGTCTGCGGCCTGCCCTCGAAAAGGTAGAAGTCGCAGATATTGATCCGCGGGTCCTTCTGGGCGGTGGGCGTATCGAAATGATGGGACATGGTGCGAACCTAGTTGCTGTGGATGCGGGAGGCGGTCTTGCACGACAATGCGCTGCCGTCCTGTCTCAGGTTCGGTCTGTTTCAGCTTCCGGCCGGTTGCTTGCGCCGCGGATAGGGCAACAGGAACAGATCGAGGGCGAAGGCAATTGCGATGGCGCCGGCACCGATCTCGAAGAGCAGCCGGTGGTCACCGCCGCTCGCCGCGAAAAGCGCCGAGTAGGCGTAGCCGGCCAAAGCCTGGAAGGCCGCGAAGACGATGGTCGCCTGGCTCCAGACGATGTTCTGCCGCGTGGTGTCGTCGGCATAGGTCCCGCGGATGCAGGCGAGCATCAAAGGCACGATGCCGGGCGGGAAGGAGCCGATCACGACGATAACCACGCCCAGCAGCAGCCTGTTGCCCGATATTGCGAGCCCGACAACGGCGCAGGCCTGCAGCAGCAGCAGGATGCGCAGTGCCCGGCGCGGTCCCAGGCGGTCGGCAAAGAAGCCGTAGGCCGGCGGCCCGAAAATCGCGCCGATGCCGTAGAGGATCCAGAACATCGCCCCGACATGTTCGCCCGCGCCAAGACCACGCGCGACGAAATCGACCAGGAACACCATGGGCGGCACCAGGCCGATCGCCATGAGGGCGTATTCGGTGCAGATCAGGATCTTCACCATGCCGTCCGCGGAACCGGCTTCAATCCTCGCCCCGGCTTTCGGTGCGGGCGGCAAGGCAGGCGGCCAGCTGAACCAGCCCAGCGCCGTCAGGACCGCCGAGATGACGCCGAGGCCGATCCAGGTCTCCTTGAGCCCGTAGCTCAAGAGCAGGGGGACGATGGTGCCGGACGCGGCAATGCCGAGGCCGAGGCCGAGGAAGACCGCGCCGCTGGCGGTGCCGCGCTTATGACTCGGCACATGCGGCAGCACCGTTGCGGCGACCAGCACCATGATGGTGCCGCCGGCGATGCCCGACGCCAGGCGCCAACAGAAGAACCAGCTGACCGATATGGGGAAGGCGCAGGCGAAAAAAGAAAGGGTCGCCAGCACCTTCATGAGCCGGACTGTGTTGACGTTGTTGATACGCGCGGCTATCGGGCGGCCGATGATGGCGCCCAGCAGATATCCGGCAAGATTGGCGGCGCCCAGATAGACGACGTCATTGGCCGAGAACCAGTGCGCCCGGATCAGGGACGGGATGAGCGGCGTATAGGCGAAACGCGCAAGGCCGATGCCGATGAAGCTGGCGGAAAGCCCGGCGAAGATATGGGCCCACATCGCCCAGGATTTCGGACTGGAGGTGGAATTGCTGGTCGACATCGGCACCCTCTTTCACTGGGGTTGCTGCCACTGGGGTTGCTGCAATGAGGGAAAGCCGGGATAGAGATGGCTGTGATCCCCAGCATGGTTCTCGAAACCCGGTTTCGTCAGAAAGCCGCGCGGCGGGATGTAGCTGTAGATCGTCCGTTTCGGGACCTCGTGCCAGCCGATGTTGAACGCGCAAAGCTTGGGGAAGAATTGCAGTTCGCTATAGGGCAGATGGTCGTGGATCCACCAGGCCATGGCCTGCCAGCTCACCCCCGCCTCCAGTCGGTCGACCAGCCAGGGAACGACGATGCTGGCGACCGCGCCCATGCCGTGCCGGTTGCGACGATCCCAAATGTGCCGCGCCAGGTTCTTTTCGTTGGAAGCGCAGCTCAATTGATGGCGGCAGCCATATCCATTCACCTCGGGCGAGCGATAGGATGAGCGGATCGCCAGGCGGCCGAAAGTGGCCTGCAACGGCTCAAGCAGGTTCTCGCAAAGGCCCCGCCCGGCAGCGATGGCGAGCGCCGGGTCGTCCGGCAGGTTCGCCATGCCGTTGATCGCCGCGATTTCGCTGTAGAGAAAGTCGCGCATGAAGAAGGAGCGCGAGAGCCGGGTCCTGCTGAAATTCTCCGCGGCGCGGACGGTCCGCGGCGGTTTCATGGCGGAAGAGCCTGCTGCGACATGGCGGCCCACCTCTCAAGCTTGCTTGGGGTTTCCGGCGGCGACCCGACGAGACGAGACGTGCGGAACACCGCCTGGAACTCCTCAATAGGTATATCAATATGTAAGTCCGAAAGTCCTTTTTGCGTGACAGAAAGTCCAATTCTGGAATTCCCGACATCAGAATCAGTAGTGGGATCAACCTTTTACTGGCAGAAGGCGGCGGACATGCGTGACTGACGCCGGCATATATGAGACTTCCGATCATGAGAATATCGGCGACGAACCTGGATATGCTGATGAATCGGCTTGAGGTTGATTTCATCAAGCTGTCCGAGTGCCTGGTCAGCCCGGGGTGGCGGCTGTGTTTGGCCGCGACCGATATGCCCGGCATCCACTACAATATCGGCGGCACCGGCCGAGCCATCGTGGGCGATGGGCCGTCGATCGATCTTCCGCCCCACACCTTGCTGATCATTCCGCCATCCACGCCCTTCCGGATCGAGGTCGACGGTCCGGCCCAGGAACATCGGGTCGTCGAATCACGTTGGTTCGAGTTCAAGCCCGGCACTGTCCGCCGTTTCGTCGCGGGCGAAGGCGATCCCCAGGTCATGCTGATATGCGGCTATTTCCGAGCCGTCTACGGTGCCTCCATCGAACTCTTCGCCAATCTCTCCGCCCCGATCGTCGAGATCTTCGGCGCCAAGGATGAGCTCGACCACAAGCTGAAGGCCGCTCTGGGCGAGCTCATGGCGCAGGAGATCGGCAGCGGCGCCATGACGGCGGCGCTGATGAAGCAGGTCCTGGTGACTCTGCTGCGCCGATCGCTGAATTCGGCCGACCTCTGGGTCGAGCGTTTCTCGATGCTTGGCGATCCGCAGATTGCCCGGGCGTTCTCCGACATGATCGCCCGTCCCGGCGCGCCGCACACATTGTCGAGCTTGGCGAACACATCAGGCCTCAGCAGATCCGCTTTCATCGCCCGCTTCACGGAAGCGGCCGGCCATCCGCCGATAATGGTGCTGCGACAATTGCGTATGCGTCATGCGGCAACGCTGCTCGAAGCGGACAAGCTGTCGGTCGAGCAAGCCGCCAATGCCGTGGGTTATTCAAGCCGCAGCAGCTTCTGCCGGGCATTCCGCAAGATCTACGGCCGCGATCCATCGGATTGGCGCGAAGGCGACGGGTCCGCACACGCGTTGCCGACGAACACATCCTCCGAAATGTCCCGGTAACGGCACATCGCCTCCTGTCCGACGACCAAGACCGGCTGCCCCGGTCCGAGCGCAGGATTGCCCCCTTACTCGTTTCCGGCTCCGATGCATCTCGCGGCCTCTATGGCGGCATGACTACTTCGGACCGTTTTGCCGGCTGATGGTTTCCGAGGCGGAGCCGGAAGACGGCGCCGCCATCATTGCCGTTCTCGACGCTGACGTCACCGGCATGGGCGGCGGCAACCTCAGCGACGATCGCCAGCCCCAGACCGGCGCCGCCCGACTTGGAGTGGGTGCCGCGCCCGAACCGTTCGAATATCCGGGACATGTCCTCAGCAGGCACGCCGGGCCCGGCATCCTTGACAGAAATCGTCGCAGGGTGCCTCAGCTCGATCTCGACGGCGCTGCCGGGAGGTGCATGGTTCAGAGCGTTTTCGATGAGGTTCGTGACGGCAACGACCAGCAAGTCGTGGTTGCCGGGAATGGGCGAGACATCCGGCGCGTCGTCCAGGGCGATTTCAACATCGGCCTTGAGCGCCAGCGGCACCAGCGCGCTCGCCGCCTCGACGACGACCTGCCGGAGATCGACCGATTGGGTGAGGTCCGGCCGACCGCTCTCGATGCGCGTGATGCGCAGGAGCTGGCCGACCAAGCGGGTAAGACGGCCGACATCCTGGCGAAGCGCCGGCAATTCGGAGAGATCGGTCATCGTATCCAGCCGGGCGGTGATGACCGCCAATGGTGTCCTCATGCCGTGAGCGGCATCGCCGATGAAGCGCCTCTCCATCCAAAGGGTTTGTTCCAGGCGGTCCAAGACCTTATTCATCGCCTCGACCAGAGGCGAGATTTCCGCAGGTAACCCGGCAACCGGCAGGCGCGCTGCTATCTTGGACGGCCCGATAAACGCAGCTTTTGCGGAGAGCTCTTCGAGCGGCCGCAAGCCCCGGCGGACGGTGACGACCGCAACGGCAATAGCGGCCAAGCCGATGGGAAGCACCAGCAATACGGCGCCAATCATGAAATCGCCGAGAAAGCTCTGCAGCAGGACGGATGCCTGCTCTCCACCCTGAAGGACGACGACGTGCCAAATGCCGCTCGGCACGGCCAAGCCCACCATGCTGCGACCATCCGGGGTCTTCATGTGCAGGCGGAAGAAGCCAAGGCGCGAAGGATGGTGCAGAGAGCGCATGACCGCCTCGGCCCGGACGGGGTCGGACGACGCCATGACCTTGTCGCCCGCAAGCACCAGGAACAGGCTATCGGCATCCGACGATCGGAAGGCCGATACGATGGAATCCGGTACCTTCGGAGACTCTGTTGCCTGGCTGCTGTCGGGCAGTTGCGAAGCCAGAAACTGTGCCTGCTTCTGAAGCGCGAAATCGTCCAGGTCCCGGGCGCTCTCGACCGCCCGCCACGCAACGGCGGCGGCCGTCAGGCATATGGCGACGATCATCAGGACCGCCAGCCGGATGCCCAGTCTGACGGAGAGCGATCGGCCCTCGACCCGCGCGCCCTCCAACATCATCCGGACCTCGGCATCACGCGGCCGTCAGCATATAGCCGATGCCCCGCACCGTATGGATGCTGACACCGGCTGACGCCTCGTCCAGTTTCCTGCGCAACCGGTGAATCATCACTTGCATGGCATTCGAGCCGATCTCGTCGGCGAAGCTATACAGGTTCCGCTCGACGATCTCGTGTGCGACGACATTGCCCTGCTGACGCAGAAGCAGTTCGAGGAGCGCAAGCTCGCGCTTGGATACCCGGATCGTCTCGCCGTCGACCGTGACCTTGCGCCCTGCTGTATCGAGCGTCAGGTTGGCCGCCGTCAGCGAGACACCCAGGGCAGCTCCGGGGCGCCGCAAGAGCGCTCGTATGCGTGCCACCAATTCAGGCAGGTGGAATGGCTTGACCAAGTAGTCATCCGCGCCGGAATCCAAGCCCTTGACCCGCTCGTCCATGCCGTCGCGGGCGGTCAAGACGAGGACCGGAACGCTGACGGAGCCCTTGCGCAACCTGCGCAGCAGATCCAGGCCGTCACCATCGGGCAGTGCCAGATCCAGGATGATCGCGTCATAAGTCTCAAGGTTCAGGAACTCCTTCGCCGTAGCCAGGCGATCGGCAACGTCGACGGCAAACCCCGCCTTTTCGACGCCCCGGCGCACCAGCTCCGCCAAGTCGC
>DATJJW010000256.1:0-12163 GCA_035491935.1 Allostellaceae bacterium | reverse complement strand
TAGCTCATGCCGTCGATCTTCGACCAGTCGCGGCCCTCGGCGATCTCCTTGATCGTGAAGTCGAACTCCTCGCGGGCGACGAAATCGACCGGCGGGGCGTCTTCCAGGCTGATCAAGGGCTCGACCGCGACCTTGGCGCCGACGAAGCCGATCTTGACGTTCGGGTTCGCGTCCTTGATCGCCTGCGCCACCTTGACGTCGCTGGCGAAGGACGGGGTCGAGGTGTGCATCACGACGAGGTCGGACTTGTTCGAGACCTTGAGCACGTCGTCGAGCGTCTTGCGGGCCGGCGGCGCGTCGATCAGCACGGAATCCGGAACGAGTGCGGCCGGCTGGGCCAGCCACGTCGGGAACCAGAACGACTTGATCTCGCGCTTCGCCTGGTAGCGTGACCCTGCTCCACCATCGAAACCTTCGAACGATGGTGCTTGCAGGAACAAGGTCTTCATCATGCCAGGGGATCTCCCTCCAAAGTCAATTCACCATCATGGCCGACCTGGAAATTCCGGTCGCGCCAGGTAACTCTCTGCCCGCAGAAACTGAGGATCAGGATCGCCAAGGTCAGGCCATCGCGCAGCGGCACCAGCCAGAGCGCGAAAGGGCTCAGCCCGAACGAGCGGTTGCAGGTATATAGCAGCGTCCAACGCGCCGCCAAGGTGGCGGCGAAAAGCAGCCACGCCGTGTTGGAAAAAAGTGACACCGGCAAGGCCGCCAGCGCAATCCCGACCGGGTTGGTGACGACGGAGGCCGCAAGGCCGGTCGACGTGATCGACCGGATCGTGCGCTGCCAGCGCAGCTCGTGGCGCAGCATGGCCCTTATGCCCGGCTCCAGCACCAGGCACTCGATGATGTAGGGGGCGATCGCGACCTTGAGGCCGGCGTCGCGCACCAGTTCGCCCAGCACGTAATCATCGGCCAGCTGGTTGATCAGCGCGCCGAAGCCGCCGAAGCTCTCCAGCGTGTCGCGTCGGATCGCCATGGTGGCGCCGAAGCAGCCGGTATTGGCGCCGACCAGCTTGGCGACCAGCACTGAGGGCAGGAAGCCATAATTGATATAGGCCGAGCCCAGGATGGAGCCGAGCCGGTCCCGGAACCCGTTCGGCCGGCCTTCCTTATCCATCGATGCGGGCGTGCCCTTGTAGAGGCAGGTGACAAGGCCGACGCCCGGCTGCATCAGCGTGCCGACGACGCTGGAGAGGTAATGCGGCTCGACCCGCATGTCGCTGTCGGCGATGACCAGCACCGGGTGCTTGGCGACAGCCATCATGTTCGACAGGTTGCAGACCTTGAAATTGCTGCCGGCAAGTGTGCCGTCGACGACCAGGGCGATATCCGCCTGCGGCAGATCGGCGATCAGACGCCGGGCCACAGCCACGGCCGGATCGGATTCGCGATGCGCACCGATGACGATCTGCACCGGCGCACCGTAATCCTGCAGGCAGAAGGAACGCAGATTGTCGTAGAGCCCGACATCCAGCCCATAGACCGGCTTGAGAATGGTCACCGCCGGCGGGGATCCGGGCCGGGGGTGTGCGGCCTTGGCGAAGCGGCGTACGGAAACCAGCGCAGCAGTCTGGTAGATGATGCCGACCACTGCCAGCAGCGCCAGCGCATCACCTAGGTAGAAGGAGAGGGACGACAACAAGATATCGGCTTCTCAGTTAGCAGCGGGAACGGTCCGTTTCGCAGATGCGTCCAGTTTCTATGTCTGCGCCGGCATCAAATCCGTCAAGCGGATGACACAGGTGCAGGCATCGAACGGCAGCAGAATACGTACTCTAATACAGGAAAACAGCGGGTTTTTAATTAAATCGCCGTAACGCCCATACGCAGCTGGCATGCGTAAAAGCTCTAATCCTGAACCTTGTGCAGAAGCGAAGGGGCCGTGCCGGCGGCCGACTCGGCATGGTGCGGCAGGGTAATGCGTACCGTCAGCCCTGGCTGAGCCGCGCCGGGCACGGTGTCTTCCAGTGCCACCACGCCCTCGTGCAGCCCGATGACCGCGCGCACGAGGCTGAGGCCGAGCCCATTGCCGGGTGTGGTGCGGCTTGCCTCCAGCCTATAGAAGCGGTCGAAGACCTGGGCGCGTGCCCATGCCGGGATGCCGGGACCGGTATCGGCGACGAGCACCGTCACATGGTCCGCGGGTTCGGCCATGAGGCTGAGGCGCACCGTGCCGCCGGGCTCGGTGTATTTCAGCGCGTTCTCGACGACATTCGCCAGCGCTTGGGACAGGAGATGGCGGTTGGCGAGGACGGGCAGGGGCCCCGGTGCCAATTCGCTTGCGAATCCCAAGCCCGTCTCCTCCGCGACCGGTTCGTAGAGGTCGGCGATGCCGCGGGCGATCTCGGTCATGTCGACGGCGACCATGTCGCCGCGCGCACTATGCGCCTCTGCCTCGGCGATACCCAGCAGCGCCGAGAATGTCGCCAGCAGCCGGTCGGCATCCTCGATCGTCTCTTCCAGATGCGCACGGTAGCGTTCGATCGAGGGCGGATCGAGCAGCGCCACCTCGATACGCGAGCGCAGCCGGCCGAGGGGCGAGCGCAGATCATGCGCGATGTTGTCGGTCACCTGGCGCATGCCGGTCATCAGTGCCTGGATCCGGTCGAGCATCCGGTTGAGATTGGCGGCCAACCGGTCGAACTCGTCGTCGGAACCCTTGAGCGGGATGCGGCGGGAAAATTCGCCGGCCATGATCCGGCTGGAGGTACGGTTGATCGATTCCAGGCGGCTTAGCACCGAACGGCTCATCAAAATGCCGCCGATCAGCGCGAGGCACAGCGTCACCGCCGCCGACCAGGCCAAGGTATCGGTGATGCGGTCGCGGAACTGCCGGTCCTCGGCCAGGTCGCGGCCGACCAGCAGCTGATAGCCGCCGGGCAGCAGGAAGCTTTCGGCCTGCACGACATGATCCTGCGCCGCCTGGCCGTTGACCGGCGGGGCGCGCAGGGTGAAGCGCAGCCAGCCCTCGGGGTCGATCTGGCCGTTGGGCCAGCGCGTCAGGTTGCCGGCCAGCGGCTGGCCATCCTTGTCGACCAGCAGATAGAGCATGGTCGAGCCGCGTGCCGGGGCGCTGCGCTCGTTGATCACCTCGACCAGGCCGGAAAGGCCGGCACGACGGTATTGTTCGGACAGGCCCGTCAGCTCCGCATCCAGCGTCTCGCCGGTCTGCCGTTCGGCATAGACCACGGTCTGCCAATAGATGAAGGCCAGCAGCGCCGCCACCGAGACTGCGAACAGCCCGGTATAGAGCGCGATCAGCCGGAACGTGCTGCTGCGGAAGAGTTCGAACATGGGCTTCTACCGGCCATGGGCGCCGAACGGGAGTGTATCGTCGCCATATGCCTCGCATAGACGACGAAGGGCCGCCATTGCGGGCATCCACGAAGCAATCCAGAAATCGTGCCGCCGTTCAACCGTCACTCCGCCGCCTTCAGGCAATATCCGGCGCCGCGCACCGTGCCCAGCATCGGCTTGGCGAAGCCCTTGTCGATCTTCTGGCGCAGGCGGCTGACATGGACGTCGATGACGTTGGTCTGCGGGTCGAAATGATAGTCCCAGACCTGCTCCAGCAG
The DNA here is from genome assembly GCA_035491935.1 of Allostellaceae bacterium. Taxonomy (GTDB): domain Bacteria; phylum Pseudomonadota; class Alphaproteobacteria; order ATCC43930; family CGMCC-115725; genus DATJJW01. The sequence goes on along the minus strand of DATJJW010000256.1, from coordinate 8,585 downwards.
CATCGTGCGTGTCACCACATGGCCCGCATTGCGGGCCAGCACTTCAAGCAAACGAAACTCGCGCGGCAGAAGTTCGATCGGCTGGTTCGCCCGCCGGACGGCGCGGGCCAGGAGATCGATCTCCAGATCGCCGACCTGCAGCCGGGATTCCCCGCCTTGGCCGATGGAGCGCCGGGTCAATGCCTCGAGCCGGGCCAGCAGCTCGGAAAAGGCATAAGGTTTGGTCAGATAGTCGTCGCCGCCGGCCCGCAGCCCCCTGACCCGCTCGTCGACGCCGTCGAGGGCGGAGAGGATCAGCACCGGCGTCTTGTTGTCGCTGGCCCGAAGGGCGGCCACGATGGCCAACCCATCGATGCCCGGCAACATCCGATCCATGACGATGGCATCGAAACGCTCCGAGGTCGCCAGGAACAGACCCTGGCGACCATCGGCTGCGTGATCCGCGGTGTGGCCGCTTTCCTTCAAACCCTTGATCAGGAAAGCGGCCGCCTCGCGATCGTCTTCGACGACGAGTAGCTTCATTTGTGCAGCTTCATGTCCGCTGCCTACTGGTCGCTGCCATTGTCGCTCTGGCTGATCGTGACGAAGCGATTCTCGCCATGCCGGTTGATCAGCAGCAGCACCACGCCCTTGGCATTGGTCTTGATCTGCTTGGCTGCCTCGTCGGGGCCGGTGACCTCGTGGCCGTTGACGCTCATGATCACGTCACCGGCCTCGACGCCATTATTGCCGGCGGGGCTATTGTCCTTGACGCGGGAGACCAGCGCCCCCTTGGTCGAGGGGGCAAGGTTCAGCCGCTTGATGACGTCCGGATTGAGCGAGGACAACGACATGCCCAGCGCCACCTGCTGATCGACATCATGATGGGCGCCGCCGCCGCCATTGGTGATCGACGCCACCGCCTGCGGGGTCAGCTTGCCGATGGTCACCTGCAGCGTCACATCCTTGCCTGCCCGGCGCACGACCATGGGCACGGTCGAACCGATGGTCGTGTCGCCGACCAAGCGCGGCAGGTCGCGCATCTTGGTCACTTCCTTGCCTTCGTACTTCTCGATGACGTCGCCGACCTGGACGCCGGCCTTGCCGGCCGGGCTGTCCTTGGAGACCGAAGAGACCAGCGCGCCGATCGGGTGGTCGCGATCCATGCCCAGGCTCTGGGCGATATCCGCCGTCACCTCCTGGATCTGCACGCCCAGCCAGCCACGGTCGACATGGCCGCTCTTCATCAGCTGCGCGATGACGGGCTTGGCCGTGTTGGACGGGATGGCGAAGCCGATGCCGACGCTGCCGCCATTGGGCGAGTAGATCGCGGTGTTGATGCCGATGACCTGGCCATCGAGATTGAAGGTCGGACCGCCGGAATTGCCCTTGTTGATGGCGGCGTCGATCTGCAGGAAGTCGACATAGCTCGAATCCTCGATCGGCCGGCCGCGGGCCGAGATGATGCCCTTGGTCACGGTGCCGCCGAGGCCGAAGGGATCGCCGACGGCGATCACCCAGTCGCCGACCCGCTCATTGTCGCTGTCGCCCAGCGTGACGTAGGGCAGGGGCTTGGGGGCGTCGATCTTGAGCAGCGCCAAGTCGCTCTTGTCGTCCTTGCCGATGATCTTGGCCGTGTGGCGGCTGTCGTCCTGGAAGATCACCGTCACCTTCTCGGCGTCGCCGATGACGTGATTGTTGGTGACGATGTAGCCCCGAGGATCGATGATGAAGCCGGAACCCAGCGACATGATCTTCTGGCCCGGCACCATATTCGGCCGTTGGCCCTGCTGCTGCTGCTGGAAGAAACGGCGCAGGAATTCGTCGAAGGGCGTGCCCTGGCCCGGCAGACCCGGCGGGCCCTCATCCTCGTCGTCGCCGTTATCGGCCGAGGCCTCGCTCTTCTGCACCACCGAGATGTTGACCACGGCAGGCAGGATCTTCTGTACCATGGGGGCGAAGCTCGGCAGCTGCGCCGAGAGCGCGCCGGCCTGGGGCGAGACGTTCTGTGCGACGGCAGGTGCGGCGAGTGCCAGCGGGCTGACGGATAGGCAGAGGGTCAGGCCGAGAGCGGTGACGCCGCGAAGGAGTGGGCGCTTGCGGGGTGCGGGTAACATAGGGGCATTCTCCTGGAAACTCGATCACGGCCGTTGCGCACGTTCCCGGCTGAAGGCCGAGAATGGCCGGGGATGCTTGGTGGCTTGGAAAGAATCATGGGGGCAGGCGTCTATCGGGGTTGCTGCATCAACCTTAAATCTTTTTAATCTTGGCTCGCGTTAACGATGGTTAGCGCCTATTTCTGGAAAGCCGCGGTACTTCGGCACGGCAGTATGTAAACTCGTTGCGCACCGCGCCGGAAGCCGTTAGTGCTCCGGAATGGAGGCAAATTGATTTTGTGCCGTGGCCGCGCTGCAGGTTTCCGAGCGGGCGCCCAATCCAAGGGATGCCGAGAAAAAGAGGATGGATACGAGGCGAGGATCATGACGGGGAGCAGCGCATAGCGCATGTTGCAGGTACACCGGTATATTGCCGAGTACCACGAGTGGTTCTACCTGATAACGATCGCCTGGACCTTTTTCGAGGGAGAAAGCTTCGTCGTCCTGGCCGGCGCCGTTGCCGCACAAGGCTCGATCGATCCGATCATGCTGTGCCTGTGCGCGTGGATCGGCTCCTATCTCGGCGATCAGTGCTGGTTCCTGATCGGCCGTAATTTCGGCCATATCGTCGTGCGCCGGTTCCCACAGTGGCAGGTGGGCATCGACAAGGTGCACCGATGGCTGGAACGATGGGATGTGCTGTTCATCCTGAGTTTCCGGTTCATCTATGGCGTACGCAATTTCTCTTCCGCCGCCATCGGTCTCAGCAATCTGAACGCCTGGCGCTTCATGGTGCTGAACTTCATTTCCGCCGGTATCTGGGCCGTGATCTTCGTCGCGGTGGGATATTTCTCGGGCCGCGCCATCGGCAAGGTCATGGGCAAATGGGCCTCGACCATCGAGTTCAGCATACTGGGCGTGTTCGTCTTCAGCCTGACTGCCGCCTGGCTCTACAGCTTGTGGAAATCGAAGCGTGCCAAGCGGGCCGCCGCCGCCAGAAGCGCCATGGAGGCGATGGAGGTGCATGTCGAGCCGGTCGAATCCGAAACCGGGCTGCCGCCGACCGAAATGCGCGTCGGCGAAAATAAGCGATAAGCAATCCTCTGCGGCGCGCAGGGCATCTGCCTCCGTCATTCTTGCCGCGACACCTCCGGTGCTTTCCGGCGCGGGCATGCTATATCTGAACCATTGAAGGGTAGAGAGGGGTTAGGCGTGGCGGTCGAGCTCGATTTGTTCCGTAATGGCATGCGCCGCTTCACCGGTGGGGTATGCCTCATCACCACGATCGATGCTCGGGGGCAACGCTCCGGCCTGACGGCGACGGCAGTCTGCTCGGTCACGGTCGAGCCGCCGACCCTGCTGGTCTGTATCAACCGCAGCTCCCATACCCATGACATCCTGCGCGAGGCCGGAATCTTCGCCGTCAACGTGCTGGCCGCCGACGATCACGGCCTAGCCAAGCGTTTCTCCGGTGCCGAAACCGGCGAGGCGCGTTTCGCGGCAGGGGAATGGATAACGGCCAAGACCGGCGCGCCGGTGCTGGCGAGCGCCCTGGTCAGCTTCGATTGCCGCCTCGCCAATGCGGTGGATGTCGGGTCGCATGGCGTATTCTTCGGCGAGGTGCAGGCGGTATCGCTGGGCGGCGGGGAGGCGCCGCCGCTGCTCTACGCCCAGGGCACCTATGGCAGCTTCGGATTGCTGCAGAACGCCGTCGACTAAGTTAGGGGAGCAGGCTTGTCTCTCGATTCGCTGCTGACGGATTTCAACCCGGCTGCGCTGAGCGCGCTGTTTCAGGTCGTGATGATCGACCTGACCCTGGCCGGTGACAACGCCATGGTCGTCGGCATGGCCGCCGCGCGCCTGCCGAAGGAGCAGCGCCGCCGCGCCATCACCACCGGCGTCGTTATTGCCATGGTGCTGCGCATCCTCCTGGCATTCGTTGCGGTTAAGCTACTGCTGATCGTCGGGCTGACGTTGGCCGGCGGGCTGCTGCTGCTTTGGGTCGCCTGGAAGAGCTTCCGCGAGTTCCGCGCCCAGAATCACGAGGCGATGCCGGATGCGGACGCGCCGCAGTCGCCGGGCGCGGGCGTCTCGTATCGCCAGGCCATGATCAAGATCGTCATCGCCGACGTCTCGATGTCGCTCGACAATGTCTTCGCCGTGGCCGGAACGGCGCGTGACCACGTCGCCGTGCTGGTGCTAGGCCTGGTCCTGTCGATCGCGCTGATGGGGGTGGCGTCGGCCGCCGTCGCCAGGCTGATGGCGCGTGCGCCATGGCTCGTCTGGCTTGGTATCGCTATCGTCACCTATGTCGCGCTTGAGATGATCTGGGACGGCTATTGGCAGGTCCACCACCACCTCGCGGGGTGAAGTCGTTCCAACGGCCGTCCGGCGGCGATTTCCTGTGCTCCGGTGTCCACATTGAGTACGCTCCGCGCCGGCGATCGGACAATCAGCGCCAGACTCTCAACAGGACGATTTCTGAGATGGTCGCCTAGGCGATGATGTCGGGGACCAGCAGGCTTTCCAGCCGGGCGATCGCGTCCTTAAGGGCGAGCTTGCGCTTCTTCAGCCGTTGGAGTTGCAGCGCATCCGTATCCGGCGAGGCGCCCAGTTGCGTGATCACGTCATCGAGATCACGATGCTCGGAACGCAGGGTAGCCAGTTTCTGCCTAAGGGCGGCGATATCTGTGTCCATGGGCAGGCAACTCGGGTTTCGCTGGGTAACCGAACGGGCGTCGGGTTCAAATAACCAGAGACCGATCGCCGTTTAGGTCGATTTGACCCAATCGGGATCAGCCTCCAGGCCGGATATGCTTTACAGGCCGGGAGACTAGCGCAAATCGCCGGGGAAATCAGCCTGATCGAATGTCAGGGAGCTGTTAACCGGCTGCGTGGAAAACGCATGGCGTACGCGATTCGCCATACCCGAAGGGCGGTTGGTGAGGGGCGGGAAAGGGGCTACCGTTTTCCCGGGTGGAACGTCCGCCAGCTTCTCAAGGAGCCCAACATGGCTGTTGAAGACCGGATAAGAAGTCTACGGGATAAACATGCGCAGCTCGATCAGGAAATCATGCGGGAATCGGCTCGGAGCCTGCCTGATGCCGTACGTGTCGCCGAATGCAAACGGGCCAAACTCCGAATAAAGGACACAATCGTCGATCTCGAACGCAGCCACTGAGGAGCTGCCGTTACGAGCGAACGAGCCCTATCCTCCAACAGGGGCATGGAATCGCACCGAGGCCGCCGGGTCCGGTGCGATTTCTTTTTGGGCGCGCCGTCACGAGAGCTTTGCTTGACCGGTAGGGCGCGAATCTCCAATCTCGCCGCCCATGAGCTATCTCGATCATGTTCTCGCCTGCAATCGCTTCGAGCCCGATGATTTCCTGCCGCTGATGGTGCCCGAGGGGCGCATCGGGTTCGTCAGGAGCGACCATGTCCGCGGGCTTGACCTCTACCCCGACCTGTTCGACGTCACCGACCGCGCAGTGCTGCTGCGCATGGACGGCCCGGCATCCGGCGCCTTGGAGGCGCGGCTGACCGAGGTCACGCACGACCTGATGAAGCGCGGCCTGCTCACCGATTTCCGCGACGAGCTCTTCGATGTGTCGTTGCGCTGGAACGCGGCCCCGCTCTTCGCCGTCGATCGCGGCGCGGTGCCGTTCTTCGGCATACGCGGCCATGGCGTGCATCTGAACGGCATCCTGCGTGGCGATGCCGCCCGGCCGCTGCGGGGCGCAGACCGCATCTGGGTCGGCCGGCGCTCGGCAACCAAGCCGATCGATCCGGACAAACTCGACAACATCGTCGCGGGCGGCGTATCGGCCAGCTACGACGCGTTCGAGACCCTGGTCAAGGAGGCGGAGGAGGAGGCGTCGATGCCGGAGGCGCTCATCCGCCGGGCTCGTCCCGCCGGTGCCTTGCGCTATCGGTTGAGCTGGGCGGACGGCATGCGCGACGATGTGCTCTTCGTCTACGATCTCGATGTGCCGGAAGACTTCACCCCGTCAAACAGCGACGGTGAGTTCGAGGAGTTCTTCCCGATGACCATGGCCGACTGCCTGGCCCGGATCGACACCACCGACGATTTCAAGTTCAACGTCAACCTGGTGATCCTCGACCTTGCCATCCGCAACGGCCTGATCGGCCCGGAACATCCGGACTATCTCGACATCGCCGTCGGACTGCGCGGCGGCCTGATCCGCGGCATGCGCTAAAAGCCGGTCAGGGCTTCTGGCGGAGAGCCGTCGTCACGGGGGCGGCGCTCGCGGCTTGCCTGCGCGGCGGCGCGGCGTTGGTATTGGCCAGGCGGACGGCGGTGGTTCCGGCATCGCCGCGATCGAGGCGTTCGACCGCATTCGCCACCCCGGCGCTCAGGCCCGGCTGGTTGTAATAGACGCCGCGGATCTGGATGGTCTTGGCCAACGCCTTGATGAAGGCGTCGACATCGTTTTGCACCGGCGCACGGCATTCGGTCCAGAAGCGATCCAGCCCGCCTTGGAAGGTCAGGCCGTCGATGTTGAAGACCGCGCTGCCCAGCACGATCACCGGCTTGCCGGCGCGCAGGCCCCAGATGCCGACGGTGCTGTTGACGGTGATCACGCCCAACGTCGTCGACAACAGCCGGTCGAGCGAACCGCCATCGATGAAATGCACCCGGTCTTCCATGCCGGCCGCCTTGGCTTCCGCGGCGATGATGCGCGGCCAGCGGCGCAGGCCCGGGTCCAACGGGTGGATTTTCACCACCAGATGGGCACCCTTCGGCCCATGCCCGGCCAGTGAACGGATCGCTTGGCGGATCGGCGCCACCATGTCCGGATAAGGCGAATAGGCACGCAGCTGGAAATCATTCTCCATCTGCATCGGCAGCACGAAATAGGGCGTGCCCTCGGTCTGGAGGCGGTCGATCAGCGCTTCCGCGTCGAAATGCCGGCGCCGCCGCAGGATCAGCCGCAGGCCCGTGCCCAAATAGGCGGGGATCGGGTGGTAGAGCAGGTAGGAACGGTAGTGCGGAAAGCTGAACAGGTTGAATAGGGCATTGGACAGGTGGAAGCCGATATCCCAGACCGCCTGGCGCTCGAAGCTGTCCACGTAGAGCGCCTTCTGATCGGGCATCTCGACGTCCTTGGCCAGCTCGCGGATGACTTTGAGGTCGCGCGGGAAGCGGGATTCGCCGGACATGCCGTCCAGCTCCAGCGTGATCCAATCCGGCCTGAGATAGCCGAAATCGGTGACCGTCACCGTGATGCCCGTGCGCTGGGCGATCGCGACGGCGATCTTCTGGTAGAAGCGCTGTTCGCCCAGCAGCACGAGGTCGGTTACGCCCTCGCGTCTCATGAAGGCGCTGATGAAATTCGGCCAGGCCTCAGGGCGACCGCGGAAATTCACGGCGCCCGGCCGGCGCCATATCAATTGGTCGCCCAAGCAGACATTGACCCGCAATGCTCTATGCCCGCGTTGTTCCAACGCGGCGGCCAGCTCTGGGAAGAACGGCGAAATAGGTCCTTGCAGGAATAAAAAAACCTGGCGAGCGCTGCGGGTGGTACCAGTCTGGTCTTGCTGGATCGACTCGGTTCTGGGTATGACCGCGTCCACCATCTACCTCCACCACGCGTTTGCAGGCGGAGCTAATCAGGATTACACCGCTTTTGCAAGCGATTGGACGAAAAGACGGGCATGATGCTCCGCAAAGGGACATGGCGTCGCGTCATTGGGGAGTGGTCTTAGTTGAGCGTTGACGCACCTGTCCTGCTGGACCTGTCCAGGCTGATCTGGCGCGCCTGGAATCCGATACCGACGGGTATCGACCGGGTGGAGCTGGCCTATGCCGAATATTTCCTGGGCGAGCCGGCACGTGCGGCCCGGACGATTTTTGTCGCGCTGAACCTGGCCGGGCGGGTGGGCGCCATCCCGTCCGAGGAGGCGCGGCTGTTCCTCAAGCGGCTGTCGGAGTTGTGGGGCGGCGGCGACCATGCCGCTTCGCCACCCCATCGCCGCACCGTCGACCGGACATTGTTCAAGGCGGTACGGATGCAATCGCTGGGTCTGCGCCGGCGCATCCTGCTGGGCGGCGAGACGCGATTGCTGCGCATGCTGCGCGGTCAGCCGGGCGCGCCGATCTACATGCTGGTTTCTCACCACCATCTCAATCGCTCGGATGTGATCGGCCGGCTCAAGGAACGGTTCGGCGTGCGCTTCGTCTGCCTGGTCCATGACCTGATCCCGATCGATTTCCCGGAATATGTCCGGCCCGACCATGACCGCCGGCACATGAACCGCATGGAGGCGGTGCTGCGTCATGCCGATGGCGTGATCGTCAATTCGAGCGACACGGCGGCATCGCTGCGCCGCTTCCTGGCCAAGCTGCCGGAGGGGTTGCAACGGCCGATCGAGATCCGCACCGCACTGCTCGGCACGCCGCCCTTCCCGGATCTGCCGGCGGTCCAGGATGTTGCGCCCAGGCCCTATTTCATCTTCCTCGGCACGCTGGAGCCGCGGAAGAACCACCTG
>DATJJW010000255.1:0-5990 GCA_035491935.1 Allostellaceae bacterium | reverse complement strand
AGGTATTCGGCGCGCTGGAAGCCGTCGGGCAGACGCTCGCGGATCGTCTCCTCGATGACGCGGGCGCCGGCGAAGCCGATGACGGCGCCGGGCTCGGCCAGCGCGATGTCACCCAGCATGGCGAAGGAGGCGGTGACGCCGCCGGTGGTGGGGTCGGTGAGAAGCGTGATGTAGGGCAAGCCCGCTTCCTTGACCGTCTCGACCGCGATGGTCGTGCGCGGCATCTGCATCAGCGACAGGATGCCTTCCTGCATGCGCGCGCCGCCCGAGGCCGGCACGACGATGAGGGCGGCACTCTGCAGCACCGCAAGCCTTGCCGCAGCGACGATCGCCTCGCCGACCGCGATGCCCATCGAGCCGCCCATGAAGCCGAATTCGAAGGCCGCGATCACGGCCGGGCTGCCGCCGATCGTGCCGTGAGCCACGACGATGGCGTCGCTGCCCGGACCGAACTTGCCTTGGCTTTCCTTCAGCCGGTCGGCGTAGCGCTTGGTGTCGCGGAATTTCAGCGGGTCATGCACCGGCTTCGGCAGCTCGATGCGGGTGAACTCGCCCTCGTCGAACATGATGGCCAGACGCTGCTTGGCGCCGATGCGCATATGATGGCCGCAATTCGGGCAGACATGCAGGTTCTTTTCCAGGTCGCGCTGAAACAGCATCGTCCCGCAGGCCGGACAATTGGTCCAAAGATTGTCGGGCACCTCGGTCTTGGTCGAGACCAGGGTGCGAATCTTCGGCAGGACGACGTTGGTAAGCCAGTTCATGGGGCTGGTTTCCTAAAGCTCTAGCGGGCGCCGTGTATCCCGGTCGCCAATGCGGCGACCTGGGCATGGACGGCTTCCGCGGGATTCTCGCGGGCTTCGGCATGCTTGGCGATGGTATCGACGATGGCGGATCCGACGACGGCGGCATCCGCGATACGGGCGATGGCGGCTGCCTGCTCCGGCGTGCGGATGCCGAAACCCACCGCGACCGGCAGATCGGTATGGCGGCGGATACGTGCGACGGCTTCGGCGACGTCCCCGGTCTCGGCCGAGCGCGTGCCGGTGATGCCGGCGATCGCCACGTGGTAGACGAAGCCGGATGCACCTTCGAGCACCTTGGGCAGGCGCGCATCGTCGCTGGTCGGCGTGGTCAGGCGGATGAGATCGAGGCCGTGCTCCCTCAGGAACGGCAGGCACTCGCCCACTTCCTCGGGCGGCAGATCGACCAGGATCACGCCATCGACACCGGCGCTCGATGCCTCCTTGGCAAAGCGCTCGATGTCATAGCTGTAGATCGGGTTGTAATAGCCCATCAGCACGATCGGCGTGACGTCGTCCAGCTTGCGGAAGCGCGATACCGCGGCCAGGACATGGGCGAGCTTGGTGCCGGATTTCAGCGCGCGCAGCCCCGCCGCCTGGATCGCCGGTCCATCGGCCATTGGGTCGGAGAACGGCATGCCGATCTCCAGCACGTCCGCACCGGATTTCGCCATGCCGGCCAATATCGCGTCGAAATAGCCCATGTCGGGGTCGCCGGCCATGACGAAGGTCACGAGCCCGGCGCGGCCCGCCTGTTTCAACTCGGCGAAACGGGGCTGGATGCGGCTCAAAACTGGACCCCCAGATGCTTGGCGCCCTCAAGACGCGCGGCCACGGCGGCGATATCCTTGTCGCCGCGGCCGGACAGGTTCACGACCATCAGATGGTCTTGTGGCAGGCCACCGGCGATCTTGGCGACATGGGCCAGCGCATGGGAGGATTCCAGCGCCGGGATGATGCCTTCGAGCTTGGTCAGCAACTGGAACGCACCCAGTGCCTCGTCATCGGTGATCGAGACGTATTCGACACGCTTGATGTCGTGCAGCCAGGCATGTTCCGGCCCGATGCCGGGATAATCCAAGCCCGCCGAGATCGAATGCGCGTCGATGATCTGCCCGTCATCATCCTGCAGCAGATAGGTCCGGTTGCCATGCAGCACGCCCGGCCGGCCGCCGGTCAGCGAGGCCGCGTGCTTGCCGGTCTCGATGCCGTGGCCCGCCGCCTCGACGCCGATGAGGCGCACGGATTCATCGTCGAGGAACGGATGGAACAGCCCCATGGCGTTGGAGCCGCCGCCGATCGCGGCCACCAGGCTGTCCGGCAGGCGGCCGTTTTCGACCTCGGCCAGCTGCGTCCGCGTCTCGTCGCCGATCACGGTCTGGAAATTGCGCACCATGGCCGGATAGGGGTGTGGCCCCGCCACCGTGCCGATGATGTAGAAGGTGTCCTCGACATTGGAGACCCAATCGCGGAGCGCGTCGTTCATCGCATCCTTGAGCGTCGCCGTGCCGGAGGTCACGCTGCGCACCTCGGCGCCCAGAAGCCGCATGCGGAAGACGTTGGGCGCCTGACGCTCGATGTCGGTTTCGCCCATATAGATCACGCAAGGCAGGCCGAACAATGCCGCCACCGTCGCGGTCGCGACGCCGTGCTGGCCGGCGCCGGTCTCGGCGATGATGCGCTTCTTGCCCATGCGCTTGGCCAGCAGGATCTGGCCCATGCAGTTGTTGATCTTGTGCGCGCCGGTGTGGTTCAGGTCCTCGCGCTTCAGATAGATCTTGGCGCCGCCGAATTTCCGCGTCAGCCGCTCGGCGAAGAAGAGCGGCGAAGGCCGGCCGACATAGTGCTTCAGGTAGTAGTCCAGCTCGGCCTGGAAGGACGGGTCTGCCTGGGCCGCGCCATAGGCCTGCTCCACCTGCAGGATCAGCGGCATCAGCGTCTCGGCGACGAAACGGCCGCCGTGGATGCCGAACCGGCCATGGGCGTCGGGGCCGGCGCGCAGCGAATTGGACAGGAAATCTTGCGGTGTAGCCATGCGAACCGAATCACGGAAACGAAAGGCGGACCCTATAGCCGCAAGCCTCCCGCATCAAGGGCCCGCGCCGCATGCCCGCCGTCTATTTCGAGAGGATGAGGACCGGATAGCGGATGCTGATGCCGGTCTTGTTGTCTGCATCGATGAAATGCGGCCTGTGCTCCAGGACGAAGGCATATTGCAGATGGAAGCCGTGGAACGGCATCGGATCCGACCATCTGGCGTAGTCGGTGTAGACGCCCTGGCCGTAATCCACGACCCGGAGCCGTTGTCGGTCGTCATGGGCAATGTGCAGATGGTACGCCTCGAGGGCCGCGAAGAATTTCCGGAACTCGTCCGCCGAGACATCGGCACAGGGCGTGCCACAGGCAAGGCGCAAGGAAGCCAGGGTACGCGTCGCATCGTAAGCCCCAGCCGTTTCCATGCCGGCCGGCTCGACCGGCAGCGTGATCTGCATCGACGTCACGATGTTCGAGCGATCATAGTCCAGGGCCAGCGCGTTATTCGGCAATTCCGGGGTGTGCGTCTCCAGGACGAGCCGCCTGACCCGGCCGAGGCTGCGGCCATTCACATCGACGGCGCTATTGGCCCCGAGCTGCTTCTGCACATCCGCATCGAGCCCATCGGCCTGCAGCTGTGGCCGCAACGTATCGACACAAGCCAGCACCTCCTTGCCGAGGCAGCCGGTATTGGGCGCAGGCGGCGAGGAGCTGGGGTCGTAGCCGAGATGCCCGAAGGCGCATCCGGTCAGCAGGGCAAGAAGACCGACGATCCAGAAAGTACAGAGGCGCATGCGGACAGGTGCACTCTAAAACGAAAGGTCGAGTCCGTCATAGCGCAGTCCGGCGCCGCCGTCACGCGCAATCGGTACATTTCAAGAACAAACCGCGGTATCAGCCGAGCTGCCGGGCCGTGGCGATGAAATCGCGGATGAGGCCGATGTCCTTGATGCCGGGATTGGTCTCGACGCCTGACGAAACATCGAGCGCCGGCGCACCGGTCACGCGCACCGCCTGGGGCAGCACGGCGGCATTGAGACCGCCGGACAGCATCCAGGGCAAGGGCCAGTGCCGTCCGGCGAGCAGGGTCCAATCGAAGCTCTCGCCATTGCCGCCAGGGAGCGCGCCATCGCGCTTGGGCGGCATGGCGTCGAACAGCAGCCGGTCGGCCGCGTCCAGATAGCGGGTGGCGACGGTAACGTCCTCGGCCGAGGCCACCTTGATCGCCTTCATCACCGGCCGGCCGAAACGCTGGCGGATGGCGCGCACCCGATCCGGCTCTTCCTTGCCGTGGAGCTGCAGGATCTCCAACGGTACGCGGTCGAGCACCCGGCGCAGGAGATCGTCATCGGGATCGACGAACAGCCCGACGCGCCCGACATGGGACGGCACCAGCGCCGTCAGCCGCACCGCCTGCTCAATGGTGACCGCCCGCGGGCTCGGCGGATAGAAGACGAAGCCCACATAGTCGGCGCCGGCATTCACCGCCGCCTCGACCGTGTCGGCCGTCGAGAGGCCGCAGATCTTGACCGCGACACTCATGCCAGGCTCGCCAAGATGTCGGCGGCCGCCGCCGCCGGATCGGAAGCCTCGGTGATCGGCCGGCCGATGACGAGATAGGAGGCGCCGGCCTCGACCGCGTTGCGCGGGCTCATCACCCGCTTCTGGTCGCCGAGCGCCACCCCCGCCGGCCGGATGCCCGGCACCACCAGCAGGAAATCCACCCCGCATTGCCGGCGCAGCGCCGCCACCTCCTTAGGCGAACAGACGCAGCCATCGACGCCCGCCTGCTGCGCCAGGGCCGCCAGGCGCCGCACCTGCGCTTCGACCGGGTCGCGATAGCCCAGCGCTTCGAGATCGCCATCGTCCAGGCTGGTCAGGATAGTGACGGCCAAGATCTTGGTCAGCGGCGAGGTCTCGCGCGCCGCCTCGACCGCCGCCTTCATCATGGCCAGGCCACCGCCGGCATGGATGGTGAGCAGTGCGGGTTTGAGCGCCGCCACCGCACGCACGCCGCCCGCCACCGTGTTCGGGATGTCGTGCAGCTTGAGGTCGAGGAACAGCGGCAGCGTGCCGGCAGCACGCGCCACGCCCTCGATGCCGTGGCAGTTGAAGAATTCCAGCCCCAATTTGACACCACCGACATGGGGCGCGACACGGCCGATGGTCGCGCGGGCGGCCTCGGCATCGGTGGTGTCGATCGCGACCAAAATCGGGTTATGGGTTGCGCTGCTCATCAAATCTTCCCCGCCGCCCAGGCGGTCAGTTGCTCAGGCTTATCCAGGATCATCGCCTCGGCCAGCCTCTGGCCGATCACCGGCCCGAATTTGAAGCCATGGCCGGAACAGGCGCTCAAGACCCAGCCGGCCTTGCCCGCCCGCTCGACGATGAAGCGCTGCTGCGGCTCGACGATATAGAAGCAGACCTCCAGCCGTTCAAGCCTGTAGCCGGCCCAGCCGGTGAGCCGGCGGCCGCACCGGGCGGCCAGCTGCTCGATTTCCGCCTCACTGGCCTTGCGCGGGGCATCCGGATCACCCTCCAGCGAATAGCGATGGTCGCCGAGCTTGAGCTGCGTCCCGCCGCGGGGCGGCACCGCATAGAAACCCGCCATTGGATCGATATCGAGGATGATCGGGCTCTTGGCCCACAGATCGTCCAGCTCCTCCGGCGGATGCATATAGGCCAGCACCTGGCGCGACGGCGTCAGGCGCGGCCTGAGCGCCGGCATCAACCGGTTGATCCAGGCCCCCGCCGCCACGATCACCGCGTCGGCCTCGACCGTCTCACCGCCCTCCAGCACCAGCCGCGCCCGGTCGACATCGACCTCGACCACCTTGGTCTTGGGGCGCAGCGCAACATCGTGGTCGTCGAGATATTCCTTCAAACCATCGAGGATCTTGTCGGCGAACAGCACGCCGCCGGAAGGCAGATAGAGACCGCCCTCCACATCGCTGGGATCGATCAGCGGGAAGCGTAACGACAGGCGCGACTGGTCGAGCATCTCCGGCTTGTGGCCACAGCGTTCCAGCGTCACGGCCGATTTATGCATCCACTCGCCAGCCGCCGCCTCTCCCTCGCGGGAGGCGATGCACAGGGTGCCGGTCTCCCAATAGTGGCGTTCGCCCAAATCCTCCCACAACGCGTCCCAGGCCC
>DATJJW010000254.1:0-18075 GCA_035491935.1 Allostellaceae bacterium | reverse complement strand
TGCGTGGTTCCCTGGTGCATGGCACGGGGCCAGCTGGGGTAAGACAGGTGCGGCGGCGTGGAACAATGCGCCAATTCCTGCCTTAAGATGATGGGTGTCCCGGACAGTGAGATCCGGGCGTCGGGAACGAAATACGAAGCCCTTCCTGCTCGTTGTGGCAGTAGAAGCCTCGTCGCTCTCTGAAGCTTTAATATCGACAATTTGGATGGGGAACGATCCGGTCGTTTTGCCGGAATCGCTTTTTCATGGTGCAAACCGATTTGCCCGCGGAGTAGCCGATGCCGTCGTATGATAACGTCTTCAACTCCTTCTCTCGCTACTACGAGAGCCAGCGAGACGTCGAAATGTCCCTGGAGGACTTCGTCCGGGGCTGTTCCGACGACCCGATGATGTTTGCGAGCGCCGCCGAGCGTCTGCTGAAGGCGATTGGCGAGCCCAATCTCGTCGACACCAGCATGGATCCTCGTCTGGGCCGCATCTTCCTGAACCGTACGATCAAGGTCTATCCGGCCTTCGAGGATTTCTACGGCATGGAGGAGACGATCGAGCGGATCGTCGGCTTCTTCCGTCATGCCGCCCAAGGTTTGGAGGAGCGCAAGCAGATCCTCTACCTGCTGGGCCCGGTCGGCGGCGGCAAATCCTCGCTGGCCGAGCGGCTGAAGATGCTGATGGAGAAATACCCCATCTACGCGCTCAAGGCCGGCAAGGAGGTCAGCCCGCTCTATGAGTCGCCGCTCTCCGTGTTCAACCCGGCGGTCATGGGCGATACGCTGGAGGAGAAATACGGCATCCCGAAGCGCCGTCTGTCCGGCCTGATGTCGCCCTGGGCGATGAAGCGCCTGGACGAGTTCGGCGGCGACCTCTCCAAGTTCAATGTCGTCAAGGTCTACCCGTCGCGGCTGCGCCAGATCGCCATCGCCAAGACCGAGCCCGGCGACGAGAACAACCAGGATATCTCCAGCCTGGTCGGCAAGGTCGATATCCGCAAGCTGGAATTCCTCAGCCAGAACGATCCCGACGTCTACAGCTACTCGGGCGGCCTCAACCGCACGACCCAGGGCATCCTGGAATTCGTCGAGATGTTCAAGGCGCCGATCAAGATGCTGCATCCCCTGCTCACCGCGACGCAGGAGGGCAACTACATCGGCACCGAGAATATCGGCGCCTTGCCCTTCCTGGGCATCATCATGGCGCACTCGAACGAGGCGGAGTGGCAGACCTTCAAGAACAACCGCAACAACGAGGCGTTCATCGACCGCATCTCGGTGATCAAGGTGCCCTATTGCCTGCGCGTGCAGGAGGAACGGCGGATCTACGAGAAGCTGGTGCAGACGAGCGAGCTGGCGGAGGCGCCCTGCGCGCCCGGCACGTTGGAGATGATGTCCCGCTTCTCGGTGCTTTCGCGCCTGAAGCAGCACGAGAACTCCAACCTCTTCTCCAAGATGCGCGTCTATGACGGCGAGGCGCTGAAGGATTCCGATCCGCGCGCCAAATCCGTGCAGGAATATCGCGACGCCGCCGGTGTCGACGAGGGCATGGAGGGTATCTCCACCCGCTTCGCCTTCAAGGTGCTGTCGCAGACCTTCAATTTCGACAGCAACGAAGTGGCGGCCGATCCGGTGCATCTCATGTATGTGCTGGAACAGGCGATCCGCCGCGAGCAATTCCCGGAGGATACGGAAAAAGGCCTGCTCAACTTCATCAAGAGCGAGCTGGGTCCGCGCTATGCCGAGTTCATCGGCCACGAGATCCAGAAGGCCTATCTCGAATCCTATTCGGATTACGGCCAGAACCTGTTCGACCGGTACGTGGCCTATGCAGATGCCTGGATCGAGGACCTGGACTACAAGGACCCGGATACCGGCCAGCTCATGAACCGCGAGCTCCTGAACCAGGAGCTGTCGAAGATCGAGAAGCCGGCGGGTATCGCCAATCCGAAGGATTTCCGCAACGAGGTGGTAAAGTTCGTGCTGCGCGCGCGGGCGGCCAATGCCGGCAAGAACCCGGCCTGGACCTACTACGAGAAGCTGCGCGAGGTCATCGAGAAGCGGATGTTCAGCCAGGTCGAGGATCTGCTGCCGGTGATCTCCTTCGGCAGCAAGAAGGATTCCGAAAGCGACCGCAAGCACGCCCAATTCGTCGAGCGCATGGTATCGCGCGGCTATACGGAGCGGCAGGTGCGGCGTCTGGTCGAGTGGTACATGCGGGTGAACAAGGCGGGCTGATCATAAAATGGCGGAGAAACGATCCGGCACCTTCATGAACATTGTCGATCGTCGGCCCAATCCGAAGGGGAAGAGCCTCGGCAACCGGCGCCGCTTTATCGAGCGGGCCCGCGCCGAGGTGAAGGGGGCGGTGCTGGAGGCTTTGCGCAAGCGCAAGGTGACCGACACCGACTCCGGCGAGAAGGTGTCCATTCCGACCGGCGGCATCGACGAGCCGTCATTCCGGCATTCGGGATCCGGCGGCAAGCGGAACTACGTCATCCCCGGCAACAAGAACCATATTGCCGGCGATGAGATCGATCGGCCGCCAGGCGGCGGTGCCGGCGGCAAGGGACGTGAGGCCTCCGACGATGGCGAGGGCGACGATGCCTTCGAGTTCTCGATCAGCCGCGACGAGTTCCTCGACATGTTCTTCGAGGATCTGGAACTGCCCGATCTGGTGAGGAAGCGCCTGTCGGAGACTTCCTCGCCGGAGCTGAGCCGCGCCGGCCTCACCACCTCGGGCAACCCGGCCAATCTCAACCTGGTGCGCACGCTGCGCAACAGCATGGCCCGGCGCATCTCGCTCAACCGGCCGAAATGGCGCGACATCGAGGCTCTACGGGCCGAGATCGAGGCGTTGGAGGAATCCGGCGACGACCCGAAGGCGCTGGAGGAACTGAAGGCCAAATTCGAGCATATGCAGCGGCGCGCGGCGGCGATCCCGTTCTTCGACCCGATCGATGTCCGTTACAACCGCTTCCAGCGCGTGCCGAAGCCGAACATCCAGGCGGTGATGTTCTGCCTGATGGACGTCTCCGGCTCGATGACCGAGCATATGAAGGATCTGGCCAAACGCTTCTTCATGCTGCTGCACATCTTCCTGGTGAAGCGCTACAAGCAGGTCGACATCGTGTTCATCCGCCACACCTCGACCGCGCAGGAGGTGGATGAGGACACGTTCTTCTACAGCCGCGAGACTGGCGGCACGGTGGTCTCGACTGCCTTGGCCGAGATGCAGCGCATCATCAACGAGCGCTACCCGCTCGATGCATGGAACATCTATGCGGCCCAGGCCTCCGACGGCGACAATTTCGGCGCGGACAGCCCGCGCTGCCTGCAATTGCTGAACGACACGCTGCCGCATTGCCAGTACTTCGCCTATATCGAGGTCAGCGAGTCCAACGACTATCCGTCCCGCTCGGAGAAGACCGATCTGTGGCGCGCCTATGCCGAGGTGGCGCCGGCGCATCCGAATTTCGCGATGCGCCGCGTCGGCGATCCCGGGCAGATTTTCCCTGTCTTCCATGACCTGTTCGCCCGCGACAAGAGCGGCAAGCAGGTTGTCGAGGAGGAGGTGACATGAGCGAAGTGATGGGCCGGGGCAAGGGCGGACGGAAAGCCGCCAGCGGCAAGAAGGGCCTGATCTACGAGGGTGCGGAGTGGGATTTCGACACGCTGCGCCGGGCCTATGGTGCGATCGAGACCATCGCGCTCGACGAGCTGGGGCTGGATTGCTACCCGACCCAGATCGAGGTGATCACGTCGGAGCAGATGCTCGACGCCTATGCCTCTGTCGGGCTGCCGCTGATGTATCGGCATTGGAGCTTCGGCAAGCGCTTCGCGATCAATGAGACGCTCTACCGCAAAGGGCTGCAGGGGCTGGCCTACGAGATCGTCATCAATTCCAACCCCTGTCTCTGCTACATCATGGAAGAGAACTCCATGACCATGCAGACGCTGGTCATCGCGCATGCTGCCTTCGGGCATAACCACTTCTTCAAGAACAACTACCTGTTCCAGCAATGGACGGATGCCTCGGGCATCCTCGACTATCTGGCCTTCGCGCGCGACTACATCGCCAAATGCGAGGAACGCTATGGCATCGCCCATGTCGAGCGCGTGCTGGATGCGGCCCATGCGCTGATGGACCAGAGCGTCAATCGCTATGCCCGCCGTGCCCGGCTCAATTTTGCCGAGGAGCAGAAGCGTGAGGCCGAGCGCCGCCGCCATGCCCAGGAGACCTTCAACGATCTTTGGCGTACGGTGCCGACCCCGGAATCGATCCGCGAGATGAAGGGCGAGGAGCTGACCAAGGTCCGCCAGGACAGCATCAAGCGTATGGGCCTGCCCGAGGAGAACCTGCTCTATTTCCTCGAGAAGAACGCGCCGATGCTGGAGAGCTGGGAGCGCGAGCTGTGCCGGATCGTGCGCAACATCGCCCAGTACTACTATCCGCAGAAGCAGACCAAGATGGTCAATGAAGGCTGCGCCACCTTCGTCCACTACGAGATCATGAACCGGCTCTACGAGAGCGGACAGATCAGCGAGGGCGCAATGCTGGAATTCCTGCATTCGCACACCTCCGTCGTCTTCCAGCCGGATTTCGATGACCGGCGTTTCAGCGGCATCAATCCCTATGCCTTGGGTTTCGCCATGATGGAGGACATCAAGCGCATTTGTCTCGAGCCCACCGGGGAGGACCGGGAATGGTTCCCGGAGATCGCCGGCAATGGCGATCCCTATGGCACGCTGCGCGATGCCTGGGCGAATTACCGGGATGAGAGCTTCATCCTGCAGTTCTTGAGCCCGCATCTGATGCGCAAGTTCCGCCTGTTCCACATTCGCGACGATGCGTCGGAGCCGACCATGGTGGTCGACGCCATCCATGACGAGGCGGGCTATCGCAACCTGCGCGCCAACCTTGCGCGCAACTACGACCTGTCGCGGCGCGAACCCGACATCCAGGTCGTCGATGTCGACATGGCTGGCGACCGCATGCTGGTGCTGCGCCACACGGTCTATGACGGCGTGCTGCTCGACGAGAAGACCTGCCAGTCGGTGCTGCATCATGTGGCTGGGCTATGGAGCTACGGCGTGCGCCTGATCGAGGCGGATGCCGTCACCGAGAAGACGCTGAAGACCCATGAGGTCCCAGGGCCGCTATCGGGTAAGAAATAGACGCCATTCCCGACATCCATGATCGGCTCTTCTCGCGTCATTCTGGTGCTGGCGTCCTGGCTGCTGCTGGCGCCCGTCGTGCCGGCCTTGGCGCTGGATGAGGGCGAGAATTTCCTGGTGCCGATCCCGCATGACTTCAGTGCCGGGCCGGAAAGCGTACGCGGCGGCCTGGAGATGTCGAGCTTCTTGCCCGATGGCGAAAGTGCTGCGGGTTGGAGCGAAATGATCTCGCTGACCGGCGACAGCGGCATGGCCGGCCAGGACCCTGCCCAGTTCGCCGCCGATGAGGGCGCGCGCTGGCGGCGATCCTGCCCGGGCGGGACCACCGGCACGATCGCCGACGGCTTCGAGAACGGCTACAAGATCGCGATCTGGGAATATGCCTGCCCGGCGACGAGCGACAGCCATCAGCCTGAAACCATATGGCTGAAAGCAATCGGCGGCACCGAACGGCTCTACGCCGCCCGCTTCATCGTCCATGCCCCGCCCAGTGACCGGCTCGCCCAGCAGGCGATCGGGTATTTGCGCTATGTCGGCATCTGCGATACGCGCGGCGAAGAGCATCCTTGCCCCGCGGATGGGCAGCCGCCAACCCTGCCGCCACCGCCTACGGCCGATGTCCCGATCGAACCCGGTCCCGACGGTGCTTCTCCGGTCGGACGCCCCGTCACCGGTGCCACGCCCATCGGCGCCGATCCCATTCCGGCTCAGGTCACCCCGGTGCAGAACACGCCGGCCGAGGCGATGCCCACCGGTGCCAGCAATGCAGGCGCAGCGCCGACCTCGAGACAGGTCGCGCCGAATTGACGAACGAATGAGCGATCGATGCGGCCGTTCAGAGCGGCCGGCGGCGCAGCGGCTTGCGGTCCGGCAGCGGCAGGTCCTGGCGCGGTGCCATCGACAGCAGCAGCTCCATCAGGTCGCGTCGGGGCGCCGGGCCGGGCATGCGGGCGATGGTCTGCGCCTGCGCATCGGCGGGCGCTTCGGTTTCTTTTTGTGGGGAAGTGCTCATCATGCCTCGTTTCCAGGCCGGGGCGGCTTGGTGCAATACGATGTCATGATGTAAACGCTTTACAGTGCCGAAAGTTTCTCGGGATTTTCGTGCGTTAACGTTAAATATTCATCGGCAGGATCACCATCGGGATGCCGCGCCGATGCAGGCGCTGCTGGACGGTGAGCGAGATGCCGTTGTGCAACTGGCGGATGAACCAGTTGTCCTCGTTGAAGATCAGCTTCGAGGCGAAGAATACGCTGTTCGGGAAGTCGCGCAGGATCTGGTCGACCTGCAAATTGATCTCGTTGATCGTGTCGGGACCGAAGCCGCTATAGGTCCGCGCCGGCAGGCCGCGCTGATGGCAATAGGCCACGAAATGATCGAGCGTCTCGCTCACTTCCTTCTGCAGCGAGGCCAGGCGTTCCTTGCCGCGGAAGCTCTCGGAATCGACCTCGCCCACCGACAGGAAGACGAAATTCTTGAACTGGGACGGGAAGAGCCGGCGCAGCGACAGCAGCGTGTGCATGCCGGCGCCGATCGAGCGGCCGACGAGGAACACGGCGGTCGGCTGCTCCGGGTCGATCTGTGGCGGCTGCACCAGGCGGATATGCGTCGGTACGGATGTCGCGAATAGCGCATCGACCTTGGCCAGCTCGCGCGCGGTCATGCGGTAATGGCGGCGGATCATGATGCCCAGGGTCACGACGCAGCCGGTGACGCAGACCGTGAGCCAGCCGCCTTCCAGGAACTTCTCGTAGACCGTGACCAGCAGGATCGAGCCGGTGACGAAGCAGGCGATGCCGGCCAGCAGCAGGTGGCGCAGCGCGTGTGCCGCCTTCTTGCGATGCTGGCCCCACCAATAGACGCAAAGGCCCAGGAGGCAGAGGGTGAAGGTCACGAACACATTGATGCTGTAGAGCACGACCAGCACGTCGACGTCGCCGACGGTGAGCAGCAGAGTCGCGATGGCGGCACCCGCCATCAGCAGCACACCGTTCTGGGTCACCAGGCGGTTGGAAAGCTGGCTGAACTGATAGGGGACCCAACGGTCGGCGGCCATGTTGGCCAGCACCGCCGGGCCGCCGAGGAAGCCGGTATTGGCGCCGACGAACAGGATCAGCGCGGCGAAGACCAGCACGACCAGCAGGGCGATTTCGCTGTCGCGGGTGCCGAAGCCCCAGATCGTGCCCAGGATCTGCTGGAACACGACGGCATTCAGCGTCTGGCCCGGTATCGCCACCGTGTGCCAGAGCAGGTAGAGCAAGATCAGGCCGCCGGCCATGAAGGAGAGCGAGAGCGCCATGTAGGCCATGGTCCAGCGTCCGGTGCGGACCCGCGGTTCCTTCAGCGTGTTGACGTTGTTGGACACGGCCTCGATGCCGGTATAGGTGCCGCCGCCCAGCGAATAGGCCCGGAGCAGCAGGGAGATCACGCCGAGCCAGCCGATCTGGTGCGCGAAGCCCACGGTCTGGCTCCAGGTATCCGGCAGCAAGGTCGGCATCATCGGCACATGGACGGCGATGCCGTAGACGATCAGCGCGCCATGGGTCAGCACGAAGCCGATGAAGATCGGCACCAGCACCTTGAGCGGCTCGCGCATGCCGCGCAGGTTCAGCACCATCAGCATCAGGGTGATGACGACCTCGGTCTCCAGCTTGAAGGTCTGGAATCCCAATGGCAGCAGGCTGAACAGGGCATCGACACCGGATGCCACCGAAATCGCGATGGTCAGCACGTAATCGACGATGAGGGCGGCGCCGGAGACCAGCCCGGCATAAGGACCGATCAGCGTCGTCGCCACCTTGTAGCCGCCGCCGCCGGAGGGGAAGAGCGCGATCACCTCGTTGTAGCCCAACGAGATCAGGAACACGGTGAGCGCGGTGGCGATGGCGAGGTAGAGGGCGAGATGGGTGTTGGCGCCCAGCGCCAGGAAGGACTCCTCCGGCCCGTAATTGGCCGAGGATAGCCCGTCCGCGCCCAGCCCGACCCAGGCGACGAAGGCGGCGAGCGCCATCGAGCGGTGGACGTCAGCGGCGAGCGCGTTGAGCGGTTTGCCGACCACGACCGGCTTCAAACGCTGGATCAGTCGGCGCATTAAGCCGCTCCCGACGCCGTATGCGGTCGCGTGTATGAGGGTGTCCAGATCATGGGCGCGCGCACCTTGGCGAAGCGGCTGGCGCTCGTCAACACTCGCGTCATCTTGCCTGTAATGTGCTCTGGCAAGGATGGCGCGATCAGGCGCTGACCTCGCGATGTGGGGTTGTCTGGATCGGCGAGACGAGTGGAAAGGCGATGGTGCGCGCGAAGGTCAGTTCGCCGCCATAGCCGCCGGCACCCAGTATGTCGGCATAGGCGCGGCGGATCGCCTGCTGCAGGTCGGCATGCAGCGGCTGGCGGGTACGTAGCGCCAGATCGAAGCGGCGCTCGCGCACCAGCCCCTCGAATTGCATCGGGCCCAGCTTGGCCAAATCGACCTCGATGACGAAATGCTCGCCGCTCTTGCCGGCCCGGATCGCCTGCTTCTCCTCGTCGCTGACCTGCCGGCGGTAGACCTTGACGGGGCCGAGCGAGGCCTGGCCGAGATAGGGCAGGGTAGTTACCAGCCAAGGCGCCGGCGGTTGGGATATCAGGGTCTGGCCGATACTGTGGGCATCGCCGTCGAGCTTGGCAACCAGATCGTCGCGGCCGGCACCCTCCAGCGCCTTGCGAGCCGGCGAATCCGGCCAGCGCCGCGCCGGTGACGGCATGGTCCCGGCCAGGAAGCCATAGATCACTGCGGCCAGCGCCGTCGGCGGCATGGCGAAGAGCTGGCCGAGCTGCGTCGGCAGGCTCTGGGCCGCGGCGGCGGCTGCCGCGGCCTGGGCCGGATCGTCGACCGGAGGGGCATCGGCCGGGTTGGTGCCGGGGCTGTCCGCGCCTGGCGCCCAGGGATCGGCGCCGATCTCGGCCTCGGCCATCGCTTCCAGGGCCGCCGCGAAAGGACTGATCGTCTGCTTTGCAGTGCCGGTGGCCGCGGCGCTTGACGCTTCGGCCAGGTTCGTGCGTATGCCGGGTAAGGGCGGCGCCACGGCGGAGACCCGCAATTGCACGGCGCTGCCGGTCAGGACCGGGGTGTCCGGTGTCGGCAGGGACAACGTGCCCAGCGCCGTGTCGATTTCGATGGTGCCATTGGCATTGGTGGCCGTGACTCGGCCGGCCAGGATCGTCACCTGCGGCACGAAATTGGCGCTGTCGATCGCAGTCTGGGGTGCCGGCTGCGATGCGGCTCCGCCCATGGCCGGAGATGGCGGTGCCGGCATCGGCGGTATGTCACCGGCATCGGTCGCGCTGGCATCGGTCACGCTGGTATCGGTCGCAGCGGCATCAGCCGCACTGGCGTCGGTGGCTTCGGTCGCGGTCGCGCTGGGCGGGGCGATCGCGGTGATGGCCAGCGCATAGCGCGTGCCGAGCGGCGGAACGACGCCGCCGGGCCTGGGCAGGGCGGCGCGGATCAGGGTCGCGATCACCGTGGCGCTGCTGCCGAAGCCGCTGCCGGTCTGGAGCGGCGCATGCAGCAGGGATTCGTCGATGCCGGGCTGGGGCGCCGGTAGAGGGCTGGTACCGTCTTGCGCCATTTGGGCGAGGCCGGCGGCCAGAGTGGAGGCGAGGGCCGGATTGGCGCCCGGCAGCGAGGCTGCGGCGCCCAGCAAGGCCGCGGCTTCGCTCGGATTGCCCTCGACGGACGCCACCAGCGAGGCCACGACCGCGAGCGTACTGTCGATGAGCGGCGAGGCTGCGGCCTGGGACAGCGACGGCGCCGCCAGATTCGGCGGCGGCGCGGCGTTGGCCAAGGAGGGGGCTACTGCCGGGGTGCCCGGCACGCCGGCCGCGGGGGTGTTCAGGGTGCCACCGGCCGCCAGTGCCGCACGGGCTAGCAATCCCGCTACCGGCTTGCCGTCGATCTGCAGCAGCGTCGCCTGCAGCACCGGCTGCTGGCTGGCGATGCGCAGCGTGACCGCAGACCCCAGCTGCATCAGCTGGGTCGGCAGATTGTGCATGGTGATCTCGGCGCCGGACGCCGTCACCAGCGTCGCCGTGCCGTTCAGGGTCAGCTCCGTCACTTGGCCGCTCAGCACATTGCCGGGGCCGGTGGCGGCGTTCAGCGCCTCCTGGGACGAGAGGCCGGGCGCGCCGGGCTGGCGTACCGCCAGGACCTGCACCACCGCTTCGGGCACATCGGCGGCCGGGCTGGCCGATGTCACGCTGGACGGCAGCGGCAGCGGTGCACCAGTGAGGCTCATAGCGTGAGGCTCATGGCGTGAGGCTCATGGCGTGAAGCTCATGGACGCCGGCCGCTTCCCGCCCGCGCTCAGGCCAGTTTCAGGAACTGGTGGGCGACGGCCTCGATATCGGCGGCCGCGTCGCTGTTGGGGAAGCGAGTGAGCAGCGAGGTCTGCTTGCGGATGCTTTCGCGGACATAGGAATCGCGGCGGATGACGCCGGCCAGCGTCGGCTCGATCTTGAGGAATTCCCGGCAGGCGCGCAGCAGCACGCCATAGGTGCGTTCGCCATCCGCCAAAGAGCTCGCCATGTTGACCACGACCCGGATGTCGGCGTTGGGCCGCTCCATGGCGGTCACCTTGATGAAGGCATAGGCATCGGTGATGGCCGTCGGTTCGTCCGTGGTCAGCACGAAGCAGGCACGCGCCTGGTTGGTGAAGGAGCGGATGGTGCGCTCGATGCCGGCGCCCATATCCATCAGTACGCAGTCGTAATTATGCGACAAGGCGCCCAGATCGTTGCGTAGGCCCGCCAGGCGCGAGGGCGCGACATGAGCGAGCGAGCCGGTGCCGGAACGGCCGGCGACGATGTCGAAGCCGCCATCGGGGAAGGGCGTGATCGCTTCGGCCAGGGTGG
Source organism: Allostellaceae bacterium (assembly GCA_035491935.1). Taxonomy (GTDB): domain Bacteria; phylum Pseudomonadota; class Alphaproteobacteria; order ATCC43930; family CGMCC-115725; genus DATJJW01. The sequence continues at coordinate 7,020 of DATJJW010000254.1, read as the reverse complement.
CGCGGCCGGATAGCACTGTCCCCAGATCCTTGCGCGGCATGACGCCCAGCTGCACATCGACATTGGCCAGCCCCAGATCGCCGTCGAACAGCAACGCCTTGCGCCCGGCCCGGGCCAGCGCATGGGCGAGCGTACAGGAGAACCAGGTCTTGCCGACGCCGCCCTTGCCCGAGGCGATGGCGTAGAGGTTGGTCGGAACCACGACGGGCGCCGCCTGCGGGATTGCCGGCTGCGAAGGTGCCTGCGCCGTTTGATCGGTCGAGGCCGGGGTATCGGTCGAGGTGGTCATGAACGGTAACCTTGAAACGCCGATTGGGTCGTCGGATCGGGAGCGGAGGGCGCGGCCTGTGCAGCCGCAAATTGCGGGAGAAGCATGCTTGCCATCCGGCCCGGATCGATGAAGGTCAGCCCTTCATGAATGGCAGCCGTATTGCTGAAATCGCAGAAGGGCAGGCGTGCGGCATCGGCGCCGGCCAGCATGGCGCCATAGCGTCGGGTCATGTCGAGCTGGGTGACCAGGAGGCGCGAGCAGCCCAAGGCGGAGAAGCTGCGCGCCTGGTCGATGGCCTGGGCCGAATCCATGCCCGCCGCCTGGACCAGGACGGTCTCGATCGGCTGGCCGCGTACCAGTCCGGCCAGCTCGGCCATCTCGTTCACCGAATAAGGGTTGGTGCCGGGCGAATCGACCAGGACCAGCTCGTCGGGATCGGCGCGGCCCAGGATCTCGCCCAATTCGCGTCCGGTCTCGACCGTATGCAGCGGCACCTTCATCAGCCGGGCGAAGGCGTCGAGCTGTTCGACCGCCCCGGCGCGTACCGTGTCGGCGGTGATCAGCCGGACCTTGTGGTTGGCGAAGACGGCGCGCGCGGCCAGCTTGGCGACGGTCACGGTCTTGCCGCTGCCGGGCATGCCGACCAGCATGAGCGCCTGGCCGGGGCGATAATCCTCCTGCAGCGGGCGGAACTGGAAGACCAGGCGCAAGGCCCCGGTCAGCGCCTCGATCGGCTGGTCTGAACCGGCGGTGAAGCTTGCCTCGATCAGGCGCTCCATCAACGTCGAGGGCAGGCCTTGGTTCAGCAGCGATTCATGGATGATCTCGACCGGATCGGCGGCGGGATCGGTCGCGTAATGATCGGCGCCGAAGGTGCCGAAGCCGTTGAACTCGTCCTCGAAGGGTTCCTCGACGGCGGTGACGATCTTGAAGCCGAATTCGCTCTCTTCGGTCGAGACGATGATCGCGTCGTCGCCGAAGGCGTCGCGGACCATGGTCATTGCCTCGGCCAGAGAGGCAGCGGTGAATGTCTTCAGCCTCATGCGGCCTTACTTTCGCGCCGGCGGGTCGTCATGCGGCGCATATCCTGCTCGTTACGCCCGCATCCCCGGAATTGGGCCCGAACCCATAGTGAAGCCCGCATTCTTATAATTGTCCTAAGGTTTTGATGCGCGCCTTCGGATGGACCTCGTTTTGCGACATCACCACCGTGCTGGCGCGGAAACGTTCGATGATCGAACGGACATAGGGGCGCACGGTCGGGCTGGTCAGCAGTACTGGCGTTTCGCCGACCATGGCGAAGCGTTCGTAGGTCTGGCGGATCGCGGCGATGAACTCCTGGAGCTTGGATGGCGGCATGGAGAGCTGCCGCTCCTCGCCATGGACGACGATCGATTCCGCGAAGGTCTGCTCCCATTGCGGGGAGAGGGTGACGAGAGGGATGTAGCCGCCCTCGCCGGTGTTGTTGTCGCTGATCTGGCGGGCGAGACGCGCGCGGACATGCTCGGTGATCGAGGTGATGTTGCGCGTGTAGCCGCAGGCTTCCGATACGCCTTCGAGGATGGTCGGAAGATCCCTGACCGACACGCGCTCCTGCAGCAGGTTCTGCAGCACGCGCTGGATGCCGCCGGTCGAGATCAGCGCCGGCACCAGCTCGCCCAGCAGCTTCTGATGGTCCTTGTCGACCTCGTTCAGGAGCTTCTGCGTCTCGCTGTAGGACAGCAGCTCCGGCATGTTGTCCTTGATGAGCTCGGTCAGATGCGTCGTGATGACCGTCTGTGGATCGACGACGGTCAGGCCACGGAACGTCGCCTCCTCGCGCAGATGCTCGGCCACCCACATGGCGGGCAGGCCGAAGGTCGGCTCGACCGTGCGCTCGCCGGGCAGGGTGATCGGCTCGCCGCGCGGATCCATGACCAGCAGCATGTTGACGCGCACCTCGCCACGGCCCGCCTCGATCTCCTTCATGCGGATGACGTAGCTGTTGGCCGGGAGCTGCAAATTGTCCTGGATGCGCACCGCCGGCATGATGAAGCCCATGTCGCCGGCAAGCTGGCGGCGCAGCGCCTTGATCTGGTCGGTGAGCCGCGTGCCGCGTTCGTCGTTGATCAGCGGCAGCAGCCCGTAGCCCAGCTCCAGCCGCACCATGTCGATCTGCAGCGCGGTGGTGATCGGTTCTTCCTTGACCGGTGCCGCCGGGGCGGCCGCGGCGATATCGGCGTTCAGCGCCGCCTCGCGCTTGGCCTTGAGCCTCGGCGCCATGTAAGCGCCCCAGCCGGCGATGGTGCCCAGCATCAGGAACGGGAACATCGGGATGCCGGGCATCAGCGCCAGCAGGCAGGCCAGGAACGAGGCCATGCCCAGCGCCATCGGATGGGCCGAGAACTGGCCGAAGATCGCCTGGTCAGCGGAGCCGCGGATATTGCCCTTCGACACCATGATACCGGCGGCGGTCGAGACGACCAGCGCCGGGATCTGCGAAACCAGACCGTCGCCGACGGTCAGGATGGTGTAGGTGTTGAGCGCCGAGCTGAGCGGCATGTTCCGCTGCACGACGCCGATGATGATGCCGGCGACGATGTTGATGCCGGTGATGATGAGGCCGGCGACCGCGTCGCCGCGCACGAATTTCGACGCACCGTCCATGGCGCCGAAGAAGGCGCTTTCGGCTTCGAGGTCGGAACGGCGCTTCCTTGCCGTCATCTCATCGATCATGCCGGCGCCGAGATCGGCGTCGATGGCGAGCTGCTTGCCGGGCAAGCTGTCCAAGGTGAAGCGCGCGGCCACTTCGGCAATACGGCCGGAACCCTTGGTGATGACGACGAAGTTCACCGTCACCAGGATCGCGAACACGATCACGCCGATGACGAAATTGCCCGACATCACGAACTGGCCGAAGGCTTCGATCACCTTGCCGGCCGCCGCCGTCCCCTCATTGCCATGACCCAGGATCAACCTGGTCGAGGCCAGGTTGAGCGACAGCCGGAGCATGGTCGAGAGCAGCAGGATGGTCGGGAACGACGAGAAATCCAGCGGCTTTTCGATGAACAGCACGACCATGAGGATCAGCACCGAGAAGGTGATCGACATGGCGAGCGAGATGTCGAGCAGCATCCTGGGCATGGGCAGGATGAGCACGACCAGGATCGCGACGACGCCCAGCGCCATCGCGATTTCGCCGCGCATGATCGCGCCGAGGATGTTCTTCGACCATGGCGGCAGCTCTGCCGGCAGGCGCACCAGAGGAGATGAGGTCTCCGCCATCTATCTGCCTGTCATCTATCTGACCGTCGGATCGCCGTTCCGCCCACTCAGACCCGCGCCGCTTCCGGCTCGCCGGGCATCGGCACCAAGGTGCCTTCCTCGCGGTATTGCTGAAGCTTGTTGCGCAAGGTGCGGATCGAGATGCCGAGGATGCCGGCCGCATGGGTGCGGTTGCCCAGGCAGTGTTGCAGCGTCTCCAGGATCAAATCGCGCTCGACATCGGCCACGGTGCGGCCGACCAGGGTCGAAACCGCGGGCTGGCCGCTTTCGGTGATCGCGACGGCGGTGGCGGCGAGGCCGGCCTCGGGCGCCGCCTTCGTGGCGGCACCGGTCAGCAGGATGGCCTCCAAGTCGATCATGGTGTCGCCCGAGAGCAGTACCGCGCGATGCACTGTGTTCTCCAGCTCGCGGACATTGCCGCGCCAATGATGGCGCTGCAGCGCCGTCCGAGCATTGTCCGACAGGCCCTTGTAGTCGTAGCCGTTCTGTTCGGCATATTTCCTGGCGAAATGCTCGGCCAGGAGCTCGACGTCGCGCGGACGCTCGCGTAGCGGCGGCAAGGCCAGATTGACGACGTTGAGGCGGAAATAGAGGTCCTCGCGGAAATCGCCGTTGCGCACGGCTTCTTCCAGGTTGCGGTTCGAGGTCGCGATGAGGCGGATGTCGACGCGCACCGGCTGCGTGCCGCCGACCCGGTCGATCTCGCGCTCCTGGATCGCGCGCAGCAGCTTCGCCTGCAGCCGCGGATGCATCTCGGTCACTTCGTCCAGGAGCAGCGTGCCGCCATTGGCCTCCTCGAACTTGCCGAGGCGCCGGGCGACGGCGCCGGTGAAGGCGCCCTTCTCATGGCCGAAGAGTTCGGATTCCAGCAGCTGTTCCGGAATGGCGGCACAGTTGACCGAGATGAAGGCCTGGCCGGCGCGGCGCGAGCGGCGATGGATGTAGCGGGCCATCACCTCCTTGCCGGTGCCGGATTCGCCGGTGACCAGCACGCTGGCATCCGAGGGCGCCACCTGATCGGCGAAACGCAACACCTGGGCCATGGCCGGGTCGCGGAAGATCACGGCGTGGCTTTCCGCCGTCACGGCCTCCAGCACGCTTGCGATCAGCTGCGCGTCCGGGGGCAGGGGGATGTATTCCTTGGCGCCGGCCTTGATGGCGCGCACGGCGGCACCGGTGTCGGCGCCGATGCCGCAGGCGACGACCGGCACGTGGATGCGCTCGTCCTTCAGGGCGCGGATCATATGGCCGACATCCAGCTTGATGTCGATCATGATGACGTCCGCTCCCTGGCCGCCTCTCAGCAGGGTCATGCCGCGCTCGATGTCGTCGACCTGCACGACCTTGGCCCCGCGCGCCATCGCAATCTTGCTGGCGGCGCTGATATAGCCCGAAAGTGGGCCGACGATGAGCAGTCGCATGGTTACGATCCTTGTCCGTTCATGCGGTTCAATCAAAAAACGCGATGCGGTCGACCGGCGGCAGGATGCTGTTCAACACCACCTCCGTCCGGCGCGGGTTCTCCTGGAACGCGATCGACACGGCGGCCATGATCGTCAGATTGGCGATCAGAGCCTCCGCATGGGTGTTGCGTTCCAGCTTGTGGGCGAGCGGCAGCAGCACCATGTTCGCCAGCATGGCGCCATAGAGCGTGGCCAGGATGGCGACCGCCATGGCGGGGCCGATGCTGGATGGGTTGTCGAGGTTGAGCAGCATCTGCACCAGGCCGATCAGCGTGCCGATCAGGCCCATGGCCGGCGCCACTTCTCCGGCACGGCGCAACATGGCGGCGGCACGGCCATGGCGCTGGATCGTCGCCTGCAGTTCGACGCGCAGCTCGCTCTCGATCGTCGTCGCATCCGTATTGTCGACGATAAGCGCCATCGACTTGACCAGGAACGGATCGTCGCCCAGCTGCGGCAGGTATCTCTCCAAGGCGAAGAAGCCGCCGCCGCGCGCCTTGTCGGCCAGCGCCACCAGCCGCATCGCCGCTTCCGAGGGGTCGGGATGGCGGCGCAGGAAGGCGGTGCGCAGGATGCCCGGCAGGTTGCGGGTGTCTTCCATCGAGAAGCTGATCTGCGTAACGGCCGCGGTGCCGCCGAACACCATCAGGAAGGCGGGCAGATCGGCATAGGCCGGCAGCGCGCCGCCCAGCACCATGGCACTCAGCACCAGCACCAGGCCGATGGCGATGCCGCCGATGCTCGCCCAGTCGCGTTCGCTTTCGACCAGCGGGCCGATCTCGAAATCGGCGTTCTTGTCGACCGGCGAGGGCTTCTCGGCATCCGGCTTCTCGCCGATGGGCTTCTGGGACGCGGCCACGCTCCCCGGGGCTGCGCTCAGGGCGCCGGTGCGGGTGTCGACCCGCAGCTCGGGCATGGGGCGCTCGGATAGCGGACCTGCAGGCATCGAACGGCTGCCGGGCTTGGCCATGGCCGGATCAGCTCCGCTCCGACTTGACGATCTCGGTCATGGTCACGCCGAGCTTCTCGTCGACCACCACGACCTCGCCGCGTGCGACCAGGCGGTTGTTGACATAGATGTCGATCGCCTCGCCGACCTTGCGGTCGAGCTCGACCACGGCGCCGCGGCCGAGCTTCAGGAGCTGGCTCACCTGCATGGTGGCCCGTCCCAGCACGGCCGAGACCTGGACCGGGATCTCGTAGACGGCTTCCAGTTCCTTGGCGTTCTGCGGCGCCTTGGTGTCGGGCGGCGGCATCTTGCCGTCGGTGTCCAGCTCCGAAAGATGGAGCATGTCGTCGCTGCTGCCGCTCATTCCTTGATCTCCTTGACGCCCTCGGTCGGGCCAGATTCCGCCGGGCTACATTCCGCCGTGCCGGATTCCACTGTGCCAGTTTCCACTGGGATGTCGGTTTCAGGTGCTTCAGGCGCCTTGGATTCGGGCGCAAATGTCTCAGGGGCTGTTTCCGCCGGCAGGGGGGCTGCTGGCTGAGGTGCCTCGGGCACCTCGACCGCCGGGAAGGCCTGGCGTATCGCGGTTTCCGTCGCGGCCAGGAAGGCGCCGACATCACGGCTGATGCCGCCTGCCGCCCATTCGACCCGGCAATCCGTCTCAGGCAGATCTGGGGCGCCGATGACGCTCAGCCGGCCCTCATAGCCCGCCGCCGCGGCACTTTCCGCCACCCTGGGTTCGAGCATATCGCGCAACCCGGCGGCGCAGCGTACCACGATGCGCGGCTCATCCAGGGCCTGGGTGAAGGCTTCGCGGATCAGCGCCTCGATCTCCTTCGTACCCGTCAGGGTCGAGCATAGAGGAAACATCTTGTTGAGGCATAGCATGACGAGGCCCGCCGCCTGGGTCTCGATGCGGGCGATCTCCGTCTTCTGCTCGCGCGCGGCATCGCGCAGGACGTAGCCCAGGGATTCGGTCGCCGCCGCCAGCCGCGCCTCGATCCGGCCGAACGCCGCCTGCTCGCCCTCGGCCATGCCGCGATCATAGGCCACGCGTTCGGCATTCTGCAGCT
>DATJJW010000253.1:0-11465 GCA_035491935.1 Allostellaceae bacterium | reverse complement strand
GCGACGGCAATCTGCACCCACTGATCCTGTACGACGCTAACAGACCGGGCGAGCTCGACCGCGCCGAAGCCTTTGGCGCCGACATCTTGAAGCTGTGCGTGGAGGTCGGCGGCGTGCTGACCGGCGAGCACGGCGTCGGCGTCGAGAAGCGCGATCTGATGGATACGATGTTCGGGCCGGATGATCTGGCGCAACAGCAGCGGCTGAAATGCGCCTTCGACGGCTCGGCCCTGCTCAACCCCGGCAAGGTCTTCCCGCAGCTTTGCCGCTGTGCCGAGCTGGGGCGCGTGCATGTCCATGCCGGTCAGACCCGTTTTCCCGAACTTCCCCGGTTTTGACGGGCCCGTTTTTGATGGGATAGCCTTTTCATGCAGTTCTTCCGACCGGGCGACCAGGATGAGGCGCGCGACATCGTCGCCTGGGCGGCCCAGGACAAGGTGCCGCTCGCGATCAAGGGCGCCGGCAGCAAGGCCGGATTGGGCTATGCCGTCGAGGCGGCCCATGGGCTCGACCTCTCCGGTCTTGCCGGCATTCTGGAGTACGAGCCGTCGGAGCTGTTCCTGACCGCGCGCGCCGGCACGCCGCTATCCGAGATCGCCCGGCTGCTGGACGAGCACGACCAGATGCTGGCCTTCGAGCCCCATGGCTGGCAGGGGCTGCTCGCGGGCGATATTGGCGCTGGCCCCACGATCGGTGGTGTCATCGCCTGCAATATCGCCGGGCCCCGGCGCCTGACCGCCGGGGCGGCGCGCGATCATTTCCTGGGCTTCGCCGGCATCAATGGGCGTGGCGAGGCCTACAAGGCCGGGGCCAAGGTCGTGAAGAACGTCACCGGCTACGACCTCTGCAAGCTGATGGCGGGCTCCATGGGCACGCTCACCGTGCTGACCGAGATTACGGTCAAGGTGCTGCCGAGGCCCGAAACCTCCTGCACGCTTGCGGCCTCGGGGCTCGACGATCGTGCGGCACTGGCCCTCCTGGCCGAGGCATTGAATGGCCCGAACGAGGTGACGGCGGCGGCGCATCTGCCGGCCGCAGCCGCGGCGCGCTCGGCAGTGGCGGCGGTGGCGGCGGTGGCAGTGGCGGCGACGGCGCAAGCCGGCCGCGCCGTGACCGCGCTGCGGCTGGAAGGGCCGGTGCCGTCGGTCGAATTCCGCCGGGGCGAGGTCGAGGCGCTGCTGCGGCGCGCGGGTGCGGAGCCGCTCTATCTCAGCCACGCCGACAGCCTGGCCTTCTGGCAGGATGTCGGCCGGGGCGGCTGCCTGTTGCCGTCATTGTCGCCGGACACGGCGCTGTGGCGCATCTGCACCGCACCGAGCCAAGCCGCCGCTGTCGCCGAGGCAGCCGGGGCCGTGGATCACTTCTACGACTGGGCCGGCGGGCTGCTTTGGCTGGCGACGGATGCGCCGGGCGGGGCGGCCGGGCCGATCCGCGATGCGGTCGCGCGATATGGCGGCCATGCGACGCTGATGCGGGCACCGTCGCCGTTACGTGAGGAAGTGCAGCCGTTCCAGCCGGTGCCGGCGGCGCTCGATGCGCTCCATGCCCGGGTCAAGCAGGGCTTCGACCCGCTGGGCATCCTCAATCCCGGCCGCATGCAGCGGGGCCTCTAGACCATGCAGACCCAATTCACGCCCGAACAGCTGCGTGACCCGCATATGGCCTCCAGCGAGGGCATCCTGCGCAACTGCGTCCATTGCGGCTTCTGCACCGCGACGTGCCCGACCTATGTCCTGCTGGGCGACGAGAACGACTCCCCGCGCGGCCGCATCTATTTGATCAAGGACATGCTGGAGAGCGGCAAGCCGCCCTCGGCGGAGACGGTGCAGCATGTCGACCGCTGCCTTTCCTGCCTTTCCTGCATGACGACCTGTCCGTCCGGCGTCAATTACATGCATCTGGTCGACCATGCCCGGGTCTATATCGAGCGGCATTATTCAAGGCCTTGGCCCGACAGGCTGTTGCGCCGGGTGCTGGGGTTGGTGCTGCCAAAGCCGGCCGTGTTCCGGCTGGCGCTGCTGGGGGCAAGGCTGGTGAAGCCGTTCCTGGGGCTGATGAAACCGGCGACATCGCTGGGACATCCGACCTTGCTGTCCAGGGTAAAGGCCATGCTGAGCCTGGCGCCGGCCTCGCTGCCCGCAGCCTCGCCCACCGACCAGCCGCAGGTGTTCCTGGCCGAGGGCGTGCGGCGGGCCCGCGTGGCGCTGATGGTCGGATGTGCGCAGAAGGTGCTGGCACCCGCGATCAACGAATCCACGATCCGCCTGCTCACCCGTCATGGCTGCGAGGTCGTGGTGGCGCCGGGCAGCGGCTGCTGCGGCGCGCTCACCCATCACCTGGGACAGGACAGCCATGGCTATGCGCAGGCCAATATCGATGCCTGGGCGCCGATGATCGAGCGGGGCGAGCTCGATGCCATCGTCATCAACGCCTCGGGCTGCGGCACCACGGTCAAGGATTACGGCTTCATGCTGCGGGATGACGCGGCTTACGCCGCCAAGGCCGCGGCCGTTTCGGCGCGCACCCGCGACATCGCCGAGTTGATGGGCGAGTTGGGGCTTATGCCCGCGAAGCCGGGTCTTCTTGCCGGTCCCATCGCCTATCACAGCGCCTGTTCGCTGCAGCATGGCCAGCAGGTCAGGACCCAGCCCAAGGCCCTGCTGGAGGCCGCCGGGTTCCAGGTGGCCGATATTCCCGACGGCCATCTCTGCTGCGGTTCGGCAGGAACCTACAACATCATGCAACCGGAGATGGCGACCGCCCTGCGCGACTTGAAGGTCCGGAATATCGAGCGAATCCAGCCAGTTGCCGTGGCGGCGGGAAATATCGGCTGCCTCACCCAAATCGGGAATGGAACGGCCCTTCCCGTTGTCCACACCGTGGAACTGCTCGATTGGGCTACTGGGGGACCTAAACCAGAGGTACTCGGCAAGCTGCATTAAACGTGCTAAAAAACACAAACGCGTTTCGTCTATCCCAATAAAAAATCAACAGGGGGCCAGCGCATGTTTCATCAATTACTGACGCCTGTCGGCGGTAATCTGTTTCTATCCTTCCTCATCGCAGCCTTACCCATCCTCACTGTCATCGTCCTGCTCGGCGTGGTGCGTCGTCCCGCCTGGCAGGCCTCATTGGCCGGCCTGATCGTGGCGCTGATCATCGCGATCGGCGTCTGGCAGATGCCCACGGGCCTGGCTTTCAACGCGACCGTGGCCGGCATGGTGTTCGCGCTGTGGCCGGTCATGTGGATCGTGTTCAACGCACTGCTGCTCTACAACATTGCCCTGGCAACCGGTCGTTTCGACGCCTTCCGCCGTTGGATCCTCGAACATATGCCCAATGACCGGCGCATCGTGCTGGTCGTCATCGGCTTCTGCTTCGGTGCGTTGCTCGAAGGCATTGCCGGCTTCGGCACGCCGGTTGCCATCACCAGCGCGCTCCTGATCATGGTCGGATTCGCGCCCCTGGAGGCGCTGACCTTCACGCTGATCTTCAATACTGCGCCGGTCGCCTTCGGCGCGCTGGGCGTGCCGATCACCGTGCTCGGCGTCGTCACCCATCAGTCGGATATCGCGCTCGGCCAGATGGTCGGCCGCCAGCTGCCCATCATCGCCCTCATCCTGCCGTTCTACGTCATGGCCTTCTATGGCGGGCGCAAATCGGTCAAGGCATTGTTCCCGGTCCTGCTCGTCGCCGGCGGCAGCTTCGCGCTCACCCAGTTCATCGTCTCCAACTACATCAACTACGCGTTGACCGACGTGCTGTCGTCGCTGGTCTCGCTGATCGTCACCGTCTCCTTCCTGACCATGTGGCGGCCGGCGCACGATCCGGCCTACGCGCTCAATATCAGCAGCCAGGCGGCGGACGAGGTCGCGGCCAGGGTCGGTGCCTCGGTGGAAAGCCGCCATGTGCCAACCTGGCAGGGCTGGATGCCGTGGATCGTCGTCTCGGTCGTCGTCATTATCTGGACGGTGTTCAAGATCTTCCTGATCGGCGATCTCAAGATCCCATGGCCGGGCCTCGACAAGGCGATTGCGATCACGCTCTACAATAATGCGCCCTATGCCGCCGTCTGGGACTTCCAGCCGCTGGCGACAGGCACGGCGATCCTGGTCTCGGCGATCATCGTGGGGTTGTGGACCGGCATTGGCGTCGGTGGCTTCTTCACGGCGGTCGGGGCGACCTTCAAGCAGGCTTGGATCGCCATCGTCACCGTGGCGCTGATCCTCGGCGTGGCCTATCTCATGAACTATTCGGGCATGAATTACACGCTGGGCCTTGCCGCCGCGAGCGTGGGCCTGTTCTTCCCGATCGTCTCGGCCTTCCTGGGCTGGGTCGCCGTGTTCCTGTCGGGCAGCGATACCTCGGGTAACGCGCTGTTCGGCAATTTGCAGGTCGTGGCGGCACACCAGCTCAACCTCAACCCGATCCTGATCGCCGCCACCAACTCCTCGGGCGGCGTCATGGGCAAGATGATCTCGCCGCAGAACATCGCGACGGGCGTCTCGGTCACAGACCTCAAGGGTCAGGAAGGCGTGGTCTTCTCCAAGACCTTCAAGCACAGCATCATCATGACGATCATCCTGGCGATCATCGTGTTGCTGCAGCAATACGTCTTCCATTGGATGATCCCGTCCTAATCCACGGGCCGCTTCATCCAACAAGACAGGTCATCTGACAAGACAGGGTGGCGGGAGTGATCCTGCCGCCCTTTTTATCGGTTGCATGGCTTGCCGCACCTTCGTCCCGTCGCCTATAAAACCGCCCTAACCGTCGTTCCTGGAGGCCAGGATGAAGCTGCTCGTCCCTGTGAAGCGTGTCGTCGATTACAACGTCAAGGTCCGGGTCAAGCCCGATGGCTCGGGCGTCGAAACCTCCGGCGTCAAGATGTCGATGAACCCGTTCGACGAGATCGCGGTGGAAGAGGCGGTGCGGTTGAAGGAGAAGGGCATCGCCAAGGAGATTGTCGCCGTTTCCCTGGGCCTGGCCCAATGCCAGGAGACCCTGCGCACCGCCATGGCGATGGGCGCCGACCGGGCGATCCTGGTGCAGACGGATGTCGAGCTGCAGCCGCTGGCCGTCGCCAAGCTGTTGAAGGCGCTGGTCGACAAGGAGCAGCCGAGCCTGGTCGTCATGGGCAAGCAGGCGATCGACGACGACATGAACGCCACTGGCCAGATGCTGGCGGCGCTTCTGGGCTGGCCACAGGCGACATTCGCCAGCAAGCTGGACATCTCGGGCAATGAGGCCACGGTCACCCGCGAGATCGATGGCGGCCTCGAAACCCTGGCGCTGACGTTGCCGGCGGTGGTGACCACCGATCTGCGCCTCAACGAGCCGCGCTATGCCAGCCTGCCCAACATCATGAAGGCCAAGAAGAAGCCGCTGGAGACGATCACGCCCGCCGATCTCGGCGTCGATCCGGCACCAAGGCTCACCACGCTTAAGGTGGCATCGCCGCCCACGCGGTCGGCCGGCCGCAAGCTGGGCTCGGTCGCCGAACTGGTCCAGGCCCTCAAGACCGAAGCAAAGGTGATCTGACATGAGCGTCCTGGTCCTGATCGAATTCGATGGCGTCCAGATCCAGCAGCCGAGCCGCAGCGCCATTGCCGCAGCCGCCAAGCTGGGCGAGGTCCATGTCCTGCTGACCGGCAAGGATCTGGGCGCCGCCTCGGCCGCCGCATCCAGGCTGCCGGGCGTGGCCAAGGTGCTGACGGCCGAGGATGCGGCCTACGACCATGCGCTGGCCGAGCCGGTGGCGGCGCTGCTGGTGGGGTTGGCCCCCGGATACAGCCACATTCTGGCCGCGGCGACGGCGCTCGGTAAGAATGTGATCCCGCGGGCCGCGGCCTTGCTCGATGTGCAGCCCATCAGCGACATCTCCGGCATCGTCGATGCCACGACCTTCGTCCGGCCGATCTACGCCGGCAATGCGCTGGCGACGGTGAAGTCTTCGGATGCGAAGCAATGCCTGACCGTCCGCGCCGCAAGCTTCGATCCTGTCGGCACGGAAGGCGGCAATGCGCCGGTCGAGGGTGTCAGCATAGCCGCGCAAACCGGCAATGGCCGCTTCGTCTCGGCCGAGATCACGCAATCGGCGCGGCCCGACCTCGCGGCGGCGCGCGTCGTCGTCTCCGGCGGCCGCGGCCTCGGCAGTGCCGAGAACTTCAAGCTGCTCGAGCCCTTGGCCGACAAGCTGGGCGCCGCGATCGGCGCAAGCCGGGCCGCCGTCGATTCGGGCTTCATCGGCAATGACCATCAGGTCGGCCAGACCGGCAAGGTGGTGGCGCCCGAGCTCTACATCGCCATTGGCATCTCCGGCGCCATCCAACACCTGGCCGGCATGAAGGACGCCAAGACCATCGTCGCGATCAACAAGGACGAGGACGCACCGATCTTCCAGATCGCCGATTACGGCTATGTCGGCGACCTGTTCCAGGCCGTGCCCGAGCTGATCGCAGCCCTCGACAAATAGCCCGTTAAACCCGGGCTGGGCTTAAGGAATAAGGCGGAACCGTGGCAGGGTTCCGCCTTTTTCGTGTCAGGAATCCGGCTATGGCGGAACTTTAGCGAACCCGAGGGGTTGCTATTGCGGCGGAACCGTAAGGTTTAGCGTCATGCGGGGCGGCGGATGCCAGGGTCATCCACCGCTGGCGAGCGCACTTTCCCCCAATCTTCGGCGCTTCCAAGTCGTTGTACGGCCTGGCTTCGCGCCGCCTGAGACAGGAGACAGGCGATCTTGTGGACTTCCTCGACGAACCCGGTGATCGATAAGATGACGCCGTCCCTGCCGGCGCGTCACGGTGGCCAGCCGAAGCGTGACCAAGGCCGCCTGGTCATCGTGTCCAATCGGGTGCCTGATCCCGCCAAGCGTGGCACCCAGGCCGGCGGCCTGGCCGTGGCGGTTGCCGATGCGCTGACGCCGGGCAGCCTCTGGTTCGGCTGGAGCGGCAAGACGGCACGCAAGACCGCGACGCATCCCCAGATCGAGGAAGCCGACGGCATCACCTATGCGACGATCGATCTCGGCGAGCAGGACCACAAGCGTTTCTATGTCGGGTTCGCCAATTCGACGCTGTGGCCGCTGCTGCATTTCCGCCTGGGGCTGATCGATTTCAAGCGCGAGGATTACGCGGGTTATATCAGGGTCAACAAGGCCTATGCCGCGGCCCTCGCCCCCTTGCTGCAGCCGGACGACATCGTCTGGATTCACGACTATCACCTGATCCCGCTGGCCGCGGAGCTGCGGGCGCTGGGCGTCAAGAACAAGCTGGGCTTCTTCCTGCACGTGCCCTTCGTACCGGCCAGCGTCTTCGCCGTGCTGCCGCCGGCCAAGGATCTGCTGCGCGCGCTCTGCACCTACGATGTGGTGGGCTTCCAGACCGACGAGCATCTCAACGATTTCCGTAACGCGGTGCGCCGCATGCTGGGCGCGGAGATCCGCCAGGACGGCTTCATCAACATGGTCGGCGTCAATTGCCGCGCCATGGTGGTCCCGATCGGCATCGATGCCCAGCATTTCGCTCAACTGGCCGAGCGCGCCACGCGTAGCGTCGAGCGCCGGCGGATGGAGACGAGCCTAGCCGGCCGTAGCCTGGTGATCGGCGTCGATCGACTGGATTATTCCAAGGGCCTGCCGCATCGCTTCCGTGGCTTTGCCAAGCTGCTGGCCAATGAACCGGAACTGCGCGGTCGCGTGCATTATCTGCAGATTGCCGCCATATCCCGCGAGGAGGTGGCTGAGTACCAGACTCTGCGTCGGGAGCTCGACCACCTTGCCGGCAACGTCAATGGCCGCTTCGGCGAGGTCGACTGGACACCGCTGCGCTATATGACCCGGGCGGTCAGCCGGACCGCGCTCGCCGGGCTCTATCGCGCGGCGCGTATCGGGCTGGTGACGCCCCTGCGCGACGGCATGAACCTGGTGGCCAAGGAATATGTCGCGGCCCAGGATCCGGCCGATCCAGGCGTGCTGGTGCTCTCGCAATTCGCCGGTGCGGCCGAGGAGATGGGCGACGCCGCGTTGCTGGTGAACCCCTATGATTCGGAGGAGATCGCCGAGGCGATCTGCCAGGGTCTGGCCATGGGCCTGGATGAGCGTCGCCAGCGCTTCGAGAAGCTGGTGGCTTCGGTCTTCACCTCCACGGCGGAAAATTACTGCCGCCAGTTCATCGCGGCGCTCACCGCCGATACCGAATCCGGCAAGACGATCGCGCTTTAGGGCGAAGCCGCCGCAAAAGGCGCCCCCTAGCCAATCGTCTACCGGCACTCCGACCCGTTCCATGCGACAGAGCGTGGAACGGGTTTTCTTTTAGTTACAACGGGTTGATGCCGGAACCGCTGCTTGCCGCGCGGGGTTGGATTCCAGAAGGGAGGAATTGGGAATTCCTCCCGAAGGAGGTTGTGATGGAGACACAGTTCAACGATCCGGCCCAGGCGGATGCACGCTCGCGTGAAACCGTCTCGCTGATTGCCAGCGACAAGGTGCAGTCGACGCCGGTGCGCCGGCTTGACGGCGAGAAGCTGGGTACGATCGAGCGGGTGATGATCGACAAGCGTTCGGGCCATGTCGCCTATGCGGTCATGTCCTTCGGCGGGTTTCTGGGCATGGGGTCGGATTACCGCGCCGTGCCGTGGAACGCGCTGCACTACAATGAGACACTCGACGCCTATGAGCTGGATATGCCCGACGACCGGCTGCGCGGCGCCCCGGTCATGGCCGATAACGAGGATGTCTGGCTGGACCCGCGCTGGAACCGCAGCGTCCACGATTATTACGGCGTGCCGCCTTTCTGGCAGTAAGCCGTCTCGGATCAAATGAGGAGGCCGTCCCTCGGGGGGCGGCCTTTTCCTTCTCTACAGCACGAACACGGCGCGGAAGTCGTTGACGTTGGTGAGGGTCGGTCCGGTTTTCACCAGATCGCCGATCGCGTCGAACAGGCTGTAGCTGTCATGGCCGGCCAGATAGGCGCGGGGATCGAGGCCCTTGGCGCGTGCCGTGGCCAGCGTATGCGGGCCGATGATGGCGCCGGCCGCATCTTCGGTGCCGTCGATGCCGTCCGTGTCGCCGGCGACCGCCCATATCCGTTCCGCGCCGCCCAGCGCCACGGCCAGGGCCAGCAGGCATTCGGTATTGCGCCCGCCGCGTCCGGCCGGTCCCTTGCCGATCGATACCGTGGTCTCGCCGCCCGAGAGCAGCGCGCAAGGGCTCTTCAGCGGGAGGCCGTGCTGGCGTGCCGATTTGGCGATGCCGGCCAGGAAATTGCCCAGCTCGCGCGATTCGCCCTCCAGCGCATCGCCCAGGATCAGCGGCGTGATGCCCTGGTTGCGCAGGAAGTCGGCAGCGGCTGCCAACGCCATGGCCGGGGTCGCGATCATGCGGATATCGACCGGGAAGGCACCCGGCTTCGGCGTTTCGTGGCCCTTGGCGAGGTGGGCCGCCACCGCAGGCGGCAGCTCGATGCCGTAATGCTTGATGATGCGCCGGACATCCTCGATGGTCGAGTTATCGGGCACGGTCGGGCCCGAGGCGATCACCGTCGGATCGTCGCCGGGCACGTCGCTGATGGTCAGGGTCACAACCTTGGCCGGGGCTGCGGCTCTAGCCAGTTGGCCGCCTTTGATGGCCGACAGATGCTTGCGCACGGCATTCATCTCGTTGATGGCGGCGCCGCTGGCCAGAAGCGCTCGGTTAACCGCCTGCTTGTCGGCAAGGGTCAGACCCTCGGCCGGCAGCGACAGGAGTGCCGAGCCGCCGCCGGAAATGAGCGCCAGGACCAGATCGTCGGGTCCCAAGCCCTTGACCTTGTCGAGGATACGGCGCGCGGCCGCCTCGCCATTGGCATCGGGCACCGGATGGCTCGCCTCGACGATCTCGATCCTTCCGGCCGGCACCGCATGATCGTAACGCGTGACCACAAGCCCCTCGGCGTCGGGCCAATGCTCGACCACGGCCTTGGCCATGAGGGCCGACGCCTTGCCGGCGCCGATGACGACGACGCGGCCCTTGGGCCGTTCCGGCAGGTGGCGGGCCAGCACCTTCATCGGGTCGGCGGCGGCGACCGCGGTGTCGAAGGTCCGGCGCAGCAGGGCCCGGATCGCCGCCTCGTCCCGAATGTCGCTCATGCCCATGCCTCCCCTTTATCACTGGCCAGTAACCATTGGCGCCGGGTTATGCCATCGATCCGCGGCTGGAGCCAGTCTGCAGGGAAATCAGCCCGGCAAGAAGGCCGGATGTCCGCCACGCAGGCAGAATCTTTGCCGGTCGTTAACCCTTGCGGTGCTTCCCTCTTCATACCCGGCGTAACCCTGATCCCCGGGAAACAGCGTCCCATCCCATGGCGTTCACCAGACTGTCCGAACCGTTCGTCGAGAGCGAGACGCCGCCGAAGCGTCCGCACCTGATCATTCATAGGCTGACCATGCTCTGTCTGGGCGTGGCGCTGGCGACGCTGATCGTCGGTGCGATGGCGCTCTACCAGACGCGCGAGGATGCGTGGCGCCAGGCGGAGCAGCAATCAACCAATCTGGCGCTGGCGTTGGAGCGCGACATCACGCGCAACCTGCAGATTTTCGACTTGTCGATCCAGAGCGCCGCGAGTGCCTACAACCTGCCGGGCGTCCAGGCGATCAGCCCGGCTCTGCGTCATGCGGCGCTGTTCGACGGCTCCGCCAATGCCGAGTTCCTGGGCGCTATCGTCATCTTCGACAGAAATGGCGACGAGGTGGCGGATTCCATGTCGCCCGAAGGCCATAAGATCAATATCGCCGATCGCGACTATTTCCGGGTGCATCTCGGCGTCGACGATGTCGGCCTGTTCGTCAGCCGTCCTTTCCGGAGCCGGGTGCGCGGCGGCGACCCCAGCATCGGCTTCAGCCGGCGTATGACTGGCCCGGACGGGCAGTTCGAAGGCGTGGTGTTCGGCGCCTTGCGCCTGGCCTATTTCCAGCACCTGTTCAGCCGCTTCAACCTCGGCCCGAACAGCACGGTCACCCTGCTGGGCGACGAAGGGCATATCATTGCGCGTTTTCCCTATCAGGCCGACGATATCGACCGCGATGTCAGCAGGACGCCGCATTTCTACCACTACGCTACCGGACCCTCCGGGCAATTCCTGGGTGATGCCGCCCTGGACGGGGTTCGGCGCCTATTCACCTTCCGCCGTATCGGCAATCTGCCGCTGATCCTTAGCGTCAATCTCTCCGTTGACGACATCTATGCCGATTGGTGGCGGCAGGCGCTGATCATCGGTGCGGTGATGACCGTACTGGCCGGGGCGACCCTGCTGCTCTGCTTCCTGCTCCGGCACGAGCTGTCTCGGCGCGTCGCGGTGGAGGCCGTGCTGACCGAGAATGCGGAGAAGCTGGTACGCATAGCGGCGACTGACGGGCTGACCCAGCTCGCCACCCGCCGGGTCTTCGACGACAGGCTCGCCCGCGAGTGGAAGCGTGCGATGCGCAGCGAG
>DATJJW010000252.1:0-21659 GCA_035491935.1 Allostellaceae bacterium | reverse complement strand
GGTTCCAGTAGCTGGGAAAGGCCGGGCCCAGCTTGGCCTCGAAGATCTGTCGATTGAAGTCGCGCAGCCAGGCGGTGAAGATCAGCGGCTGCACCTCATTGGCATTCATCTGCGCGTCCCACTTCTTCAGCAGGTCGAGCGCCTCCTTCTCACGCGCGGTCGGGTGGTCGACGCCCTGCATCATCAGCGGCAGCAGACGCTGCGCGGTGATCGACACCGTGTCCTGCATGATCCGGGTCGAGGCCACGATCGACTGGATCGGCTCCTGCTTCAGCCGTGTCTCGATGCGCTCGGCGCGGAACGGCAGGTCCCAATCGGTGCCGATGAGGAAGGGATAATCGTCGGGCACGATCTTGTTGTTGGCGGTGACGATCTGGCCGCTGGCCGGGTTCAGCACATGGGGTAGCGCATCGAACGGGATCCAGCCGCGCCAGTCATAGCGCGAGGTCCAGCCCGGCACCGGCACCCGCCCGTCGCCGGCACCCCGAATCGGAATGCGACCGGGCACATAGAGGCCGATATTGCCGTCGACATCGGCATAGACCATGTTCTGCGCCGGCGCCACGAACAGCTTGAGCGCGTCGGTGAACTGCCGCCAGTCGCCGGCGAGGTCCAGCCGCCATTGCGCCTCGGCCGAGGTGTCGTTGGGGTCGAGGAAGCTCGCCTGCAACGCCAGGACCTCGCCCGATTTCGCCAGGTTGCCGGCATCGAGGAAGGCATCCGAAATGACCGGCCCATGGCGGGTCACCCGCACCTGGATGTTCTGGTCCGGCTGGCCCTTGACCGCGATCGTCTCGGTCCGGGTCTGAAAAGGCGCCGTGCCCTTGGGCGTCAGGTACCGGTCCGGATGCCCCGGATCGACCTTCTCGACATAGAGGTCCTCGACATCGGCATTGGTCGTCGTATAGCCCCAGGCGATGCGGTTGTTGTGGCCGAGCACGACCAACGGCGTGCCGGCGATGGTGGCGCCGGCGATATGCAACCCCGGTGCCTCCAGCCGCGCCAGGTACCAGATCCCCGGTATCGAGAAGTCGAGATGCGGGTCATTGGCGAGCAGCGGCTTATGCGTTGCCGTATGGGTCCCGTCCACCACCCAATTGTTCGAGGCATAGGTCGGCCCGACCAGATTCGGCATGCCCGCCAGCATGCGGCCGAGCGGCAGTCCCTTGTAGAGCGAGGCCATGTTGGTCAGCGCCACCGGCCCGTCCTTGGGATAACCCGGCAGCAATTGCTGGATCTGGTTGGCGGTGAGGTTGAGCGAGGCTAGTTGGGCCCGCAGCAGCTCGCGGCGGAAATTACCGGAAAGCTCCAGCTCCAACAGCTTGCCGAAGACCAGCGTGTCGGCCGGCTGCCACAGCGCCGGCTTGTAATGCAGCGCCGTGAATTCTATCGGCAGGGTCTTGTCCTGGGTGATCCGCGCATTGACGCCCGCGGCATAGGATTGCAGCACCTGCTGGAAATCCGTCGACAGCCGCGAATAGCTGGCGCGGGCGAGCTCGTAGAGGCCGAGCGTACGCATCTGCTTGTCGATCGGCAGCGCGTCGGGACCCAAGATCTCCGACAGATTGCCGGCGCCCAGCCGCCGCGACAGATCCATCTGGAACAGCCGGTCCTGGGCGTGCAGATATCCCAAAGCGAAATAGGCATCGTCCATCGTCTGCGCATTGATGGTCGGAATGCCGTTCGAATCGCGCGTGACCTCGACCGAAGCCGAGAGGCCAAACAGAGACAGCGTGCCTGAGGTCTGCGGCAGCATGCTTTCCAGCCACCACCAGCCCCCGGCAACGCACAGGACCGCGATCAGCAGGACGGCGCCGAGGATTCGCTTGATGAGGCGCAAGCACGGACTTCCATGGAGCGTTTCGACCGGGCCTACATAGCCTAGCCTATCGGTCTCGACAATGCAGGGGTTAATGCCCCATCTGTGATTGCGGACGCCCCAGGGGAAGGAAGCACACTATGGTGCCGCAATCGAAGAGCCTGATCTGCCTCGGCGCTGCCGGCTTCCACCACATGGCCTACATGCGCTGGAGCGAGGCCGAAAGCCAATCCAAATGCCCGCTCATCTGCGTCCATGGCCTGACGCGCAACGGCCGGGATTTCGACGCGCTGGCTGCGGCGCTTAGCCGCTCTGGGCCGGTGCTCTGTCCCGATATCGTCGGCCGCGGCGCCAGCGACTGGTTGGCGAATCCGGCCGAATACGCCTATCCGCGCTACGTCGCCGACGTCGCCAGCCTGATCGCCAGCCTGGATGCGCCGGAGGTCGATTTCCTCGGCACGTCGATGGGCGGCATCATCGGCATGGTGCTGGCGAGCCAGCCGAAGACGCCGATCCGCCGCCTGGTGCTGAACGATGTCGGCGGTCTGATCCCGGCAGCCGCCCTTGAGCGCATCGGCCGCTATGTCGGCACGGACGAGCGTTTCGACGATCTGGCGGCGCTGGCGACGCATCTCAGCCACATCCATGGCGGCTTCGGTCCCTTGAGCGACACCGATTGGCGCCGCATGGCCGAACGCAGCCACCGCATCCTGCCCGATGGCCGCTTGGCACTCGCCTACGATCCCGCAATCGCCGCCGCATTCAAAGACGGCCCGATCGAGGACGTGCCGCTTTGGGCCCATTACGACCGGATATCCTGCCCGACCCTGCTGATCCGCGGTGCCCGCTCCGATCTGTTGCTGGCGGAAACGGCGCAGGAGATGACCGGGCGTGGCCCGTGTGCCACGCTTTACGAAGTCGCGGATGCCGGCCACGCCCCGGCGCTGATCGACCCGGCGCAGATCGAGACGGTGGCGCGGTTCCTGGAGCGATAACCCTGCGGAACCATGCAGCGCTCCTCTACTTATCGTTGATGGCAAATCAGTAGATCGGCATGCCCGGCGCCACCTCGCCGCGCACGCCCAGCACCTTCACCTGCCCTGCCGCATCGGCCGCGCCAAGGATCAGCACCTCCGACTGGAAGCCCGCGATGTTGCGCGGCGGGAAATTGACGACGCAGATCACCAGGCTGCCGACGAGATCCTCCGGCGCGTAGCTGGTGACCTGCGCGCTCGACCAGCGCGTGCCCAGCGGCCCCAGATCGACCTGGACCTTGTAGGACGGGTTGCGGGCCCGAGCGAAGGGCTGCACCTCCAGCACCCGGCCGACGCGCATGTCGACCTTCGCGAAATCATCGTAGACGATGCTGGGCTTCGGCTCCGGCACGCTGGGCGGCATATCGCTCATGGGATCACTCCAGTCAAATCGCCGGAGATGGTAGCCCCTGGACCGCATCGCGCAAACGATGAAAATGCCGGGTGACCTGTACCCATAGTTGCGCGAGAGCGACGAAAGCGGCTTCCTGGGCACTCCGGCCGCAATCCCCGCATCGCATCATGGGAAAAGCCGTGATTTCCCGGTTTTTACTGGTAAATGCAAAAATCAATTGCATTTTAAGTAAAGCAACATGCTTGTAACAATACATTTACTAACAAAAAAGATAAGAATTGGTCACGGATACTCGGCGATCTTTAACGACAAATTAAGAAAAATGGCGTGACATCCACGCATCATTCCGATGGCTAAACAAAGAAAGATCACGTCATGCGCTGGCATTTTTCGTGGCCTGGAGCGGAATTAAAAGCCAAGTTGAACGCGCTGGATGCATCGCAGGCCATGATAGAATTTTCCATGGACGGCACCATCCTGACCGCCAACGCGCATTTCCTTAACGCGATGGGCTATCGCCTGGACGAAATCCAGGGCAAGCACCACAGCATCTTCGTCGAGCCAGCCGAGAGGACGAGCGATTCGTATCGTAACTTCTGGGCGATGCTCAATCGCGGCGAATACCAGGCGGCCGAGTTCCGCCGCCTCGGCAAGGGCGGACGCGAAGTCTGGATCCAGGCCTCCTACAACCCGATCCTCGATGCCACCGGCAAGCCCTTCAAGGTCGTCAAATTCGCCACCGACATCACCGCACGGGTGCGCCAGGCCGCCGATTACGAAGGCCAGATCAAGGCGATCAGCAAGTCGCAGGCGGTGATCCAGTTCGGCCTCGACGGCACCATCCTCGACGCCAACCAGAACTTCCTCGACGTGATGGGCTATCGCCTGGACGAGATCCAGGGCAAGCACCACAGCATCTTCGTCGAGCCGGCCGAGAGGGCGAGCGATTCGTATCGTAACTTCTGGGCGGCACTCAATCGTGGCGAGTATCAGGCGGCCGAATATCGTCGCATCGGCAAGGGCGGCCGCGAAGTCTGGATCCAGGCCTCCTACAACCCGATCATCGACGCCGCCGGCAGGCCCTTCAAGGTCGTCAAATTCGCCACCGACATCACCACGCAGGTCTATGAGCAGACACGCCGCGGCACGCTCGGCCGGGCGATCGACACCGATCTCGGCGCCATCACCCAGGCGATCTCGACCGCGAGCGAACGGGCGCTGCTTGCCGCCAACGCCTCACAGGAAGCGGCCACCAACGTCAACGCCATGGCCTCGGGCACCGAGCAGCTTGCCCAATCGGTCAAGGAGATCGGTCAGCAGACGACGCATGCCCTGCACATCTCGGCCGATTCCGTCGAGCAGGCCGGGCGCGCCAACCAGATCATGACCGGACTGGTCGAGGCAGCGAGCCGGATCGGCGAGGTCATCCGCCTGATCACCGGCATCGCCGGTCAGACCAACCTTCTGGCCCTGAACGCCACCATCGAGGCCGCCCGCGCGGGCGAAGCCGGCAAGGGCTTCGCGGTCGTGGCGTCGGAGGTCAAGAGCCTCGCCAACCAGACCGCGCGCGCCACCGACGAGATCACCAACCAGATCGCGCAGATCCAGGCGGCGACCACCGATGCGGCCGAGGCGATCGGCATCATCACCAAGACCATCGGTCAGATCAACGAGATCTCCGGCACGATCGCGGCGGCGGTCGAGGAGCAGGACGCGCTGACCCGCGAGATATCGAACAACATGCAGGTCGCGGCCTCCGGCGTGCACACGATCAGTTCGGGCATGGCCGACATCGCCAACGCCACCAGCGCCGCCGACGAGGCGACACGGAAGGTGAAGCAGGCCTCGGCCGAGCTCGCCGCCTGACCGGCCAGCCGTACCGACAAGGCGTGTCCAGGGGCGTGGATATAGGGTGTGCCCGGGCCCCAGACGGCACCCATGCCGGCAGGCCGGCCCGCCGGCACAGGGTGTCAGCCGACGGGATTATGGCGCGGCCCCGTATCGCCCTGGTGCATCTTCTGGCCATCGCGGGGCTGTTCTGGACGGCCCCATCGGTCGCCCAAAGCGCCCACCCTGCCTCAAATGCAGGTGCCCGGATTCACATCGCCACCGAGAACTATCCGCCCTTCAACATGATGGTCGGCGATCATATCGGCGGGCTGGCGACCGATCTGGTCCGGGATATGTTCGCCCGCGCCGGCATCAGCTACACCATCGAGATGCTGCCCTGGGAACGCGCCTATGCCATGGCGCTGTCGCACAAGGACACCTGCGTCTACAGCACCGCCGTGACCGACGGCCGCCAACCGCTCTTCGAATGGGTGGGACCACTGGTCAGCAATGATTGGGTGCTGTTCGCCAGGGCCGGGCGTCACCTCGACATCAAGGCCCTGGCGGACGCCAAGCCCTATCGCATCGGCGCCTATCTGGGCGATGCCGCCTCCGACTATCTGGCCCGGGCCGGCTACAGGATCGACGTCGTGCCGCATGACGCGCTCAATGTCCGCAAGCTGGAGATGGGCCGCATCGACCTGTGGGCGACCGGCTCCTCGGTCGCCCCCTATCTCGCGCGCCAGGCCGATGTCACGGATATCGTGCCGATCCTGACCTTCAAGCAGAACGTCATGTCGCTCGCCTGCAACAAGAACACGGACCCGGCGGTGCTGACGACGCTGCGCAAGGAGCTGCTCGCGATCCGGAAGGCCAGTTAGGAAGCCCGCCGATAGACCGTGGCGACGGCGCCGGATTTGAACACGGCCGTCTCGACCAATTCGAGGGGCCGAGGGGCCGCGATGTCCGAGAATATGCCGAGCCCCCGCCCGAGCACCACCGGATGGACCAGCAGCCGGTATTCGTCGACGAGGTCGAGAGCCACCAGGCTGCGCATGAACCCGGCCCCCCCATGGGCCAGTATGTCCTTGCCCGGTTGGCTTTTCAGCCGGGCGATCTCACTCGCGAGATCGCCGGTGACGATCTCCGCCTCCCGCCAATTGCCAAGTTCGGGTGGCGTATCCGGCTGCTTGATGCCCCTGAAGTCCCGCGCCTCGCGAAGCGCCGTCGTGCTATGCGCCGGATCGATGCGGAAATCCTTCTGCCGGGTGAACACCGCCTTGGGTATCTCGTTCATCGGCTGGGCGAAGACCTCGGTCGAACCTGGCCAATAGGCCACCATGTCCTGGAAGGTGCGGCTGCCCATGATGTGCAGCCCCGCACGCCAAACCGTGTCCACAACCCAGCCGGTAGTCCCCTCATCCGCGCTGCGAAAGAGCCAGTCGATTTCGCCATTCGACCCGCCGACGAACCCATCCGCCGAAATCGACATCTTCATCACCAGGCGTCGCATGATCGTCTCCATCCTCGTGTGATCTATCCCAAGGACGGAAGAGGCACCGACGACCCGACATGCCCATCGGCTTTTTTCAAGATTGATCGACGAAGCCGCCCGGCGGCGCCGGATGAGGCAGCAACCAGCCGAAATAGACCTCGGCCTCGATAAGGCGGCCGGCACGTATGGTCAGGATCTCGGTGTTGCGCAGGCGTCTGCCGCTGTCGGTCGTCGCCTCATAGGTCACGAAGACGCGCTCGCCATCGGGCAGCAGATGGATGAAGCGGAAATCGACGAGATGCCGGCTGTTCGGCCAACAACGCTCCAGATAAGCCGCCCGGTCGAGACGATTGTCGAGCGGGCTGGTGAAATGGAAATCCGGGGATACCAGCGCCTCGATAGCGGCACGATCCTTATCGACATAGGCTTGGTAGCTGCGGCGCGCGATGGCCGTGACATCTTCCGGCATACCCGACTCCTTCGTCAGTCTCGTGAAGGCAAGCGCCGGCCGCACGCAATGGTTCCAATCCCGCCGCTCCGCCTCGCTCTTGACTCTTGTCGACTTTGAGCGCTCTGATTGAGTGACCAAGATTTTTTCGGGGCAGCAATCCCGTGTCCGCCATCAGCGCCATATCGAACGCCGGGCTCTACGCCGCACAATATCAGGTTGGTGTCACGGCCAGCAGCGTCGCGAACGCGCCTGACGGCAACTCGACGCCCACGCCATCGGCACCCTTCGGCTCCTCGGCAGTGGTTGCAACCACGACGGGCACGCAGCCAGGCGGCGTTTCGGGCAATGCCTACAATGCGCTGCATACCGCGCTCGGCACGGCGCCGGGTGCCGATGCCTCGACCACGGCCGAGCCCACCGGCGGCTCGCAAGGCCCGAACGATCCGACTCAGCAGACCCTGTCGCTGGTCGCGGCCCAGCAGCAATTCCAGGCGGCCCTGACCACGGTGCAGGTTGCCAATGCCCAGGACAACACGACCCTCAGCGTGATCAGCTAGGCACGTCGCCGCCCTCACTTGCTTCCCCTGCCCGTCTGCCCTTCCTGGCGCTTGTCTAGCGTCCGGGCAACGCCTATACGTCGGCCCATGGAACACGCCAAAGCCGAACCCTCGCCCGTCTTCCCGCACCGCCATCTCCTCGCCATCGAGGGGCTGAGTGCCGCGGACATCACGCTCATCCTCGACCGGTCGGAGGGCTATATCGAGCTCAACCGATCGGCTGAGAAGAAGCGCAGTTCCCTGCGTGGCCGCACGCTGATCAACCTGTTCTTCGAGAACTCGACGCGCACCCGCACCAGCTTCGAGCTGGCCGGCAAGCGGCTGGGCGCCGATGTCATCAACATGTCGGTCGCGACCACCTCGGTAAAGAAGGGCGAGACGCTGCTCGACACCGCCTTGACCTTGAACGCCATGAACCTGGACGCGCTGGTCGTGCGCCATCCGGAAAGCGGCGCGGTCAAGCTCCTGGCCGAGAGCGTCAACTGCTCAGTCATCAATGGCGGCGACGGCATGCATGCGCATCCGACCCAGGCGCTGCTCGATGCGCTGACCATCCGGCGGCGCAAGGGCACGCTGAACGGCCTTACCGTCGCGATCTGCGGCGACGTGCTGCATTCGCGCGTCGCCCGGTCGAACATCGCGCTGCTCAACATCATGGGTGCGCGGGTCCGGGTCGTGGCGCCGCGCACATTGCTGCCGACCCAGGTCGAGCGGCTGGGCGTCGAGGTGTTCCACGACATGGCGCGCGGCCTGGCCGATGTCGACATCATCATGATGCTGCGCCTGCAGACGGAGCGCATGCAGGGCTCGTTCCTGCCGTCGATCCGCGAGTATTTCCACTTCTACGGCCTCGACCCCGAAAAGCTGTCCCGGGCCAAGTCGGACGCGCTGGTCATGCATCCGGGGCCCATCAATCGCGGCGTCGAGATCGCCAGCCCCGTCGCCGACGACGTCGAGCGCTCGCTGATCCGCGAGCAGGTCGAAATGGGGGTGGCCGTGCGCATGGCCTGCCTCGACCTGCTGCTCAATACCGGCCCTTCGGCTGCGGTGGGGGAGGCCTGAGCCATGAACTCCAACGCCCCGAACTCCAACGCCATGAACTCCATCCTTTTCACCAACGCCCGCCTCGTCGATCCCTGGACGCACCGGGACGAGATTTCTTCTCTGCTCGTATCCGACGGTGTCATCGCCGGTTTCGGGGAAGACGCGGTCAAGACCGCGCCGGCCGAGTGCCAGCGCATCGACGCCACGGGCCTTTGCCTCGCCCCCGGCCTGGTGGATATGCGCGTGCATCTGCGCGAGCCCGGCCATGAACATGTCGAGACGCTGGAGGAGATAGCAAAAGCCGCGGCATCCGGCGGCGTCACCTCCGTCGTGGGCCTGCCCAACACCGATCCCGTGGTCGACGACGCATCGCTGGTCGATTTCGTCACGCGCCGGGCACGCCGCACCGGCCTCGTCCGCCTGCACACCTATGGCGCCGTCACCCATGGGCTGGCGGGCAAGAACATCACCGAGATGGGCCTCCTGGCCCAGGCGGGTGCGCTTGGCTTCACCGATGGCGTCAAGCCGGTCGCCTCGGCCATGGTCATGCGCAGGGCCTTGAGCTACGCCCGGACCTTCGACCAGCTGGTCATGCAGCACCCGGAGGAACCGAAACTGGCCGATGGCGGCGCCGCCACCGAAGGTGAGATGGCGACACGGATGGGCCTGCCCGGCATTCCGGAAGTCGCCGAACTAATGATGCTGGAGCGCGATCTGCGCCTGGTCGAGCTCACCGGCGGGCGCTATCACGCGGCCCACATCTCGACGGCCGGCGCCGTCGAGGCGATCCGCCAGGCCAAGGCGAAAGGATTACCCGTCACCTGCGATACCACGCCGCCCTATTTCACGCTGAACGAGACTGCGATCGACGGCTACAGCACCCACGCCAAGCTGTCGCCGCCGCTGCGCAGCGAGACGCATCGCCGCGCCGTGCTGCAAGGCCTGGCCGACGGCACGATCGACGCCATCGCCTCCGACCATGCGGCGGTCGACGAGGACGAGAAGCGCGTGCCCTTCACCTCGGCGACCCCGGGTGCGGTGGGACTGGAGACGCTGCTGCCCCTGTCGCTCGGCCTCTATCATCGGGGCGAGATGCCGTTGCAGCTGGTCCTGCGCGCGCTGACCCAAGGGCCGGCGGACATCTTGCGCCTGCCGGTCGGTCGCCTCTCGCTCGGCGCCATCGCCGATCTGGTGCTGTTCGACCTCGACCGGCCCTGGCGCATCGATGCGGGACAATTCCATTCAGGCGCCACCAACACGCCGTTCCATGGGCTGCCGGTCCAGGGCAAGGTCGTGGCGACCTTCGTCGGCGGCCGCCAGACCTATTCCGAAACTGCCCATTCGGACGCCTGATCCATGGTCTTCATCATCTGCGTGGTACTGGCCTATCTGCTGGGCTCGATCCCCTTCGGCCTGGTACTGACCAAGGCCACGGGCGCAGGCGACATCCGCAAGATCGGCTCCGGCAATATCGGCGCCACCAATGTGCTGCGCACCGGCCGCAAGGGGCTGGCGGCGGCGACGCTGATCCTGGATGCCGGCAAGGGCGCCGTGGCTGTGGTGCTGGCCCGGTTGGCCGCGAGCTACTGGCATATGGCACCGGCCGATGCCGAAACCTTGCCCCTCTTGGCGGCGGCCGCCTCCTTCCTCGGCCATATCTGCCCGGTTTGGCTGGGCTTCAACGGCGGCAAGGGCGTCGCCACCGCCTTGGGCGTGCTGCTGGCGCTGTCCTGGCCCGTCGGGTTGGCGGCCTTGGCCATCTGGCTCATCACCGCCTTCGCACTTCGCTATTCCTCGCTCGCGGCCTTGATCGCAGCCGGCACCAGCCCGCTCGTCTCGCTGGTAGTATCGGGGCCGCGCCTGGCGTTGCTCGCCCTCTTCCTCGCTTTGCTCATCGTCATCCGGCACCGCGAAAACATCCGCCGCCTGGTCGCCGGCACCGAGAGCAAGATCAAGCTCAAGCGGTCGACCTGACCCCTCAAGGAAGCTGGTCTCAACCTTCTCAGCGTTTCATGAACCGATCGAGATGGGTGCGGATCAACGCGGCTTCGGCCGCGGTCTTGGCGAGCGCGATGGCGCGGTCGAAGGCCACCGCCGCCTCTTCCTGCCGGTCGAGCTGGAGTAGAAAGGCACCCTTGGCGCCGAAAAAATAGAAATAGCCGGAAAGCTGCGCTTCCAGCGGCTCGATCATGTCGAGCGCCGCCTGGGGACCCTGGACCTTGCCGACGGCGACGGAACGGTTGAGCGTCACCACCGGCGAGGGCCGCATCTTCTCCAGCGTGGCATAGAGCAGATCGATCTGCGGCCAGTCGGTATCCTCCGCCCGGCGGGCCCTGGCATGGAGCGCCGCGATCGCCGCCTGCACCTGGTAGGGACCGGGTTGGCGATGGCGCATCGCCTTGTCGACCAGCGCCAAACCTTCCGTGATGGCGCCGGCATCCCAAAGCGTACGGTCCTGGTCCTCCAGCAGCACCACCTGCCCCGCCTTGTCGAAACGCGCGCCGGCGCGGGCATGCTGCAGCAGCATCAGGGCCAGCAGCCCCATGATCTCGGGTTCCGTCGGGAAGAGCCGCAGCAGCAATCGCGTGAGCCGGATCGCCTCGATGCAGAGCGGTGCACGGGCGCCGGCGCTGGCGACATCGGTCGAATAGCCCTCGTTGAAGACGAGGTAGAGCATGGCGGCGACCGAGTTCAAGCGCTGGGCGCGCTCGGCGGCGTCCGGCGCCTCGAAGGGCACGCTGCCGGCAGCGATGCGTGCCTTGGCGCGGGTGATGCGCTGTTCCATCGCCGAATCGCCGACCAGGAAGGCGCGTGCGATGGTCGCGACCGAGAGGCCGGAGACGATGCGTAGCGACAAAGCCACCTGTTGTGTCGCCGGCAGGTCCGGATGGCAGCAGACGAACATCAGCCGCAAGATGTCGTCGCGATAATCGGATTCGTCGAGCCGCGCGGCCATGGCGCCCTCGGCGTCCTCCAGATCGGAAAGCTGCTCCTCGTCCGGTAGCATCGTCTCGCGCTTCTGCCGACGCAGCTTGTCCAGCGCCACGTTACGTCCGACCATGATCAGCCAGGATGCCGGATCGCGCGGCGGCCCCTTTTCCGGCCAATTCCTGAGCGCGCGCAAGGACGCCTCCTGGAACGCCTCCTCGGCAAGGTCGAGATCGCGGAAATAGCGCAGAAGTGCGGCAACGGCCTGGGGCCGGGCGCCGGAGAGCGCCGCCGCCAGCCAATCGGGATCGGTCATGTCTTCGGACTCCGGGTCATGAGGTCAGGGTCCCCGGCCGGAACAGCATGAGCGGCCGCAGTTCGAAGGCACCGGCCGAACCACTGGCCTTGGCAAGATCGAATGCGATCGCCGTCGCCTCCTCCAGGTCGGCGCAATCGACGACGTAGAATCCCAGAAGCTGTTCCTTCGTCTCGGCGAAGGGACCGTCGAGGATCAGCGGCTCCGCCCCCTTGCGGATGGTCGTGGCCGCCGTGGTCGGCAGCAGCCGGGCGACAGGCCCCAGCTTGCCCTGGGCGGCCAGCGGCTCCTGCACCGCGATCAGCCGCTCCATGACCTGGGCTTCGTATTCCTTGCTCCAGGCCGTGACGGCCTCTTCGGAATCGTAGCAAAGAATGGCGTAAAGTATGGAAAGCTCCTTCATGATCCTAGGACGTCCGACGACATCCGATTGCGACAGGCGAGTTGAAGTTTCTCGGATTCAGGCGGTGGGAAGGCCGATCCCGCCGATCGGCGCCGTGACGACCCGGCTGTCGAAGCCCGCGATCAGCGGCCGGGCCATGGCAATCGCCTCCTGCACCGCCGGCAGGCCGAGCGAAGCCTTGTGGCTCGCCTCGCTGTCCCAGACCTCGGTAATCCACAGCGCATCGGCATCGTCAGGATCATGTGCGACCACATAGCTGAGGCAACCCGGCATCGTCCCGGATCCCCCGAGAATCAGCCGAGACAGCCGGTCCCGAGCCCCGGCGAGCGCGCGCATCTTCGAGATCAAGCCATACATATCGTCCCCTCCTTCTGAACAAGCTCCGTTGATGCCGCGGCCAAGCTAACCGAGACGAGGTTGACCGGGCGAAGATTTTCTCGTTATGTTCTCAATCATCATGAGTGCCCCGTACCTGCTCAATCCCCAGGACCGTCTCGACTGGCTGCGGCTGATCCGCTCCGAGAATGTCGGGCCGGTCGGATTCTACCAACTCCTGCATCGTTACGGTTCGGCCGGAGCAGCCCTGGAAGCGCTGCCGGAGCTTGCCCGACGCGGCGGCAAGCGGCAGATGCGCCTCTACCCGCGCGGCGAGGCCGAGCGCGAGATGGTCGAGGTACAGCGCCTGGGCGCGCGTCTCGTCGCCTGGGGCGAAGCCGACTACCCGCCCCTGCTGGCGGAGCTGGACGACGCGCCGCCGCTGATCACGATCCGCGGCCACGGCACGCTGGCAGCCAGGTCCACCATCGCCATGGTCGGCGCCCGCAACGCCTCGGCCGCCGGCAACCGCTTCGCCCGCGACCTCGCCCACGATTTGGGCGCGGCCGGCGTGGTCGTGGTCTCGGGCCTCGCGCGCGGCATCGATGGCGCGGCCCATATCGGCGCGCTCGACACCGGCACTGTCGCCGTGGTCGCGGGCGGTGCCGACATCGTCTATCCCGAGGAACATCGCCGCCTGCACGACGAGATCGCCGAACGCGGCGCGGTGGTCGCCGAGATGCCGGTCGGCACCATTCCCCAGGCCCGCCATTTCCCACGCCGCAACCGCATCATCTCTGGCCTTTCGCTGGGTGTCGTCGTGATCGAGGCGGCGTTGCGCTCAGGCTCGCTCATCACCGCAAGATTCGCCGGCGAGCAGGGACGCGACGTCTTCGCCGTGCCGGGATCGCCCCTCGACCCGCGCTGCCGAGGCACCAACGATCTTATCCGCAACGGTGCGGTGCTGACGGAATCGGCCGCCGATATCTTCGCCGTCATGCGC
Organism: Allostellaceae bacterium; assembly: GCA_035491935.1. Classification (GTDB taxonomy): domain Bacteria; phylum Pseudomonadota; class Alphaproteobacteria; order ATCC43930; family CGMCC-115725; genus DATJJW01. Next base: position 8,109 of record DATJJW010000252.1, on the reverse strand, counting down.
CAGGCCACCTCGCGGATCGATAGCCTTGCCGAAGGCAAGAGACGCCGCTTCGGCCCCGGAAATTCCCCGGGAAATTCCATTACGGAACCGGATAATGTGCAGGAAGCCGCCCGGTCTCGAGTCATGAGCTTGCTCAGTCCCACCGCGGTTACTGTTGACGAACTGCTCCGCCAATGCCACTTGTCCGCCTCGGTCCTCGTGACCATCCTGTTGGAATTGGAGCTTGCCGGTCGCTTGGACCGTCATCCCGGCCAGCAGGTATCCTTACGCTAAGGCTGTATAAACTGTACATTTCGCGTTTTTGTGGATGGGTGCCGCCATCCTGCACCAATCGGGATAGCCCGCTGTCGCATGCACGTCGTCGTCGTTGAATCGCCTGCCAAGGCGAAAACCATCAATAAGTATCTGGGCTCCGATTATACGGTGCTGGCCAGCTATGGACATGTCCGCGACCTACCGGCCAAGGATGGCTCGGTCAGGCCCGAGGAAGACTTCGCCATGTCGTGGGAGGTCGAGGACCGAGGCGACAAGCGGCTGAAGGAGATCCAGGCGGCGGTCAAGAAGGCGGATACGCTCTATCTCGCCACCGACCCGGATCGCGAGGGCGAGGCGATCTCGTGGCATCTGGTCCAGGCGCTGCGGGAACGCAAGGCGCTGGGCTCGATCCCGGTGAAGCGTGTCGTGTTCAACGAGGTGACCAAATCGGCGGTCACCGAGGCTTTCACCAAGGCGCGCGACCTCGATAACGATCTGGTCGACGCCTATATGGCGCGCCGGGCGCTCGATTACCTCGTCGGATTCACCCTGTCGCCGGTCTTGTGGCGCAAGCTGCCGGGCTCGCGCTCGGCCGGCCGCGTACAATCCGTGGCGCTGCGCTTGATATGCGAGCGCGAAGCCGACATCGAGGCCTTCGTCGCGCGTGAGTACTGGACGGTCGACACGGTGTTCAAGACACCGGCGGGCGCCGCCTTCAGCGCGCACCTGACCCATCTCGATGGCCAGAAGCTCGACCGCTTCGACCTCGCGACCGAGGCGGACGCCCAACGGGCTGTCGCCGCCATCCAGGGCGAGCCCGGCTATGCCGTAGCGCGACTGGAGCATCGCCAGGTCAAGCGCAACCCGCACCCACCCTTCACGACCTCGACCTTGCAGCAGGAGGCTTCACGCAAGCTGGGCTTCGGGGCCACACGCACTATGCAGCTGGCCCAGCGCCTCTATGAGGGCGTCGATCTCGGCGGCGAGACGGTCGGTCTCATCACCTATATGCGTACCGACGGCGTGCAGCTGTCGCAGGAAGCGATCGTCGGTGCCCGACACCTGATCGAGCGCGACTATGGCGACAAGTATTGCCCCTCGGCGCCGCGCGTCTACCGCACCGTCGCCAAGAACGCCCAGGAGGCGCATGAGGCAATCCGGCCGACCGACGTCATGCGCCGGCCGAAGGATGTCGTAGCCCATCTCGACCCCGACCAATTCAAGCTTTATGAGCTGATCTGGAAGCGCACGATTGCCAGCCAAATGGAATCGGCCCAGCTCGACCAGGCGACGGTCGACTTCAACGGTGCCTCCGGCCGCGTGACCTTCCGCGCCACCGGCTCGGTGATGGTGTTCGACGGCTTCCTCAAGCTCTACCAGGAAGGCCGCGACGACGAAGGCGACGATGAAATCGATCGTCGCCTGCCGCCGCTGAAAGAGCGTGATGACCTCACGCGGGGCGAAACCAAGCCGGAGCAGCATTTCACCGAGCCGCCGCCGCGCTTCACCGAGGCCAGCCTGGTCAAGCGCATGGAGGAGCTGGGTATCGGCCGCCCCTCGACATACGCCTCGATCATCCAGGTCCTGCAGGATCGCGACTACGTCAAGCTCGACCGCAAGCGCTTCGTGCCCGAGGATCGCGGCCGGCTGGTCACGGTGTTCCTGCGCAATTTCTTCGAGCGCTACGTCCAGTACAATTTCACCGCCGATCTGGAGAATTTGCTCGACGAGATCTCCGGCGGCCGTGCCGAATGGAAGGAAGTGCTGCGGCGCTTCTGGGAAGATTTCTCGATTGCCGTCGCCGATACCAAGGACCTGACGATCAGCCAGGTGCTGGAGGCGCTGGATCGCGAACTCGGCCCCCATCTCTTCCCCGATGCCAGCAATGGCCAGGATCCGCGGCTTTGCCCGGTCTGCCACGCCGGCAAGCTCAGCCTGAAGCTCGGCAAGTTCGGCGCCTTCGTCGGCTGCTCGAATTATCCGGAATGCCGCTACACCCGTCCGCTGGCCTCGGAAAACGGCAAGGATGGCGAGGCCGGTTCCGCCCCGGCCGAAACCGGCCCGCGCGAACTCGGCATCGACCCCGGCACCGGCCGCGCCGTTTCCGCCCGCATGGGACCCTATGGCCCCTACGTCCAGATCGAGGCGGCCGAGGGCGAGAAGCCGAAGCGCGTCTCGCTGCCCAAGGACGTGAAGGCGGCGGATATCATGCTGGAGATGGCCCTGGCCCTGCTCTCGCTGCCGCGTGACATCGATCTTCATCCTGAGACCAAGGAGATGATCACCGCCGGCATCGGTCGCTTTGGCCCCTATATCAAGCACGGCAAGACCTTCAAGTCGCTGAGCCGGGACGACGACGTGCTGACCATCGGCATCAACCGGGCGGTGAGCCTGCTAGCCGAGGCCGGCAAAGGCGGCCGGTCGGCACCCCAGGCGCTGCGCGTGCTGGGCCCGCACCCGACCGATGGCGAACCGGTGCAGGTCTTCAAGGGCCGCTACGGCCCCTATGTCAGCCATGGCGGGCTGTTCGGGACATTGCCCAAGGATGTGACGCCGGAGGATGTCACGCTGGAGCAGGGCTTGGCACTGCTGCAGGCGCAGATCGACAAGGGCAAGAAGCCGAAGGGCGCGCGCGGCGCCAACAAGGCATCGGGAGCCAAAACGGCATCGAACGGCAAGGCGGCAGCGACGAAGAAGGCTACGGCGAAGAAGGCTGCGGCCAAGAAGCCTGCCGCCAAATCCGCGGCCAAGACGAAGCCCGCCTCCGCTAAAGCCACCGGCTGATGGCGAGGTCCCTCAAGCCGAAACACCCCAAGCATCCGGGCGCGCGCCGCAAGGATCCCGCGACCACCAAGACGGAACGCAAGCTGCGTTCCGCCGGCACCGGCCACGGTTTGCCGACCCGTGCCGAAATCCTGGAGTTCATTGCTTCCAGTCCGACACCGGTCGGCAAGCGCGAGATCGCCCGCGCCTTCAAGGTAAGCCCGGCCGACCGGGTAGCGTTGAAAGGCCTCATCAAGGAGATCCAGCGCGGCGGCCTGGCGGAACGCGGTCCCGGCCGCCGCTTCGCACCGCTGCACAGCCTGCCGGAGGTTGTCGTCGCGGAAGTGACGGATCTCGACGAGGACAGCCTGCCCGTGCTGCGACCGCTGGCGCTGGGCGAGGACGAGCCGCTGCCCGCGATCCATCTGCACGAGCGCAAGGGCGAGGCGGCGCTGGGCCTCGGCGAACGTGCGCTGCTACGGCTGCGACGGCGTGAGGATGGCGGGTATGATGCCAGCCTGATACGCAAGCTGGAACGTCAGGCCGAAACGGTCCTGGGCGTGTTCCGTGCCGGGCGCGATGGCGGCGGCACGGTCAACCCGGCCGAGCATTCGCGCCGGCGCGAGGCCTATAAGGTCCAAGCCGGCGAGAGCCTGGGCGCCCAGGACGGGGAGCTGGTGGTCGGCCATCCCCTGCCCTTGCCCCGGCTGGGATTGCCGCATATCCAGGTCACCGAGCGCCTTGGCCGTCCGGACGATCCGCGCGCCATCAGCATGGTGGCGATCCATTCCCAGGGCATCCCCGTAGGCTTCCCGGCAGCGGCCCTGGCCGAGGCCGAGCGCGCGAGGCCGGTCGAACTGGGTGAGCGCACCGACCTCAGATCCTACCCGCTCGTCACCATCGACGGCGCGGATGCGCGCGATTTCGACGACGCGGTCTTCGCCGAGCCGGACACGCAAGTCGAGGGCGGCTGGCACCTGCTGGTCGCCATCGCCGATGTCGCCTGGTATGTCCGGCCGGGCAGTGCGCTCGACCGTGCGGCCGAGGAGCGCGGCAATTCGGTCTATTTCCCCGACCGCGTCGTGCCGATGCTGCCGGAGGCCTTGTCGAACGAACTGTGCTCGCTGAAACCGCAAGTCGAGCGCGCCTGCATGGCGATCCACATCTACCTCGACAGTGATGGCCAGATCCGCCGCCACCGCGTCGTGCGTGGGTTGATGCGCTCGGCGGCGCGGCTGACCTATGAGCAGGTGCAGGCGGCGATCGACGGCCAGCCGGATGACACCACCCGGCCGCTGGTCGACAAGGTGCTGAAACCGCTCTACGGCGCCTATCAGTCACTCGACAAGGCGCGGGTCAAGCGCGGTACGCTCGACCTCGATCTGCCGGAACAGCGGGTGCGCATCGCCGCCGATGGCACGGTCGCCGGCGTCGAGCGACGCGAGCGGCTGGACAGCCACAAGCTGATCGAGGAATTCATGATCGCCGCCAATGTCGCGGCGGCCGAGACTTTGGAAAAGCTGCAGCAGCCCTGCATGTACCGCGTCCACGACCGGCCGGACCCGCTGAAGGTGCAGAGCCTGTCGGAGGTGCTGGACAGTTTGGAGGTGCCAGGGCTGCGGCTCGCCAAGGGCCAGGTGATCCAGCCGAAGATGTTCAATCGGGTGCTGGGTGCGGTCGCCGGCCGCCCCGAGGCACCGATGGTCAGCGAATTGGTGCTGCGCTCCCAGGCCCAGGCGATCTATTCGCCGGACAATCTCGGCCATTTCGGCCTGGCACTGCAGCGTTACGCCCATTTCACCTCGCCGATCCGCCGATATGCCGATCTCCTGGTCCATCGCGCGCTGATCCGGGGCCTGAGCCTGGGCGACGGCGCGCTGCCGGAAGTCTCGATGGAGGAGTTCAGCGAGAAAGGGCTGCATCTTTCGCGCACGGAGCGACGCGCGGCCGCCGCCGAACGCCAGGCGATCGACCGCTACATGGTCTGCTACCTGGCATCCCGCGTCGGCGCCGAGTTCGGCGCACGGGTCAACGGCGTCACCCGTTTCGGCCTGTTCGTCACGCTGGATGAAAACGGTGCCGATGGTTTGGTGCCGATCGGTACCCTGCCGCATGACTACTATCACCATGACGAACAGCGCCATCGGCTGGTCGGTCAGCGCTCCGGCCGCATCTTCAACCTGGGTGACCGGGTGCAGGTGCGACTGGTCGAAGCAGATCCGATCAGTGGCAAGCTGCTATTCCACCTGCTATGGGATGCGGATGACGAAGCGGAACGCGGACCGGTCCGCCGGAGTTCGATACGCAACCTCGTCGGCGCGCGCAAGCAGCCGAGCCGCAAGCCGAAAGGCATACCGAAGCGCGGCGGCAACAGGCCGAAGAAATCCGGCCACCGCTAGGGGATGATCGGCCATTGCCGCACCATATTGCGTGCGGCGATGGACTTTGTTCAGGATGGGTAGGGCTTTGTCGGGTTCGAGCATGAAATGGCGCCATGGCGGCCTAGCCGCGAGTCTCCTGTCCGTCGCCCTGCTATCGGCCTGTGCCCAGGCGGGTGACACTGCGCAGCTCCGGGCGCGCCAGCATTTCCCCAACGATCCGGTCGCGGCGCTCTATGCCAACGCCTATGACGATATTCAGCAATATTACATCGAGCCGATCGACGCCCGCACCATGGCGGTGGCCGGTCTGCAGGCGGTGATCCCGCCCAATTCGCATGTCAAGATGAGCGTCGGTCCCGACACAGTCAGCTTCACCCAGGACGGCACGGTGCTGCGCCAGCTGAGAGAGCCAGCCGCCGAGGATGCCGATGGCTGGGCGGCCGTGACATCTGCCGGGCTCGCGACGCTGCGCCGGGCAGTGCCGGGCATGGACAAGGAGCCGGAGGTCGAGCTCGATCGCACCGTGTTCCACGGCATCATCGACAAGCTCGACCGCTTCACCCGCTATGCCCCGCCCGAGCAGGCGACACGCCTGCGCGACGCGCGCGACGGCTTCGGCGGCATCGGCATCATCCTTAAGAGCGCCAAGCCGAACGAAGTCCAGCAATCGATCACGGTCAACCAGGTGCTGCCGAATACCCCGGCTTCCCGCGCGGGGCTGACTGCGGGCGACCGTATCGTCACCGTGGACGGCACCTCGATCGCCGGCCTCGTCACCGAGAAGATCATCGACCGGCTGCGCGGCCCGATCGGCAGCAAGGTGGTGCTGGGTATCCTGCATCCCGGCGCCAAGGCGCCGATCACGGCCGAGCTGCAGCGCGCGCTCATCGTCGAACCCAGCGTCGTGGTCGAGAACCGGCCCGGCGGCATCGTCGTCCTCACCGTCGCCGAATTCAACCACGACACGGCCGAGACGCTGAGCTCGGCCATCATGCAGAGCGAGAAGGCGACGCCGGGCGGCTTGAAGGGCATCGTGCTCGACCTGCGTGGCGATCCAGGTGGACTGCTCGACCAGGCGGCCGATGTCGCCTCGATCTTCATCAAGCATGGCCGAGTCGTCACGACACGTGGCCGACATCCGGAAAGCATGCAGGTCTTCGATGCCGACAGCACCCGGTATCTCACCGACCTGCCCATGGTCGTGCTGGTCAATGGCGGCTCGGCCTCGGCCGCCGAGATCGTCAGCGCGGCGCTGCAAGATAGCGGCCGCGCCGTGCTGATCGGCAGCAGTTCCTTCGGCAAGGGCACGGTCCAGGTCGTGCTGACGCTGGAGAATGACGGCGAGCTGACCGTGACTTGGGCACGGCTGTTCTCGCCCGGCAACACCGTGCTGCATCACCATGGCGTGGTGCCGCTGTTCTGCACCAGCGGCGCCAAGAATGCCGATGCGGTGATCACCCAGGGCCTCGGCCCCAAACCGGCGCTGGCGACAGCACCGCGCGCCTCGCTCTCCGAAGCCGATTGGCAGGCGCTGCGTGCCTCCTGCGCACCCGATGAGACGATGGCCCCACTCGACGTCGACGTCGCGACCAAACTGCTCCAGGACCACGCGCTCTATGCCAAGGCGATCGCCCGTTCGAAACTCCTCGGTACGCCGGTCAAGCTGAGCTCGATCGCTTCCCTGCCGCCCCCCTGATCCTTCAGGACAGTCGATGGCGGGTCTGCCCCGCCATCCGCGCGCTTGACAACGCGGGCGGAACGACTAATTTCCCCCGCTCGTTGTCGCTCTACCGGTATTCGACCCATGGCCAAATCCGCTACCGTCCAGATCAAGCTCGTCAGCTCCGCCGACACCGGCTACTTCTACGTCACGAAGAAGAATCCGCGTGCGAAGACGGAAAAGATGGAGCTGAAGAAGTATGATCCCGTCGCGCGCAAGCACGTCGTGTTCAAGGAATCCAAGATCAAGTAAACGGATCGGCTCCGGCACATTCCGCCGGAGCGTCGTTTCTTTTGCCTGGCTTCTCTAGCTAATTGACGGGTCCGGCGGCAACCCTGTTGCCGCCTTCACCCGTCGCCACCGCGAGGCCGAGGCCTGCGCGGTGCAGCAGATCGGCTGGATCGCGCCACGGCTCCTCGCGTTGGGCGACGCCGATCGAAATCGTCACATTCAGTTCAGCGCCGCTGGTCTCTGCCGCTATCGTCAGGCTATGCCTCAGACGCTCGGCAATCTGCAGGGCGATGTTGCCGTTCGTCTGTGGCATCAGGATCACGAACACCGCATCGCCATAGCGCGCCACCAGGTCGAAGGGCCGGACATTCGACAACAGCCGTCGTCCCAATTCCGCCAGGACCATATCCGTAGCCGGCTGCCCCTGGGACTGGGTCATGGCCGGATAGTCGTCGACGCCCAACATCAGCGCCGAGAAATCCTGGCGCGGCATGTCCGGCAGCGACACTTTGGCGAGATGCGCCGCCAGGAACCCCTTGCTGTAGACGCCGGTCAACCGGTCGGTCAGCGGCCGATGCATGCCGGTCAGCGAATCCTTCAGCCGATCGCGTACCAATCTGCGCCGCAGCTGCAGCCGCACGCGCAGCATCAGCTCCTCCGGCACGATCGGCCGGGCGATATAGTCGTCCGCCCCCAACTCCAATCCGCGTGTCAGGCTGCGGCTATCAGCATCATCGAACAGCAGCAGGATCGGCAGCA
>DATJJW010000251.1:0-20877 GCA_035491935.1 Allostellaceae bacterium | reverse complement strand
CACCAGCGGCGGTCGCGCTTCATCTCCTCGAGCAGCGTCGAGGGGACCTCCTCGTACGTGCCGTCGAGGTCATACGCGAGCCAGAGTGTCCACCCGGCGCGCCCCATGAGCGCGGCCTCGACGAAATCGTGGCTCAGGATCTCGCCGCCGAGCGGCGCGCGGCCGGGCAGCACCGGCAGGCCGCAATGCTTGGCGAAGGCGGTCAGCCGGATGATGGCATTGTGGCCGTAGTAATTGGCCTCCGGCCCCGCCCAATAGGACAGTCCCGAGGACATCAGCGGACCATAGAGCCGGGCGGCGAATTGCAGGATGCGGGCGAAGGGCGTCTCGCGGTTGACCGGCATCGGGATGGTCTGGATCAGCCCGACCTCCGGGTTCTGCTCCATCATGCGGGCGAGCGCCACCAACGTCGCGCCGCTCATCACGCTGTCGGCGTCGAGCACGAGCATATGGTCATAGGCCTCGCCCCAGCGACGCACAAAATCCTCGAGATTGCCGGCCTTGCGGCCGACATTGCGTGCGCGGCGGCGGTAATGGACCTTGACGCCGTGGCAGCCTTTGATGGCGAGCGCCCCCATCAGCCGGGATTCGCGCTCGGCGATGGCGGCGTTGCGCGTGTCGCTCAGGATGAACAGCTCGAAATGCTCACGCTCGGCGAACTGGCCGAGGCCGGACAGGGTTGCCTCGATGCCGGCCAGGACGCGTTCGGTATCCTCGTTGTAGATCGGCATGACCAGTGCGGTCTTGCGGCGCAAGGGCCGGGTCGGATCGACCTTTTGCTGGATACTCATCGGGTCGCCGCCGCGCAGCCGGACGTAGAAGCCCATCATACCGGTCCAGAACGACACCATCAGCCAGCCGAAGGTGAGCGTGAACAGCACCTCGATGATCACATGCAGCACGGTCCAGCCATTGGCGCTCAGGATGATGCTCATGAGCCAGGCGCCACCCGCGGTCGAAACAGCCGCGAGGACAAAGAGCATGAGGCGCCGGGCGATCATGACGGAACGGGCCATGCAGAATTCTCACATGATGGGTTTCCGGCCAGGCAGGGCCGGGCAGGGGGAACAGGGCACGAAGGTACTATTCCGACCGAAAAACGGGCGTGCAGCGTATTTTGTTCCGCAATGCATTAAAAAACTGCTGGGCCGTTCGGAAAAATCCTCCCAATCCGGCCCAGCCGTACCGAACCGGGTTATCCGCTGATGCTGAAGCGGTACAACCACGTTTCCGTCAAGGGCTTACCGAACAATGACAGGAAGCCGCGCAGCTCCGCATCCTGCTTGCCGGTGCTGGTGAAGAGGAATGACGCGCGCCAAAGATTGTTGGGCAGTTTTTGCGTCTGCACATCGCTGACCGTGCCGTTGGCGGCGGTGATCATCGCCTGCACCTTCATCGTCCGGTCGATCATGGTGATCGTGGGGCCGCCGAAATCGACATAGAAGCGGCGCGGGCTGCCGGTATGGGCCTTGGCGATGTCGTTGACCTCGACCGGACCGGTGCGTGTGCCGACGCAATAGCCCAGGGGCGGCAGGTCCGGCCGGTCGAGGAAGGCGTTCAGGCGATAGGAGAAGTTGACCTGTTTGCCGGCCTTCACCGGTTCCTTCGGGACCCAGAAGGACACCATGTTGTCGTTGGTGTCGGAATCGCTCGGGATCTCGATCAGCTGGACGATGCCTTCGCCCCAATCGGTCTTGGGCTCGATCCAGTAGCTCGGCCGCCGCTCATAATTGTCGTCGGTATCCTGATAGGCGTCGAAATTACGCTCGCGCTGCACGAAGCCGTAGCCGTGCGGGGTCTTGTCCGAGAAGCTGCTGACGCGGAGCTGAACCGGGTCGAGCAATTGCCGGTACATCCATTCGCCCGCACCGCTATGCATCATCAGCCCGTCGGAATCATGGTCCTCGGGGTGGATGTCGGCGAAGGGCCGGTTGTCCGGCTTGCCATGCAGGAACATCGAGGTGAGCGCGCCGATGCCCGGCTTCTTGATGTCGGCACGCGGATAAAGCACCGCATCGATATCGGCGGTCGAATTGTCGCCCGGCGTCATGACGAAGCGATAGGCGCCGGTCGTGCTCTTGCTTTCCAGCAATGCGTACAGGGTGATGTTCGTCTGGGTCGGCGCCGGACGCTCGATCCAGAACTCGGTGAAATAGGGGAATTCCTCGCCTTCGGGCTCGGCCGTGTTGATGGCGAGGCCGCGCGCCGACAGGCCGTATTGCTGGTTGCGGCCGAGCATGCGGAAATACGAGGCGCCCAGGAAGGCCACGAACTCATCGTATTTCGTGCCGAGATTCAGCGGGTACCAGAGGCGAAAACCGGCGAAACCCAGATCGGCGGGGAAGTCCGGTTTGAACTTATTGGCACCGAAATCGAAATTCTCCGCCGAATAGGCCACCGGCTTCGACTGGCCGTTCTCGACGATATTCACGCCGACGCGGAACGGATAGATGAAGCCCAGATGGAAGAACTCCACCTCGAACATCGAGTCGCCACGCCACAGCGCCTTGTCGCGCCGGTACTGGATCAGCTTGTAGTGGTTGTAATCGAGGTTCTTCAGATCGTCCGGCAGTTGGATCGGGCCATAGGTGTAGGGCTTGGTCGACGACGCCTGGGCCTTCGCCTTCACCGTCTCGAACGAGAAGGGTGTGGGCGCCGGCTGAGGTGGCTGCGGGGCCGGAGCCGGGGCGGGAGCGGCCGTGGCCGGCGGCGCCGGCTGGGCAGGAGCCGTTGGCGCAGGGGTTTGGGCGAAGGCCTCGCCCGATATCGCGGCAATCGAACCGGCGCTGGCAATGAAATGGCGGCGAGAGAACTGCATATCTGTTATGATGCCCCATTGGGATGTGATGGCAGGGGTTACCGGACGGGGAGCGGGGTAAGATCTATCCCGTAGTTAGCGTCAGCATCGCATCTGCTCAAGGCTAATTGTCAGATTCCATTGGTTTAATTCCCAGGGGTCTCGTCATGGATGTCCGATCACGCGCTCTGTCGGCTGCCGGCTCGATGCTTGTCTCCGGCGTAGCCTTGTACGCTGTCGTCGCGATCGTCGCCCCCCATCCGGCCCAGGCCGCAGATGCCGCCGATCTGGCGGTGGGCTCCCCCCATGTGACCCCAGCACAGCCAAGCGTCAACCCCGCGATCGATAAGATCGATGGCAAGATAGATGACGGCGACGTGCCGAGTCGCCCCGGCGCACCGCCTCTGCCGGGCAGGCCGGCGGACCTCGCCGTGCCGCCTCCTGCCTTGTCGCCGCCTCCTGCCTTGTCGCCATTGCCGACGGAGAATGTTGCGACCAAGATCGTGCATATGCCCCGGGAGGATCCGGGGCCGCCAATGCGCGAACCCAATGCCGCCCATACGTTGGTGGCGCCGCAAGGCACTGTTGATGTGGCAGTGAACGGCCCTGCGGGGGGCGGAGCGGCAGCGGCCGGGGGGGCGAGGCCATTGCCAGGCGTGCCGGCCGATGCTGCCGTCGATGCGGATGAAGGGCAGGTGGCTGAAGGACATGTGATGGAAGCGCCGGTGGCCGAGGCCGATGCTGCGCATAATGCGGCCGCCATGCATGCCATCGCCCAGCTGCAGCGTGCATTGCCTGCCCATGGCTACCATGTGGGGCCTCCGAGCGGGCGCGTTGATCCGGAGACCAAGCTCGCAATCCTGCAATATCAGCATGATGCCGGTCTCGATGCCGATGCCTATTCGGCGGTTTCGCTGGAGAAGACCGTCGATAGTGTCTATTACGCCGCCCCGCCGGTCATGGCGGCAGATCCGTTATCGGCCAGTAACGCGGCGATCAGTAACCCGGCGATCAGTGGCCAAGCCTCGGCCGCCGCCGCTGCCGGCGATGTCGCTACCGGTGATGCCGATGATGCCGCCAGCCCGGGGCCGGTCACCGTGTCGGACAGGGCCAAGGCGGCGGCGCTGGCTTCGGCCTGGGCACACGCCTTCTCGCCCGGTGTCGCTTCGCCCGGTCCTGCCCTGAACGCCGTCGGCACGGCGCCGGCCGGCACCGAGGTGGCGTCGGCTGACACGCCGGCCGAGGCGCCTCAAGTCAGCGATACCCCGGCCCGCGAGCAGATCGCCGAGATGCCCGAAGCTGCTGCACCCGAAGCCGCCGTGTCCGAAGTGGCTATACGATCGCGTCCTGCGGCTCAGCCGGCCGTAGCGTCGGTCGCATCGATCGACAACGATATCGCATCCCGGGCCATCGCCTGGGTTCAGCAGCGTCTGGATCTCAAGGGTTATGATGCCGGACCGGCGACGGGCCGAATGGGCGACTATACCGCCGATGCCATCGCGGATTTCCAGGTCGCCAATGGCATGAAGCCGACCGGGCAGATCGACGGCGCGCTGCTCGACCTGCTCAGCAGGCGGTAGGCGCTGGGGCAAGGGCTTGCCACGGAGAAGCCCAGATTGAGGTGTGGCGGCCATCCGGGTTCTGGCGCATTCTATCGATCTGCTAGGCTGGCCTTTGGCCCGATAAATGGACCCGATCGTCCGATGGTTCGCCGATATGTTCTTCCTGTCCTGGGCTTGCTGATCGCAGGCTCATTCGTGGATGGGCCCGCGGGTTTGGCCCAGACCGCCGCGCCGTCGGTTAGGGCCGGCGCGCCGCCTCTGCCGGGCACCCCTGCCGTGCCCGGCCAGGGTGCACCGGCCGAACCGGCGGTGAACGTTCCGCCACCGCAGCGGTCGAGCCCGCCGAAGCGGCCGCCCGCCCGGCCCGAGTTGTCCGCCGAGGCGCGCACCTATATCGCCGACCTCCAACGGGCCTTGCCGGCCCATGGTTACCATCCGGGGCCGCGCACCGGGCGCCTCGATCCCAATACCGAAGCCGCCATCATGGCCTATCAGCGCGATGCGCATCTGCCGAGGGACGCCCGCTCGGTCGAGGCGCTAAGACTGACCATCCACAGCGTCTACTATGCCGAACCGCCGATCATGGCGCATTGAGAGGGCTCCCAAGCTCCTGAATTGGGACCTAGCCGGTTGACAGGTATCGGCCTGCCTCGCCATGGTGCGCGCCATCTCGAAGAGCAGCATGTACGGGCGAATGGATATGGCGAATTTGGAGCAGACGATCGCGGCGGCGTGGGACAATCGCGACGCCATCAACCCGCAGACCGCCGGCGAGGCGGGCAAGGCCGTGGCCGAAGTGCTGGCGAAGCTGGACGATGGTTCCTTGCGCGTCGCCGAGCCCGACGGCCAGGGCGGCTGGACAGTGCATCAGTGGGTGAAGAAGGCGATCCTGCTCTCCTTCCGCATCAACCCGATGGGGCTGATCGGCGGCGGCCCGCAGGATCCGGGCTTCCAGGGCGCCCAGTGGTGGGACAAGGTGCCGTCGAAATTCGCCGGCTGGACCGATAAGGAATTCGCCGCCGCGGGCTTCCGCGCGGTGCCGGGCGCCATCGTGCGCAAATCGGCCTTCGTCGCGCCCAACGTCGTGCTGATGCCGTGCTTCGTCAATGTCGGCGCCCGCGTCGGCGCCGGCACGATGATCGACACCTTCTCGACCGTCGGCTCCTGCGCCCAGGTTGGCGCCAATTGTCATATCTCCGGCGGCGTCGGCATCGGCGGCGTGCTGGAGCCGCTGCAGGCCGATCCGGTCATCATCGAGGATGACTGCTTCATCGGCGCGCGCAGCGAGATCGTCGAGGGTGTGCGCATCGGCAAGGGCGCGGTGCTGGCCATGGGCGTGTTCCTGTCGTCCACGACCAAGATCGTCGATCGCGAGACCGGCGAGATCATCACCGGATACGTGCCGCCCTATTCGGTGGTCGTGCCTGGGGCCTTGCCCGGCAAGCCCTTGAAGGACGGTACGCCCGGCCCGAGCCTCGCCTGCGCCGTGATCGTGAAGCGGGTCGACGCCCAGACCCGCTCCAAGACCTCGGTCAACGAGCTGCTGCGCGCATGACCGGCGCCGCCGTCATCGATCCAGTGGCGCTGGCGGCCGAGCTCATCCGCTGCCCCAGCGTGACGCCGGACGATGCCGGCGCCATCACCGTCCTGGCCCGAGCCCTCGATGGCCTGGGCTTTACGTGCGAGGAGATGCCGTTCCAGGCCTCGGGCACGCCCGACATCCTCAATCTCTGGGCGCGTTTCGGTGCTGGTGGCCGGCATTTCTGCTTCGCCGGCCATACCGACGTCGTGCCGGTCGGTGACGAGAATGCCTGGATCGCCGCACCCTTCGCGGGCGAGGTGCGCGACGGCTTCCTGATCGGCCGGGGTGCCGCCGACATGAAAGGCAACATCGCCGCCTTCGTCGCGGCCACGCAACGCCATCTCGCGGCCAATCCAGGTTTCGACGGCTCGATCAGCCTGCTCATCACCGGCGATGAGGAAGGGCCGGCGGTCAACGGCACGGTGAAGATGCTGGAGACGCTGGCGGCGCGCGGCGAGACCATCGATGCCTGTCTGGTCGGCGAGCCGACCTCCGCGGCCAAGCTCGGCGATACGATCAAGATCGGCCGGCGCGGCAGCCTGAACGGCTATCTCACCGTCTATGGCACCGGCGGCCATACCGCCTATCCGCATCTGGCCGACAACCCGGCCCATCGGCTGGTCCAGATGCTGCATCGGCTGACCGCCAAGCCGATGGACCAGGGGACGGAGCATTTCGAGGCTTCGACCCTGCAGATCTCGACCATCGATATCGGCAACCCGGCGACCAACGTCATCCCGACCCAGGCGCGCGCCTGCTTCAACATCCGCTTCAACGACGGTTGGACCGGCGAAAGCGTCGAGGAATGGCTGCGCGACGAGCTGGCGGTGATCGGCGGCCCGCATGCGCTCTCGGTCAAGGTCAGCGGCGAATCTTTTCTCACGCCGCCCGGCGTCGTCGCCGAGCTCATTGCGAATGCGGTCGAGGAGGTCACGGGCAGGCGGCCCGATCTCACCACCGGCGGCGGCACTTCGGACGCGCGCTTCATCCAGCGTTATTGCCCGGTCGCGGAATTCGGCCTGGTCGGCCAGACCATGCACAAGGTCGACGAGCGGGTTCCGGTCGAGGACATCGAAGCGTTGACCCGGATCTATGAGGGCGTGCTCGCCCGTTTCTTCGCCAAGGGTTGAGACGGGAGGCGATGAGCATGTCGGCCTTCATCACCGAGGCGCGCGGAGCCATCGCCGGAGTGATGCGGCTGGTGATCTTCGATCGCCGGGGTACCGATCATTTCGGTGTCACCAACGAGGCGGCGGCACGCTCCTTCTGGGCCTGCGTGCTGTCGTTTCCGGCGCTGGTCGTGCCCCTGGCGCTCGATTTCGCCGACGGCAAGGTCAAGGGCGATCCGCTGGCGGTCAGCCTGGTGCGGATCCTCGGCTACATCGCGGGCTGCGTCGTCTTTCCGCTGGTCAGCTATTGGGTGCTCAAATGGCTGGACCAGGCGCAGCGCTGGCCGGTCACCGTCTACGGCTATAACTGGCTGAGCCTGGTGCAGAATCTGGGGGCCACCCTTTTGCTGCTGATGCAGCGCGCCGGGCTGCTGGGGACCGCGGCCGAGCCGGTGATGCTGGTCTTCTACGTGCAATGTCTGGCCGTGGAAGCCTTCATGTTCACCGTGCTCCTGGAGATGGGCGTCTCCGGTCCGGTGGCGCTGGTGCTACTCGATCTCGTCATCGGCGCCGGCATCGATGTCGCCGCGCGCGGCATCGCCGTCTGAACCCCCATTTTCGACTGAACCGTACAGCACATCCGTGAGGTAGAGCCCCTGCGGTGGCGAAGTCGGCCCCGCCACCGAGCGGTCACGCTGGGCGAGCGCCGTGCCGACCCGTTCGGGCTGCCATTTCCCCGAACCTACGAGTGCCAGCGTGCCGACCATGTTGCGTACCTGATGATGCAGGAAGGAACGCGCGGCCGCAACGATATGGATCTCCTCGCCGACACGGGCGACGTCCAGCCGGTCGAGCGTCTTCATCGGCGAGCGCGCCTGACATTCCGTGGCGCGGAAGCTGGTGAAGTCGTGATGACCGACCAGGAATTTGGCGCCCGCATGCATGGCGTCGGCATCGAGCGGCACCGGCACGTGCCAGACATGGTCGCGCTCCAGCGCCGGCGGCGCCCGGCGGTTGAGGATGCGGAAGAGATAGCGCCGGCCGGTCGCCGAGAAGCGGGCGTGGAAATCCTCACCCACTGCTTCGGCTAAAAGCACGGCGATCGGGGCGGGCTTCAGGTGAAAATTGATGGCGCCGCGAATCTCGTGCTCCCGGTAACCATCCGGCAAATCGACATGGGCGGTCTGGCCGGTGGCATGCACCCCGGCATCGGTGCGGCCCGCCCCCTGGACGAAGATGTCCAAGCCCGTCAGCTTCCGGAAGGCATCCTCCAGGTGCGACTGCACGCTGGGCTCTCTTGCCTGGCGCTGCCAGCCGGCAAGGCCGGTGCCGTCATATTCGAGGGTGAGCTTATAGCGCGGCATCCCGGACTCAACGGGGTAGAGGCAGCGCGGCGCCCGTCGGTAACGCCAGGCCGCGCAGAAAGGCATCCGTCTCCGTCGCCTGCTTGCCGGCGCGCTGCACCAGGGTGGGACGCAGGGCACCGGTGCCGCAGGCAACGGTCAGCCGATCGTCCAGCACCGTGCCGGGCGTGCCCGATGCCTCGACGATTTCCGCCGCCAGCACCTTGATGCGTTCGGACCCATATTCGAACCAGACGCCGGGCCAGGGGGTGAGTGCGCGCACCTTGCGTTCGAGTGTCGCCGCCGGTTCGCGCCAGTCGAGCAGTCCTTCGCCGCGTTCAAGCTTGGCGGCGTAGGTCACGCCCTCCGCAGGCTGCGGCACCGGCGTCACCTGGTCGATATCGTCGAGGGTCTCGACGGCGAGGCGTGCGCCCATGGCCGAAAGCGCGTCATGCAACTCGGAAGCCGTCATGCGCGTGCCGATGGGAATGCGCGCCTCGCGCAGCATCGGTCCGGTGTCCAAGCCCGCTTCCATCTGCATGATGGTGACGCCGGTCTCGGCATCGCCGGCCAGGATCGCACGCTGGATCGGTGCCGCACCACGCCAGCGCGGCAGCAGCGAGGCATGGACGTTGATGCAGCCGAGGCGTGGGGCGGCCAATATCGCTTTGGGCAGGATCAGCCCATAGGCTGCGACCACCGCCACGTCGAGACCGAGGGCCGCGAAGGCCTCTTGCTCCTCGGGAGCCTTGAGGCTCGCCGGATGGCGCACCGGGATGCCCAAAGCCTCGGCCCGGGCATGGACGGGCGAGGGCTGCACCTTGTGGCCACGACCGGTCGGGCGAGGCGGCTGGCAATAGGCCGCCACCACCTCATGCCCGGCCGCCAGCAATGCGTCGAGGATCGGCACCGAGAAATCCGGTGTGCCCATGAAGGCCAAACGAAGCGATGTGGGCATGATCAGTAACTACCCCTATCGTCATGACCGGGCTTGTCCCGATCATCCACGTCTTGAGGCGTATCGGCGGTGCGTGGATGGCCGGGTCGAGCCCGGCCATGACGCTGGGTTTGGGTATTCGAAAATACGTCGGCCATCTTCACAGCGCCGATTCGGCCTGCTGCTTCTGCTGCTTGGCCAGTTTGCGCAGGATCATGTTGCGCTTCAGCGCCGAAATATGATCGGTGAACAGGATGCCGTTCAGGTGGTCGATCTCGTGCTGCAGGCAGGTTGCGAGCAGACCCTTGCCATGGATTTCCTGGCGCTTGTTGTCGCGGTCTAGATAGCGGACCCTGACCTCGGACGGGCGCTCGACATCGGCATATTGCTCGGGCAACGACAGGCAGCCTTCGTTGTAAGTCGAGGTTTCGTCGGAGGTCCAGACGATTTCCGGATTGGCGAGGCAGAGCGGCGTCGGCTTCTCGTCGCTGCGTGCGACGTCGAGCACGATGATCCGTTTCAACTGGCCGATCTGGTTGGCGGCGAGGCCGATGCCGGGGGCGGCGTACATCGTCTCCAGCATGTTGTCCATCAACTGACGGATGTCATCATTGACGGCCTCCACCGGTTTCGCCTTCGCCTTCAGCATCGGGTGCGGCAATATCAGGATCGGCAAGAGTGCCATGGTAGAGGGTCTTCTGGAGCAAGAGGTCTGGAAACCGACAGAGTTATGGCCTTGCCATAAAACGGTCAAGCGTGGGGGAAGCGGGGGTGGATGGTTCCTTGGTAATGGCTTTGGTGGCCGTGGTCGCGGTGGTGCTGGGGCTGGTCGCCGGTCTGCTGCTCGGCCGCATGGTCATGGGCGCCCGGGTCGAGGGCGCACGCCAGGCGGCGGAAGCACGGCTGGACGAGGCACAGGCTGGCCATATGACCATGACGCGCGAGCGCGACCAGGCCTATGCCAAGCGCGACGAGGTGCTGGCCGCCGCCAATGCGCTTGAGATGGAGCTGCGCCTGGCCCATCGGGACCTGGCCCAGATGCGCGAGCGCATGACCGATTGGGAGGAGACCAAGGCCAAATTCATGGAGGCGACGCAGGCCGGCGTGCTGGCCACCGCCCAGACCTTGTCCTCCAAGCTGATCGAGGACCATAAGCGGGAATCGCTGGCCGCCAAGGAAGCGGCGGAAAAGCAGCTTCAGACGACCTCGGAGCAGCTGCGCCAGGAGGTGAAGCAGCTTCAAGGCGGCGTCGAGGCGCTGAAGGGCCATGTTGCCGAGAAATCCCAGCTCGTCGACACGGTCTGGACCGCGCTCACCAATCCCGGCGGTGCCGGATATTTCGCCGAAGTCGGCCTCGCCAACACATTGCGGACATTCGGCCTGGTCGAGGGGCGGGACTTCGTCCTGCAGGAGACGGTCTATGGCGAGGAGGGGACGAAGCGGCTGCGCCCCGACGCCATCGTCTTCCTGCCGGGTGATTCCGTGCTGGTTATCGATTCGAAGGCGTCGAAGCATCTCCTGGACATCGCGCGCGCGGCCACGCCCGAGGCGCGTGACGAGGCGCAAGGGCAATTCGCCCGGCGCATGAACCAGCATCTCAAGGACCTTGCCGGTCGCGACTACGACAATGCCGTCCGCGCCGGCTGGAACAAGGCGGGCCGGCCCGCGGCGCCGGCCCGCGTGCTCAACGTCATGTATCTGCCGCATGAATCGGCGATCGAGCGGCTGGGCGAGCTGGATGCGGATTTCGCGCTCTCGGCGGCCAAGGCCGGCATCATCCCGGCAGGTCCCGCGGGGCTGGCCTGCATCATCGGCTTCGCCTCGGTCGAAATCCGCATGATGCGTCAGATCGAGAACCAGGAGCACATCGTCCAGGGTGCGGAGAAGCTGCTGGAAAGCCTGGCGATCGCCATCGGCCACGTCGCCAGTGTCGGCCGTGGCATCCGCCAGGCGGCTGACGGCTTCGCCAAGCTCACCACTACGGTCAACAGCCGTCTGCTGCCGCGGGCGCGCCAGTTGCAGCAGATGGGGCTGCGCCCGCCCAAGCCTGTGCCCGGCAACCTCAATCAGTATCAGGTGCTGGAGCTGGGCGCGGATGCGACCATCGAAGGCGAGGTGGCGCCGGCCGAGACGATGCCAAGCGACGTGGCGACAAGACAGCCGCTGCTCGACCGCATCACATCGGAATAAGGCGGTATCCCCGAGAGTCATAGCGGGATGATTCCCGAGACATTGTTGCCGCCCGAAGATGTTTGCCGTGAAGGCGGCCCGTTCCCCGTCGAGCACGAGACGGATTTCGACACCGAGACCATGCGCGGGATCTGGCGCCTGTTTCAGGCCAAGCGGCAAGGCCGCGCGTTGCTCGGCCGTCAGGACATCGATCCCGCCGAATTCGTGGCCCTGCTGCCGCGTGTCGCGTTGTTCGACGTGCATTACGATCCCCTGCGCTTCCGCATGCGGCTCGCCGGCACGAATTGGCGCCGCGATCTTGGCTTCGAACCGACCGGCATGTGGCTTGATGACTGGCCGCATGAAGGGCAGCGCCGGCTGCTGATCGGCTCCCTCGCTCAGGTGGTGACGAGCGCCCGGGCTTCGCTCAGCCGGCGCCGTACCGTGATCGATGATATCACTTTGCATTACGAGGCGCTGATCCTGCCGCTGGCCGCCGACGGCAGGGTCGTCGATATGCTGCTGACCCTCAGCGAGACCTTACC
Organism: Allostellaceae bacterium; assembly: GCA_035491935.1. Classification (GTDB taxonomy): domain Bacteria; phylum Pseudomonadota; class Alphaproteobacteria; order ATCC43930; family CGMCC-115725; genus DATJJW01. The sequence continues at coordinate 8,833 of DATJJW010000251.1, read as the reverse complement.
CTGATAGGGCGTCATGAAGCGGTCATGGGTGGGCACCAAGATCGCCGGATAGCGACGATGAGGGGTTTGATGACGTCCGTTTCTGCAATCGACCGACGGGTCTTCCTTCAAGGGTCGGGACTGGTGCTGGCCGCACCGGCGCTTATCGGTAGCCTGGGCCCGGCCTGGGGCCAGGGCGATCCTTTCAGCCTGGGCGTGGCGTCGGGCGATTCGCTGCCCGATGGTTTCGTCATCTGGACGCGGCTGGCGCCGGCGCCGCTCTCAAGTGATCCGAACACGCCCGGCGGCATGAGTGGCGGCGACCGCATCATCGATTTCGAGATCGCGGCCGATTCCGGGATGCGTCAGATCGTCCGGCGCGGCAAGGCGTTGGCGGAGGCTATCTATGCCTATTCCGTGCACAAGGTGGTGCGCGGGCTGGAGCCGGGGCGGCCCTATTGGTACCGCTTCACCAGCGGTGCCGCGTCCAGCCGTATCGGCCGGGCGATGACGATGCCCAAGGCGGGGGCCTCCGTCGACCGCCTGCGCTTCGCCTATGTCTCCTGCTCGAATTACGAGTTGGGCTATTTCTCGGCCTACCGGCATCTCAGGGAAGAGGCGCCGGATTTCGTGATCTTCCTCGGCGACTACATCTACGAGACCGTCCAGCCCGAAGGGATGACCGTACGCCGGCATTTCGATGGCGTCGTGCCGAAGGATCTGGCGGATTACCGCCATCGCTACGAGCAGTATCGCCTGGATCCGGATCTGCAAGACATGCATGCGGCCGTGCCCGCCTTCATGACCTGGGACGATCATGAGGTCGAGAACGATTACGCCGATCGATGGGGGCCGGATTTTGCCGATCCCAAGGTGTTCCTGAAGCGCCGGGCGGCGGCCTATCGCGCCTTCTACGAGCATATGCCGCTCAAGCCCCAGCTCTCGCTGCCGCATGGGCCCGATATGCGCGTCTATGACCGGTTCGGCTTTGGCGATCTGGCACAGTTCTCGCTGCTCGACGGGCGGCAATACCGCTCGCGCGAGGCGTGCTGGGCCAGGCCCGACCATGGCGGCGCTCACCAGGAGACTGACGTCCACTGCCCCGAACGCCTCGATTCCGACCGCTCGATGCTGGGCATGAGGCAGGAAGCCTGGCTCTATGATGGCTTCGCCAAATCGACGGCGCGCTGGAACGTCATCGCCCAGGACGTGCTGATGGCGCATTTCCGCGAGCATGACCGGAGCGGCGAGGTCGCCTATTGGACCGATGATTGGAATGGCTATCCGGCCGCCCGCGCCCGGCTGATGCGGCATATCCACGACAGCAAGCTTGCCAACCCCGTGGTGTTGAGCGGCGACATCCATTCCTTCTGGAGCAACGATCTGCACCTCGACGCCGACGACGAGGGGTCACCGGTCGTTGCCAGCGAATTCGTCGGCACCTCGGTCACCTCGAACGGGCCGCCGGAGAAGCTGTTCGGCGACTTCGTGAAGGACAACCCGCATGTCCATTTCTTCGAGGCCCGCAAGCGCGGTTACGTCTCGGTCGACGTGACCAAGGAACGCATGACCACGCGCTTCCAGGCGCTCTCCGACGTGCGCGATCCCAAGGCCACGGTCTCGACGCTGAAGAGTTTCGTCATCGAGGATGGCCAGCGGGGGGCGGTAGCGGTTTGAGCTATCGTCGAAACTGCTATGGCAGTCTTTCGTTATCGGCGAAGAATGCGTGGAGTATTTCGGCAATTTCGACCGGCCGTTCCAGCGGCAGCGAGTGCCCGGTCTCGGGCAGGCTGACGAGGCGGGCGTGCGGGATGCCGCGCCGATAGGGTCCGGCGCAGGCGCAGGGAATCACCTGATCCTGCTCGCCCCAGAGCAGCAGCGTCGGTACGTCGATGCGATGCAGCCAGAACGGCAACTTCGGATTGTGCAGTCTCGGGCTGAATGCCAGGCGTTCGGTTGCGGCACGATTCTGCCGACGTATGGCGGGGTCGGCCGTGGCAAGGGCGCGGATTCGCTGCTCGGCCAGCTCGGTACTGACGCAGCCGCGACGGGCCGACTCCTCCGGCGACCAGGCGAAGATGTCGCCGAACGGCACCTCGCCCTGCACACCGGCCGGTGCCAGCAGGCTCAGGCTGCGCAGCCGCCCGGTATTGCGGATGGCCAGTTCCGCCGCGGTCCAGCCACCCAGCGAATGCCCGACGAGATGCACCTGCGATAAATCCAGCGCCTTCAGGACATCCAGATAGAACAGGGCGAGGTCGCCCACGCTCGCCATCCATTCGGGGATTTCCGTGCGGCCGAATCCCGGATGCTCCGGCGCCATGACCCGGTACGCCGCGCTCAGCCGCTCCAGGAGTGGACTCCAGGACAGGCCGCCGGCGCCATGGAGGAAGAGGATCGGCGGGCCATCGCCTGCCTCCAGCATGCGCAAGGGTCGACCGAGGATGTCGTGACAGGTTTCTTGCATCGGCGACCGTTCCATATTTTCATATATATGAATTTAAAATTCATAAAGATGAATTGCTCCTGTTGTCAACGTCTGGCATCTGCTATAGCGATTTGCTGATTTTGGCGGGGACCGACGCTTGCCGGCCCGGCTCTGCCACCAGAATTCAATGCCGCCAGAATCCAATAAAGAACAAGGGAGGCAAAAATGCTTGAAGGCGCCCCCATCCATCTGGAGACGCTGCTCTCCGACCGACGCGCCCGGCCGTTTCAGTTCAAGCTGCTGGCGCTGCTCATGGTCTTCATGTTCTTCGAAGGCTACGACATGCAGGTCCTGAGCTTTGCGGCCCCGGTCATCATCAAGGCCTGGCACTCCAATAAGGCGGCATTCGGCGGCGTCTTCGGCGGGGCCATGGCGGGCTTCATGGCCGGTGCCCTGGTCATCAGCAATCTCGGTGACTATTTCGGCCGCGTGAAGATGATCATCGGCGGCTCGATCGTCTTCGGCATCTTCACCTTGCTGAGTGCCGATGCGCATGACCTGTCCCAGCTTTTCATCTGGCGTACGATCGCCGGTATCGGGCTCGGCGGCGCCGTTCCCAGCGCCGTCGCGCTGATCTCCGATTACTGGCCGTCCAGTGCCCGCACCACGTCGGTCGCGCTGATCTTCGGCGGCTATACCATCGGCTCGGCGCTGGGTGGCGTCATCGCCGCCTATCTGATTCCGCGCTATGGCTGGCCCAGCGTCTTCATCCTGGGCGGCCTCGCCCCGCTCGTGGTGACGGTCTTTCTGCTGCTCTGGCTGCCCGAATCCCTCTGGTTCCTCGTGCGCACGGGCAAGCGGTCCGACCGGGTACTCAAGATCGTGAACAAGCTGCAGCCGGGCGCGGCCTATACCAAAGCGCCGCAATTGCTGTTCCAGGAGCCGCCGGGAAAAGGCATCCCCGTCAGCCAACTCTTCGAGAATGGCCGGGCGCTGATGACCGTCACGCTGTGGGTGTCCTGCATCTGCATCACCATGACGCTGCATTTCATGACGAGCTGGCTGCCGACCGTCATCGCCGACCAGGGCATACCGTTGAGTCATGCCATCATTACGACATCGATCCTGCAGACCTGCGGCACGATCGGCGGCTTCCTGACCGGGCGCCTGCTGGACCGCCGAGGCGTGATGATGGTTGCGATCGTGGCCGCGTTGGGCATCCCCTGCCTGTTGCTGCTCGCCAATTTCAGCAAGACGGAGATGCTCATGATGCTCTTCGTCGGTGGCAGCGGCTTCGCCATCGTCGGCAGCTTCCAGGGCCTCATGGGCCTGTCCGGTGCGCTCTATCCGACGCCGATGCGCACGGCCAGCGCAGGCTGGACGTTGGGCGTGGCCCGGCTGGGCGCGATCTTCGGGCCGACGATCGGCGGTGTCCTGCTGTCCTTCGACTTCACGCCGAAAATGCTCTTCGAATTCGCCGTCGTGCCGATCCTGGTCGAGGTCGTGGCGATTCTCGTCATCGCGCGCCAGCCATCGGCCCGGGATTTCCTGTCGGCACTCAGGGCAAACGGCACCGAGCCGTCTGCGAACCCTGCCGTTCCGGCCGAGGCAAGCTCACGGCATGGCTAGGCCGCGCGCGGCCAGCCGGGACAGGCGCCGCGTTGAACTGATGGGCGCCGCGTCCGGTTAGCTCTCCGCCTCAGACCCCCAGCCACATCAGCCCACCCGGCAGGGCGGTGGCGGCGTAGTCGACCTGCAGGACCCGGCGATGCGAGGGCTGTTCGGCCGTGGCCGAGCCGTGGAGGATGGGGGTGGCGTAGAGCCAGACATCGCCGGCCTCCGCCATGCAGGGGACGCTGCCATATTGCTCGGCGACGGCGTCGGCCTGATCGGTCGTGATGCGGCCGAGGCGGTGGGAGCCGGGCACGACCAGCAGCGGGGCGTTGCTGGCCGGGACCGGGTCCAGATGGATGCGCAGCGTCACCATGCCGGCCATCAATCCGAAGGGCGGCACCACATGGTGCAACCCGCTCTTGATCGTCCAGGGGGCGAAGCCTTCGACCTCGCGTGGGCTCCGCACGGCGATCACCTGGTCCTGATGCCAGGGCAGCGACCAGTTGGTGTCCGGCGTCTTGTCGAACAGGATCGCCCGCACCGGCCGGCATTCGGATCCCAGGCGTTCGGCGGCGATGCGCCCGACCGGGCCGGTCGCCGCCAGGATCGGCCGCAAGCGGCGGACACCATGCAGCCTTGTACCGGCCTGATGGTGTGCCAGTTGCGGCAGGGCGCGGACGATGCGGCGCAACACTGCCGCATCCAGCGCGCCGGCGACGCGCTCGGCGCCGTCACGCTCGAAATCGAGTGCGGGCATGACCGTATCCATGACGGCCAGCTCCGGCACGGGGTTACAGCGCCAGCCAATCCTCGATCAGGCGGCGCGAGATCGAGTCGGCAGGGGGAAGGGCAAAATCCGGATTGTCGCGATTATCGAGCAGCCAGCCTTTCTCGAACCAGCGGGCGGTCTCGATCTCATGCTCGTCGACATTGATCTCGGTGCTGGCGGCCTCGGCCCAGAAGCCCAGCATGAGCGAGGCCGGGAAGGGCCAGGGCTGCGAGGAGTGGTAAGTCACGTCGCCGACGCGTACGCCTGTCTCCTCGAACACCTCGCGGGCGACCGCATCCTCCAGGCTCTCGCCCGGCTCGACGAATCCCGCCAGCGTCGAGAAGCGGCCCTTCGGCCATTTCGCCTGACGGCCGAGCAGGCAGCGATCGCTGTCATGCACCAGCATGATGACCGCGGGGTCGGTGCGCGGGAAATGATGCGTGCCGCACTCCGCATTGGTGCAGTGGCGGACATGGCCGGCATCGGCCGAGACGGTCGGGCTGCCGCAGACATTGCAGAAACGATGCTGGCGATGCCAATGCAGGATGGCACGGGCATAGGCGAGGATGGCGCCGTGATCGCGCTCGAGCGTGAAGCCGAAGCCGCGCAGCTCGGCGAAGCTCGCGGCTTGGCCCCGGTTCCCGGGCACCAGATGCATCGGCGCCTCCGGGCCATCGAGGTCGAGGGCGACATAGGAGATGTCGTCCGGTCCCTTGCCCAAGAGCACGACCTGCCGGGCCGAGATCATGAGCTCGGCGGCTTCTGCGGCATCGAGATAGAGCGGCATCGGCCCCGATTCCCGGAGATGAACCAGATGCGTGCCGCGCCAGAGCGCCACGATGCGGCTTTTCGGGTCGTTGACGCTCTGGTCGATCAGCTGGGCCTGCTTGCGCTGGTTGCCGAGACGGTCGAGTGGCCCCGAGGCATAGAAATTGGGCGTCTTCATGGGGGCGACCTTGCCATGAACCGGAGGCTTCAACAACCGCACAAGGCAGCCCCCAGCACAGCGATGAGGCAATACCATTGCAGTGGGGGATGCCGCCCGTCTATATATGGAGACGGAAGGTTGGCAGCGGGCGGACCCCTCGCCAATCCGGTCAGGTCCGGAAGGAAGCAGCCGTAACGAGTTTCGGCCTGGGTCGCAGCCAGCCTTCCACCCTCGCCAAGACGTGACAGCGAAGACGGGCCCCTCGGTTGCCATGCGCCAACTCGACGACATGCCCAACCAAAGCCCGGATGCAAGCGCGGTCGCTTCCGCGCCGCAAGTTTCTGCGGCCTCTCGTCCGCCCGAATATCGCGTTCTAGCCCGCAAATACCGCCCATCGAGCTTCGCCGAGCTGATCGGCCACGACACGCTGGTGCGCACGCTGTCGAATGCCTTCGCCAGCGGCCGTATCGCCCATGCCTTCATGCTGACCGGCGTGCGCGGCGTCGGCAAGACGACGACGGCGCGCATCATCGCCCGGGCGCTCAACTGCACCGGCCCTGACGGGCAGGGCGGTCCGACCATGAATCCCTGCGGGCAATGCGATGCCTGCCGCTCGATCGCCGAGGACCGGCATCCGGACGTGCTGGAGCTGGACGCTGCGTCCCGCACCGGCATCGACGACATGCGCGAGGTCATCGACAATGTCCGCTACCGCCCGGTCTCGGCGCGCTACAAGGTCTACATCATCGACGAGGTCCACATGCTGTCGAAGGCGGCGTTCAACGCGCTGCTGAAGACGCTGGAGGAACCGCCGCCGGATGTGAAGTTCATCTTCGCCACCACCGAGATCAACAAGGTGCCGATCACGGTGCTGAGCCGCTGCCAGCGCTATACCCTGCCGCGTATCGATGCCGAGACGCTGGTGGCGCATTACGCCTCGATCGCGGCCAAGGAGCAGGTCGAGATCGAGCCGGGCGCCCTGGCCCTGTTGGCGCGCGCCGCCGACGGCTCGGTGCGCGACGGCCTATCGATCCTGGATCAGGCGATCGCCCTCAGTTTCGGCCAGGCGATCACCGAGACGCAGATGCGCGACATGCTGGGCGTCGCCGATCGCGGGCTGGTGCTCGACCTGTTCGAGAGCCTGATGGCCGGCAACGCCGCCTCGGCGCTGGGCCAGCTCGAGACGCTATATAATGGCGGCACCGACCCCGCTCTGGTGGTCCAGGAGCTGCTCGACATCACCCATCTTGTGACCCGCCTCAAATTCGAGCGCGACGAGAAGGATTCGGCGGTCGATGGCGCGCTGGTGGCCCGGGCGCGGGTCTTCGCCCAGCGTCTGGGCGTGGCGGCGCTCACCCGCACCTGGCAGATGCTGCTCAAGGGCCTGGCTGAGATGCAGGCCGCCCCCAACCCGTTCAAGGCGGCGGAGATGGTGCTGATCCGCCTGGTCCATGTCGCCGATCTGCCGCCGCCCGGCGAGCTGGTGAAGGCGATCCAGGCGCGAGGCGGTGCCGCCGCCATGGGAGCGCCGTCGCCCGGCGGCAATGGCGGTGGAGCGCCCCGCGCACGGCTGGAGGCATTGCCGGGTGGTGGAGGCGCCTTGCGGGCCGCACCCTTGCCTGTGACGCCCTTGCCCGTGACGCCTTTGCCGGTACCCGGGGAACCGGTGGTGGCCGCGGGGGCGCAGATCGACCTGCCCAACCCGGCCAGCTTCGTCGAGATGGTCGAGCTGGTGGCGAAGCATCGCGAGGGTATCCTCTATACGATGATCGCCAATTTCGTCCGGCTGGTGCGTTTCGAGCAGGGCAAGATCGATTTCGCGGTCGAGGGTGATGCGCCACGCGACCTGTCTCAGCGCCTGGGCAATTTCCTCAATACCGCCACCGGCCGGCGCTGGGTCATCTCGATCTCGCGCGAGGCGGGGCAGCCGACCTTGCGCCAGCAGGCCGATGCGCGTGCGCGCCGCCGCCGGGCCGTGGCCGAGGCCGATCCCTTGGTCAGTGCCGCGCTCGCCATGTTCCCGGGATCCCGGATCAGCAAGATCGTCGAGCTTTTGCCCGATACCGAGGACGAGGGCCCGCCGGCCGAGATGCCGATACCCGAGCCGGAAGCGGCAGCGATGGATGCCGGCGACGACATGGCACCCAATCTCTATGAGGAGGACGATCCGGGCCCGTTCGTGTCCCGGTCCGACCCCTATGACCCCGATGAGGAGGCGGATGACTAGATGAAGAACCTCGGCAACATGATGAAGCAGGCGCAGCAGATGCAGCAGCGCATGGCCGAGATGCAGGCGAAGCTCGACCAGACCGAGATGACCGGCGCGGCCGGCGCCGGCATGGTCACCGTGACGTTGAACGGCAAGGGCGACCTCAAGAAGCTGCATCTCGACAAGTCGCTGATGGACCCCGAGGAGGTCGAGGTGCTGGAGGATCTGATCCTCGCCGCCTTCAACGATGCCAAGCAGAAGGTCGAGCAATACGTCTCGGAGGAGATGGGTAAGGTGACCGGCGGCATGCAGCTGCCGCCGGGCTTGAAGCTGCCCTTCTGATCGGATGATGTGATCGGGGCATGGCCGCAGCGCCGGAGATCGAGAGGCTGATTCAGCTCCTGGCCAAGCTGCCGGGGCTGGGACCGCGCTCGGCCCGACGCGTGGCCCTGCACCTCCTGAAAAAGCGCGAGGGGCTGATGCGGCCGCTGGCGCAGGCGCTGGAGGATGTCGCCGACGGCACCGTCGCCTGCGAGGTGTGCGGCAACCTCGACGTCCAGACCCCCTGCGGCATCTGCCGGGATGGCGCCCGCGATCCAGCCACCATCTGCGTCGTTGCCGATGTCGCCGATCTCTGGGCGCTTGAACGCAGCGCCGCCTTCCGCGGCCGTTACCATGTGCTGGGCGGCCTGCTTTCCGCGCTCGACGGCGTGATGCCGGAAGACCTCAACATCAAATCCCTGACGCGTCGCCTGGATGATGGCATTGCCGAAGTGATCCTGGCGCTGAACGCCACGGTCGAGGGGCAGGCGACGGCCCATTATCTGGGCGATGTCCTGGCCGGGTTGCCGAACGTTGCCGGGCTGAAGGTGACGAGGCTCGCGCATGGCGTACCGGTCGGCGGCG
>DATJJW010000250.1:0-9190 GCA_035491935.1 Allostellaceae bacterium | reverse complement strand
TCGGTGGCAACATCCGAGCTGACATGGGCGCTCATCCTCGCTGCCCGGCGTCACATCGTCGAGGAAGCGAACGCGCTGAAGCAGGGGCATTGGCAGACCACGGTCGGCGATGGCCTCGCCGGCCGCACCCTCGGCGTCTATGCTTTCGGCAAGATCGGTGCCATGGTCGCCAAGGTTGGCCATGCCTTCGGCATGCGCGTGCTGTGCTGGGGCCGTGAGGGCTCGCGCGCGCGCGCCGCCGAGGCGGGCTTCGAGGTGGCGGTCAGCCGCGAGAGCTTCTTTGCCGAGCTCGACATCCTGACCCTGCATATCCCGCTCAACAAGGAGACACGCGGCATCGTGACGGCGGCGGATCTCGGCCGCATGAAGCCGGGAGCCTTGCTGGTCAACACCAGCCGCGCCGGCCTCATCGAACCCGGTGCCCTGCTCCAGGCGCTCAAGGCTGGCCGTCCCGGCCGCGCCGCCATCGACGTCTATGATGACGAGCCGGTGACCAATCCGGCTTCCGAAAAGCTGCTCTCCATGCCCAATGTGCTGTGCACGCCGCATCTGGGCTATGTCGAGCGCAGCAATTACGAGAAGCTCTATGGCGGCACTATCGACGCGATCCTGGGCTTCGCCGCCGGCGCACCGATCAATGTCGCCAACCCGGAATCCATGCATGTCGCCGCCGAGAAGCGTCGGCCCAGCTGAGGCATTGTCGTGGATCCTTGGACAGAGCTGCCAGATTTTGCCCCTTAAACAGGGGCGCGATCAGGCGTAAGTTTGGTGACAAAAGAAGCGGTGCCGCCTGCCCGTGCCGTAAGCAATGTCCAAGGAGAGCTTCATGAGTGTTATGCCGCGTCCCGGCGCCGCCTTCGAGGTTGTGCCGCTGAGCCGTTATACCGGCGCCCGGCTGGAGGGTATCGACCTCCGCACCAAGCCTGACGAGGCGACGATCCAGGCGATCTACCAGGCATGGCTCGACCATCTGGTGATCATCTTCCCGAACCAGAAGCTGGCCCAGGAGGATCTGGTCCGCGTGACCGGCTATTTTGGCGAGCTGGGCGAGCTGCACCGGCCGGCGAAGTACTTCCCCAAGGGCTATTCCTCGCTGCTGCCGGGCATCATGCTGATCTCGAACATCCGCGAGAATGGCGAGCCGATCGGCGCCTTGCCCGATGGCGAGATGATGTTCCATCACGACATGATCCATGCCGAGGTGCCGAGCAAGGCGACCATGCTCTACTCGGTCGAGATTCCGTCCAAGGGCGGCAACACGCTGTTCGCCAGCGGCTATGCCGCCTATGACACGCTCGATCCCGTGCTGCGCAACGCGCTCGAAGGCCGCCAAGCGCGCCATCACTACAATTACGGCTCGGTCCAGAAGGGCGACGGCAAGGGCACGGAAGCTTTCGGCGAATGCGTCCATCCGGTGTTCCGCACCCATGAGGACACCAAGCGCAAGGCGGTCTACGTCAACCGGCTGATGACGAGCGAGATCATCGGCCTGCCCAAGGACGAGAGCGACGACATCCTGAACCGGCTCTTCGACCATTCGGAGAAGCAGGAATTCGTCTACGAACACGAATGGTCGGTGGGCGACCTGTTGCTCTGGGATAATCGCTGCTCGACCCATGCCCGTACCGATTTCCCGTCCACCGAACGCCGGCTGATGCTGCGCACCACGGTGAAGGGCAATGTCCGGCCGTATTGAGAGACTTCCTCACAAGTCTGCCCTGAAAAGGTCTCTACGGCCGCATCCCCCTTCCTAAACCCCGGTCCATAGGGCAGGATCGCCCTCCTCATGGACCGGCTCAAATGCATCCGTAGTTTCGTCCAGATCGCGCGCTCGGAAAGCCTGTCGGCGGCGGCGCGCGAGCTGGGCGTGTCGCGTTCGCTCGCCAGCCAGCATCTGAAGCAGCTGGAGGAGCATCTGGGCGTACGGCTGGTCAACCGCACGACACGGCAGATCGTGCTGACCGAAATCGGCGCGGAATATCTCAATCTCTGCCTCGATGCGCTCAAGGGCTTCGATGAGGCGGATGCGCGAATCTCCGAGCTGCAGAGCGACGTGCGTGGCCATATCAAGCTGATGGCCTCGATGGCGTTTGCCACCCAGCAGCTGACACCGATCGTCTCCGCCTTCGGCCGCCAGCACCCAGAGGTCGAGATCTCGTTGATCTGCTTCGATCGGAGCTTCTTCGCCCGCGAATTCATCGAGGGCGGCTACGATCTCGGCGTCTCCATGCATCCTCTGAAGGAAGCGGAGCTCATCAGCACCAAGGTCGCCGACATGGAGTGGGTGCCGTGCGCGACCGAGGCCTACATGGCCGCCCATGGCCGGCCGCGCCGTCCGGCGGATCTGGCCCACCATGCCTGCCTCATCCATCGCAGCCACACGCCCGAGGGCATCTGGCGCTTCGATAGTGCGCTCGGCCGGTCGGAGGTCCATGTGAAGGGGCCGCTCTTCTCCAACTCCTCGCTGGTGTTGCGTTCCGCCGCGCTCGATCATGTCGGCATCGCCATGCTGCCGCTCTATGGCATCCGCGAGGATCTGGACAGCGGGCGCCTGGTGCGCGTGCTGCCGAATTGGCGCTCGCCGACCCGGCCGGCCTTCCTGGTCTATCCGCAAGTGCGGCACATCCCGCGCCGGCTGCGCCTGTTCATCGATTTCGTGCGCCAGGAACTGAAGTCGAGGATGAGCTGAAGCTCAGGATTGATCCCGGGCAGGTATGATACGGCCAAGCTTGCCCATAATGGCGACATCGAGGCCGACAGGGGCGTAGTCGATCGTCACCGTGCCGCCGAATTCGGCAGCGAGCGCGTCGCGGATGAGCCGCGTGCCGAAACCGGTCGTCGTCGGCGCCATGACCGCCGGGCCGCCCTGTTCCTGCCAGCGCATGTTGAGACGCTGGGCCGTCTCGTCAACCGACCAATCGAGACGGATGCGTCCAGCCTCGCAGGCCAGCGCACCGAATTTGACGGCGTTGGTGCAGAGTTCATGCAGCGCGATCCACAATGCCACGCAGGCGCGCGGGGTGAGCGCCAGGGCCGGGCCGTCGATGTTGAAGCGCGTCGGGTCGTAAGGCTCGGCCACGCGTGTCGCGACTGTCGCCACGGTGCAGTCGCTCCAGCGCTCGGGAGCAAGCAATTCCTGCGCGGATGCCAGCGCCGCGATGCGACCGGTCAGCACCTCGGAGGCCGTGGCGGTGTCTTCGGCCCGGCGCAGCGTCTGGGTCGCGAGCGCCTGGACCACGGCCAGCGCATTCTTCACCCGATGCTGCATGTCGATCACCAGGGTGCGGTTACGCGCCTCGGCCAGGTAATGTTGGGTAATGTCGCGGCACAGCGCCAATACCGGTGCCGCCTCGCCCAGCGGCACCAAGGTCATGTCCAGGCGGATTTCGGTGTTTTTGCCGGTGCGGATGGCGGCGGACAAGGTTGCGGTATCGCCATTGCAAGCCCGGGCGAAGGCATCGGCGACGGATGTTCGCTCCGGCCAGCTATCCAGCCAGGCAGCGCCGCTATCCTCGCCCAAGGAGCGAATGGCCAGCGGGCTCGCGAACAACAACGTGCCGTCAGGATCGACGATCTCGATCCAGTCGCAACCATGGTTGAGCATGGCGGCCAGCGCCGCAGAGGTCGCCTCAGGCCCGAGCCAGGAGAGATCGAGCCAATTCATGCCCGGCGGGGCTTTGGTGAGGGCTGGGTCGGCGTTAGGCACCGGACAGCATCCTTCGAAAATCGAGGCCCCATGAACCGCAAGGCCACTAAGTCACAGCAAGAGCAAGGAACGGGATGTCGGCGATAGCGGTCAGTCGCAGGATACAGGTCAGCGAAACGCTATTGCAATGGGAGAGACCGATGGAAGCGTTTACCATGACGGCCATGGCCGGGACCGAGACCATGCCGATGGGCACCGAAGCCTTGGACGAGCACCGCTGGCAGGCGGTGCTCGTGCGCGACCCTGCGGCCGATGGCCGCTTCGTCTATGGCGTGACCTCGACGGGTGTCTATTGCCGTCCGACCTGCTCCTCGCGCCGGCCGAAGCGGGAGAATGCCGTGTTCTTCGATACGGGCATCCAGGCGGCCGCAGCGGGCTATCGCGCCTGCAAGCGCTGCCGGCCGGACGAATCCCTCGCCCATCCACAGGCCGAAGCCGTGGCGCGCGCCTGCCGTCTGATCGAGACGGCGGAGGAGCCGCCGAAGCTCGAAGAACTGGCCGAGGCGGCGGGCCTCAGTCCTTGGCATTTCCACCGGGTGTTCAAGGAGGTGACGGGCGTCACGCCCAAGGACTATGCCGTCTCCCACCGGGCCGCCCGGCTGCGTGCCGGCCTGGCCGAAGCTGGGAGCGTGACGGAGGCGCTCTACGACGCCGGGTTCAACGCCAGCAGCCGTTTCTATGCCGCTGCGTCCGACGCGCTCGGCATGACGCCGTCGGCCTATCGCCGGGGCGGTGCCGGCGAGCATCTGCGGATTGCCATCGCCGGGACGTCCTTGGGCGAGGTACTGGTGGCGACGACGGAGAAGGGCGTCGCCGCCATCGAGTTCGGCGAGGATGCCGATACGCTGCTGAAAGGCTTCCAGGATCGCTTCCCCAAGGCCGAGCTGATCGTGGACGATCCGGACTTCGACCGGCTGGTGGCGAGCGTCATCGGTGCCATCGAACGGCCGGGTTCGGCCGATCTCGCCGCGCTGCCGCTCGACTTGCGCGGCACGGCGTTCCAGCATCGGGTCTGGCAGGCATTGCGGCGCATACCGCTCGGCCAGACGGCCTCTTATGCCGAAATCGCCGAGGCGATCGGCGCGCCGGGTTCGGCCCGGGCCGTGGCCAAGGCCTGCGCCACCAACAACGTCGCGGTCGTCGTGCCCTGCCACCGTGTCGTGCGCCAGGATGGTGCTCTTTCGGGCTATCGCTGGGGCGTCGAGCGCAAGCGGGTGCTGCTGGCGCGCGAGAAATCGGCCTGAGAGGCTGCTCTGGTGGCCGCCTGGCGGCGATTTCCTGCGCGCCGGTGCTCGAAAATCACCCGCTATACGACTCACCGGAGCGACGCCTCAAGCAATCTCTGAAACCTTGTCAAACGGGGCCGGCGATGACAATGCTGGCCCCGCATGCTGCAAGCGACGAACATCTTCCTGCTGGTCTTCGCCGCGTTGTTCCCGATCGTCAACCCGATCGGCAACGCGCCGATCTTCCTGCGGCTGACGGCGCATTGCTCGGCCAAGATCCGGTACAGCCTGGCCCGGCGCATCGCGCTGATGGGCTTCGTGCTCCTGGTCGGCTCGCTGCTCTTCGGCTCGAAGGTGCTGGAGTTCTTCGGCATCACCCTGCCGATAGTGCGCGTCGCCGGCGGGCTGGTGGTGGCGATCATGGGCTGGCGCCTGTTGAACCAAGGCGAAAACCCGATCGAGAGCGACACCACGCAGCATCTCGACGACGACACGACGATCCTCGACCAGGCCTTCTACCCCCTGACCATGCCCTTGACCGTGGGGCCGGGTTCGATCGCGACCGCGATTGCGCTCGGCACCGAATGGCCGCTGGTGCCGGCGGATTTCAAGGCATTCTTCCTGGAAACGGCCTCGGCGGTGGTCGGGCTGGCCGCCGTCGCCTTGGCGATTTACCTCTCATACCGCTTCGCCGACTGGATCGAGCGCGTGCTGGGCCGCACCGGCACCAATGTGCTGGTCCGGCTTTCGGCCTTCATCCTGCTCTGCATCGGCTTGCAGATATTGTGGAACGGCACCCTGGCGCTGCTGCAGTCGGTCCATGGCTGAGGACGGCCATGATTGGGCGGCGCGGGCCCGGGCCGAACTGAAGGGCAGGGATCCCGAGACGCTGCACCGGCGGACGGAAGACGGGATACCTGTCAAGCCGCTCTATAGGGCGGCCGATCTCGACGGCATCGCTCAGCTGGACGTACCGCCGGGCTTCGCCCCCTTCAGGCGCGGCATCCATGCCACCATGCATGCCGGCCGACCCTGGACGATCCGGCAATATGGCGGCTTCGCCATGGCCGAGGACACCAACGCCTTCTTCAAGGCCAACCTCGCCGCCGGCCAGACCGGGTTGTCGGTGGCCTTCGACCTGCCGACCCATCGCGGCTACGACAGCGACCATCCTGAAGCCGCGGCCGAGATCGGCCGAGCCGGGGTCGCGATCGACACGGTCGAGGACATGGCGCGGCTGTTCGACGGCATCGATCTCGGATCGACCAGCGTTTCCATGACCATGAGCGGCGCCGTGCTGCCGGTGTTGGCGGCCTTCATCGTCGCGGGCGAGGAGCAGGGCGTCGCGCGCGAGAAACTCACCGGCACCATCCAGAACGACATTCTCAAGGAGTTCCTGGTCCGCAACGCCTATATCTATCCGCCCGAGCCGTCGCTGTGCATCGTCGGCGACGTCGTGGAGGCGGTCACGCGCACCATGCCGCGCTTCAACGCGCTGTCGATCTCCGGCTATCACATGCAGGAGGCGGGAGCGACGCCGGTGCAGGAGGTGGCCTATACCATCGCCGACGGTCTCGACTATGTCCGCGCGGCACTGGCGCGCCGGCTCGACATCGATGCCTTCGCGCCGCGGCTGTCCTTCTTCTTCGGCGTTGGCCTCAATTTCTTCCAGGAGATCGCCAAGCTGCGCGCGGCGCGCATCGTCTGGGCGGAGCGGATGGCGGCGTTTGCGCCCAAAAACCCGGCCAGCCTGGCCTTGCGCATGCACTGCCAGACCTCCGGTGTCAGCCTGGTGGCGCAGGAGCCGCGCAACAACATGATGCGCACGGCCATCGAGGCGCTGGCGGCCGTGCTGGGCGGCACGCAGTCGCTGCACACCAATGGTTTCGACGAGGCGCTGGGCCTGCCCTCGGCGGAGGCGGTGCGCCTGGCACGCAACACCCAGCACATCCTGGCCGAGGAGACGGACCTGACACACGTCGCCGATCCATTGGGCGGCAGCTATTACGTCGAGAGCCTGACCGCCAGCCTGGCCGAGGCGATCCGGGTGGAGGTGAGCCGCATCGAGGAGGCCGGCGGCATGGCCCGCTTCATTGCCGGGGGCGAGGCCCGGCGCGCGATTGCCGAGGCGGCGGCCCGGCGCCAGGCGCGTATCGATAGCGGCGCCGCGGCGGTCATCGGCCTCAACCGCCATGTCGATCCGGCGACCAAGCCGTCCGGCCGGGAACAGGACTTTATCGATTACGGGGCGATGCGCCGACGCCAGATCGACCGTCTCGACGCCGTGCGTGCCAAGCGTGACGCCAAGGCGGTCACGGCTGCGCTCGATCGCTTGAGCGAGGCGGCCGCCCAGGACCCGTCCCAGCCAGGCCGCAACGTGCCGGGGCTGCTCGATCTTGCGATCGATGCCATGCGCGTCCGGGCCACGGTCGGCGAGGTCTCGAACGCGCTGGAGCGGGTCTTCGGCCGGCATCGGGCGCCGTCTCCGGTCGTCACCGGTGTTTATGGCGAGACCAGTGACGGCCATAGGGATTTCATGGTGGTGAGGAAGGCGGTGACGGCGCTGTCAGCCAGGGTCGGCCGCGTACCGCGCCTGCTGGTGGTCAAGCTTGGCCAGGACGGCCATGACCGCGGCGCCGGCGCCATCGCTGGCGGCTTCGCCGATCTGGGATTCGAGGTCAGGCTGGCGCCCTTGTTCCGGACACCGGCGGAAGCGGCGCGGCTAGCGCTGGAATGGCCGGCCGACATCATCGGCATCTCCAGCCATGGCGGCGGCCATGGCGAGCTGGTACCGGCGCTGATGCGGGCGTTACGCGAAGGTGGCGGTACCATGCCGGCGGTCTGCGGCGGCGTCGTGCCGGAAGCCGATCGGCCGGCATTGATCCAGGCCGGTATCGCGCAAATCTTCGGCCCCGGCACCAGCGTGATCGAGGCGGCGAGGGGCGTATTGGCGCTGCTTTAAAGGAACGTCCGGCCGCCATCCACGGTGAGCGAATGGCCGGTGATGAAGCGGGCCTCGTCGGAGACCAGGAAGGCGATGGCGCCGGTCAAGTCGCTGGCATTGATCAGCTCCGGGATCGCTTGGGTGCGGGCGGCGCGTGCCGTACGTTCCTCGGTGGAGAGATGTGGCCGGTCGACGCCGGTCTCGATGGCGCCGGGCAGTACGCAATTGACGGTGATGCGGTGCGGCCCCAATTCCTTGGCCAGCGCACGGGCCATGCCGACCAGGCCGGCCTTGGTCGTGATGTAATGGACGTAAGGCTGGGCCGGTGGCTGGGTGAAGGTCGAGCTCGACATCATGATGATGCGGCCGGCGCCCTGGGCCTTCATCGCCGGCACCACGGCGCGCACGCAATGGAAGGTGCCGGTGAGGTTGACGCCGATGGTGCGCGCCCAGACCTCGTCGGTGATCTCGGTGATCGGCGTCGGCTGCAGTCCGGTCCAGCGCGCATTGTTGACCAGCACGTCGATGCGGCCGAAATGATTAAGTGCCTGATCGGCCATGGCATTGACGGCGGCGGGGTCGGTGATGTCGGTCTCGATCGCCAGTGCTTCGCCGCCCTGGGCCTCGATCGCCTTGGCGACTTGGGTTCCCCGTGCCGGATCGCGTTCGGCCAGCACCAGAGCGAAGCCCCGCCGGGCCAGATCCTCGGCGATGGCGCGGCCTATGCCCTGGCCGGAGCCGGTGACGATGGCGAGCTTGCGGGTGGTGAGCGAGACGGCCATGGAGTTTCTCCTCAGGTCACACGCCAGGCATCGGTGCGTGCCTCGATGAAGGACAGGATCTGGGTCAGGACCACGCCCAGCACGATGACGGTGACGATCGAGACCATCATCTTGGTCGTCTGCAGGAGCTGGGCGTAATAGGCGATGCTGTAGCCGAGGCCGGCATCGGCGCCGAACAGTTCGCTGATGACGACGCCGGTGAGTGCGCGGCCGACGCCGAGACGCAACCCCGCGACCACCACCGGCACCGAACCCGGCAGGGCCACACGCATGAACAGATCGGCCGGCCGCGCACCGAAGGACAGCGCCATGCGCTTCAGATCGCGATCGATATTGCGGATGCCCGAGAGCGTGTTGGCATAGATCGGCGTCAGCGCGAACAGGAACGAGATCGCCACGATGGTCGGGATGCCGTAGCCCAGCCACGAGATGAACAGCGGGTAGAAGGCGATGGTGGGCGCCGAATACTTGAACCAGATGAAGGGTTCGAGGGCGGCCTCGATGTCGCGATACCAGCCGGCGACCATGCCGA
>DATJJW010000249.1:0-8064 GCA_035491935.1 Allostellaceae bacterium | reverse complement strand
CGGTGCGACCGGGCTGTCCTGGGCCTGGGTCGGGGTGGCGCCCTTCTTCCTGTTCGCCCTGCTGTTCCTGATCGCACCGACCCTCTTCCTGATGGTCGGCGCGTTCCAGGATGCGGCTGGGCATTTCACCTTCCGCAACATTGCCAGGTTGTTCGAGCCCGAGGTGATGGACTCCTACGCCATCAGCCTGGAAATCAGCCTGGCGTCAGGATTTGGCGGCGCGCTGTTCGGCTCGATCCTGGCCTGGGCGGTGGTGCAGGGCGGCTTGCCCGGTTGGCTGAGGCCGACGCTGCTGACCTTCTCGGGCGTGGCCTCCAACTTCGCCGGCGTGCCGCTGGCCTTCGCCTTTCTGGCGACGCTTGGCCGGCTGGGACTGATCACCATGATCCTGCGCCGGCAATTCGGCATCAATATCTATGCCGAGGGCTTCAGCATCCTCAGCTTCACCGGCCTCACCCTGACCTATCTCTATTTCCAGATTCCGCTGATGGTGCTGATCGTGACGCCGGCCCTGGACGGGTTGAAGCGCGAATGGCGCGAGGCCTGCGACATGCTGGGCGGCTCGTGGCTCGACTATTGGCGCTATATCGCGCTGCCCGTGCTGTGGCCGAGCCTGTTGGGCGCCTTCCTGCTATTGTTCGCCAATGCTTTCGGTGCGGTCGCCACCGCCTTCGCGCTTACCGGCAGCTCGTTCAACATGATCACCATCCTGCTCTACGACCAGATCCGCGGCGACGTGCTGCACGACCAGAATCTGGGCTATGCGCTCGCTCTGGGCATGATCGTCATCACCGGCCTCTCCAACGGCGCCTATGTCTGGCTCTCGGCCAGAGCCCAGCGGGCCCGGCAATGAGGGCAAGCCCATGAGTCGGATGTCATGAGTCGGGCTAGCTCCGCCAGCCGGACTGGCGCCTGGATCGCCTTCATCCTGGCGGCGATCTACTTCCTGGTGCCGCTGTTCGCGACGGTCGAGTTCAGCATGCGCATGATCCAGGGGCAGTACAGCCTCGAAGCCTACCGCGTCGTGCTCTCCGACCCGAATTTCCAGGCGACATTCGGTTATTCGGCGCTGATTGCGGTGCTGACCATCATTGCCGGGATCATACTGGTCGTACCGACCGCCTATTGGCTGCAGCTGCGCCTGCCGAGGCTCCGGCCGATCGTCGAGTTCATCACGCTGCTGCCCCTGATCATCCCGCCGATCGTCATCGTCTTCGGCTATCTGCGCCTGTTCAACAGCAGCTCCTTCCTGCCGCTGACCGCGTCGGAGCGGACGACCGATCTGCTTCTGGTCTGCGCCTATGTCACCTTGTCGCTGCCTTATATGTACCGCGCGGTCGATACCGGCATGCGCGCGATCGACATCCGCACGCTGACCGAGGCGGCGGAGAGCCTGGGCGCCGGCTGGCCGACCATCCTGTTCAAACTGATCTTCCCCAATCTGCGCCAGGCGATCCTGTCGGGCGCCTTCCTGACCTTCGCCATCGCCATCGGCGAGTTCACCATGGCCAGCCTGCTCGACCGCCCGGCCTTCGGGCCCTATCTGCAGCTCATCGGCGCCAACCGGGCCTATGAGCCCTCGGCCCTCGCCATCATCGCCTTCATCGTCACCTGGGCCTGCATGGGCCTGATCCAGCTCGTCGCCCGCAAGCCGGGCGGCACGCCCTAATCCGGAACCACGCGCATGGCCTTCCTCGAAATCGACCATCTGCGCAAGAGCTTCGGCGGCAATGCCGTGGTGTCGGACTTCAGCCTGGATGTCGCGAAAGGCGAGTTCCTGACCTTCCTCGGGCCATCCGGCTGCGGCAAGACCACGGTGCTGCGCATGGTGGCGGGGTTCGAGACCGCATCCGGCGGTACGATCCGCATCGGTGGGCAGGATGTGACGCGGCTGCGCGCCAACCAGCGCCGGGTCGGCATGGTGTTCCAGTCCTATGCGCTCTTTCCCAACCTCACCGTCGCCGAGAATATCGGCTTCGGCCTCAAGGTGGCGAAGTGCCCGGCGGCCGAGATCAGGGCGCGGGTCGACGATATGCTGCAACTCATCAAGCTGCCGCATCTGGCCGGCCGTATGCCGCGCCAGCTTTCGGGCGGGCAGCAGCAGCGCGTGGCGCTGGCCCGGGCGCTGGCCAACAAGCCGGAGCTGCTGCTGCTCGACGAGCCGCTCTCGGCGCTGGACGCCAAGATCCGCGTCGCCTTGCGCGAGGAGATGCGCCAGGTGCAGCGCGACCTCGGCATCACCTCGATCTTCGTTACCCACGACCAGGAGGAGGCGCTGTCGATCTCCGATCGCATCGTGGTCATGAACGAGGGCCGGATCGAGCAGATCGGCACGCCCTTCGAGATCTATAATTTCCCGCGTACCCGCTTCGTGGCGTCCTTCGTCGGCACGCTCAACCTGCTGGATGGCCAAGTGGTCGATGCTGCGGCCGGGCGCTTCCGCATCGACGGCCAGGAGGTTGTGGCCGCGGGCAGGCCCGATGGTGCCGTTGCGGGCGAGAAGCGGACGCTGGCGCTGCGCCCCGAGGCCATCAGCTTCCGTCCGGGCGAACCGGGCACCGGCAACACGCTCAACGCCACGATCGAGGAGGTGAGCTTCCTTGGCGCGGTCATCCGCATCCGCGCCCGGCTGGCCGAGGTCACGCTGTCGCTCGACATCTTCAACAATCCACATGCGCCGCCGCCGGAGCGGGGGGCCAATGTGACGCTGGGCTTCACCCGCGCGGACCTCCTGGTGCTGGAGCCATCCGCCTGAGCGCGGACGCCCCGAATCCCGCTATCCGCGCCCTGCTGTTCGACAAGGACGGCACGCTGATCGACTATGGTGCCACCTGGGCGCCGATCAATCTGAAGGCGGCATCTCTCGCCGCCGGGAGCGATTCCACGCTTGCCCGGTGTCTGCTGGTCGCGGGCGGCGCCGATCCAGCGACCGGCATGGCTGCAGCCGACACTGTGCTCGCCGCCGGCAGTGCCGCCGAAATAGCCCGCTGCTGGATCGATGCCGGGGCTGCCTTTGCCACCGGCGCGCTCACCCGTGTCCTGGACGATCTCTTCGCCGAGGCCGCGTCATCGGCCGTGCCGCTCACGGATCTTCCGGCATTGTTCGGCCGGCTGAAGGGGCGGGGGCTCGGCATCGGCATCGCATCCACCGACAATGAATGCGCGATCCGGGCGACGCTGGCTCATCTGGGGCTGACAGGGCTGGTCGATTTTGCCGCGGGCTATGACAGCGGTTACGGCAGCAAGCCCGATCCCGGCATGGGGCTGGCCTTCCGCCGTGCCCTCGGGCTCGATGCCGCGCAGATCGCGGTCATCGGCGACAATGCCCACGATATGCGCATGGGCCGCGCCGCCGGCGCCGGCCTCGTCATCGGGGTGCTGAGCGGTACGGGCACGCGGGAGACGCTGGCGCCGCTGGCCGATCTGTGCTTAGCCAGTGTCGCCGGGATCGAGGCGGTCCTCGGTCCGTCTTGAGCATTCCGGAATTCCGATGGACGTCGCTGTTATCCTCTGCCTGTTCGTCAGCATCTTCATGCTGCCGGCCGGCCTGCTGATGCTGGTCAACCCGAAGATCCGCAAGCTCGGTACGGCGGTCGCCATCCTGAGCGCGATCGGGCTCGCCATCACCGGTACCATGGTCTGGCACCTCTATCGCTAGCGGCGCCCGCCATCCCGTCCGGCCCGTTCAGGCCACCAGCTCCATTTTCCGGCGCATTTCCTCGACGATCTTCATCACCTTCTGCTGGAGGATCGGGTGCAGCACCGGTATGAAGGTAGTTACGTTCCAATTGCAGAAGTCGTCATCGCAATTTATTTCGATGTGCGCACTTTGGAGATGGAAGTTAAGACTTTTCGCTATTTCAGCAAGCAGTGCCCTCTCAATCTCTTTCTTGGTGGCGAACTGCTTCCTACTAACCATTCCTGATCTCTTCCTCGGGTCCGGCTACGGACGAGGATCGTCTATTCATATACTTCACGGACTCTTAAAGATGGGTCGTGATTCCTGCAAATGTTATCGGTGATTTGTGTGATTATTAACGATGCGCGAATGATGCGTGCGCGCGTTAGGATATCGCGGCAGCCGTCGCAGGGCGCATCCCGGCAAAGGCCGGGCCGGTTTCGATTTCAGGAAGGGAGATGGTGGGCGCGACAAGGATCGAACTTGTGACCCCTACGATGTCAACGTAGTGCTCTACCGCTGAGCTACGCGCCCATCTCGATCGTCCCGGGGCAGCCCCGGCGACGTCAGGTGGGGTGAGGTACCGATTTTCGCTGTCGCTTGCAAGATGTTTCGCGCGCATGGCGGGGGCGACACTTTGGCCGGTCAGGATCGGATCGCCAAATCCCCGGATGCGCCGGGCGCGGGGATGCGATAGTCTCCCCCGCATGGTTGACGAGTTTTCGGAGCGTTCGGGAGCCGTGGAGGCACCTTTTGCCCTTGTCGAGCCGGCTATGGTGTCGGTTCTCGATGCGCCGGCCATGGTGCTGGCCTCACCCCATAGCGGCGACCTCTATCCGCACGATCTCATCGCCGCGGCCCGACTCGATCGCAAGGCGCTTCGGCAATCGGAGGATTGCTACATCGACGATTTGTTCGGCGCGGCGACGTCGCTCGGCATCCCCATGCTGAAGGCGCGGGTGGCGCGGGCCTATCTCGACGTCAATCGCGAGCCCTGGGAGTTGGACCCGGCGATGTTCGACGAGGCGCTGCCCGATTGGGTCAACACCCAATCCCCGCGTGTGACGGCCGGGCTGGGCACGGTCGCGCGCATCGTGGCCGACGGCCAGCCGATCTATCGGCGCAAGCTGCGCTTCGCCGAGGCGCAGATCCGGATCGAATCGATCTACCAGCCCTATCATGCCGCATTGGAGCAACTGGTCGAGGACACGGTGATCCGCCATGGCCGCTGCCTGCTCATCGATGCGCATTCCATGCCTTCGGGCGAGGGCAGCAGCGGCCGGTTCCGCCGCCCGCCCGATTTCGTGCTGGGCGACCGCAACGGCACCGCCTGCCATGGCGACTTCACCGGTGCCGCGCATGAGCTGCTGAAGTCGATGGGCTACAGCGTCACCCGCAATGTGCCCTATGCCGGCGGCTTCACGACCTGCCACTACGGCAGGCCGGAGCTGGGCCGCCACTGCCTGCAGATCGAGGTCAACCGCGCACTCTACATGGATGAGCGGCATTACACCTGCAAACCGGGTTATGCCAAGCTGCGCGAGGACCTGGCGAGCCTGCTCGGCCGCCTGGCCCAAATCGTGCCGGAAACCATGCCGTCCCAGGCGGCGGCGGATTAGCCGCCGCTCAATCCAAGTCTCGGCGGCGGATTAGCCGCCGCTCAACCCAAGCCTCGGCGGCGGATTAGGGGCCCATCAACACAAAGCCGATCGGCGAGCGGGCGCATCTTCCCAGCGCAAAAAAAAGGCCGTGCGCGGGGCACGGCCAAGTTTAGGGAGGAAACGCCTAAGAAGACGTGCGGCGGTCGCATCAAGGGGACGCAACAGGCCGCAAGAGGAATATGCTCCCGCGCTGCAGCAGGCGCAACCATTTTTCGCTGCAATGCAAAAAGTTTTTTGCATCGCCGATATGCGCCTGGGTTTTCGCGGAAAACCTGCGAATTTTTCATGGGGTGGTAGATAAAATCACAGACCGCGCCTGGAAATTGATTTGCAGCGCAAAAAAGCAACCATTCGGTAAGAAACTTTCAATGAACTGCCGCTGAGAGCTGGAGGATAGAACCGGGACGGGAACCCGGCCCAGCCGCAAGGTCGTATTGAGAGTTTTAACCGGCGTTGCGTATACAGGGGGCCATGTACCGTCGTCCTTTGCCTCGTTTCGATATGTCCCCGCTGCGCTGGCACGCGCTGGTGCTGATTGCCGCCGCCATGGCGTTGGCGGCGATCGACCGGGCCGCGCTTGAAAGCATGGTGCTGCTGGCGCGCGACACGCTGCATCTTTCGGACAATGGCGTGGTGGTGGCGGAGCAGGCCGTGGGGCTGGGCTTTGCCCTGGCCCTGCCGCTGGGCGCCGTCCTGGTCTATCTGCTGGGGCCGCGCCAGGTGCTGTGGTGGGGCGGCATCGGTTGCGCGTTGGCCACCACCTGCATGGGCTTCGCCTTCAATCTGGGCGGCGCCATCCTGTTCTATCTCTGGCTGGGCGTGGCGGCCGGGTCGCTGCCGGCGGCGGCGATCGTCTCGGTGATCCGCTGGTTTCCCGTCAGTCAGCGCGGTGCCGTCACCGGCGCGCTCGTGGCCGTCGGCAGCATCGCCGAGGCGGTCTTCTGGGTCGCGATGGCCGACTTCGATGTCCGGCGCCTGCCAATGGAAGCCTTTGTCTTCCT
This sequence comes from Allostellaceae bacterium, assembly GCA_035491935.1. Lineage (GTDB taxonomy): Bacteria > Pseudomonadota > Alphaproteobacteria > ATCC43930 > CGMCC-115725 > DATJJW01. The sequence goes on along the minus strand of DATJJW010000249.1, from coordinate 1,723 downwards.
GGGGCTTCTGGGCGCTCTCTGGGCGTTCGCATGGCGGCGCTGGTACCCGAGCAGCCGGCGGATCACCATCGTGGTCACGCCGCCGCCGCTTGCGGAGGACATCGGCGAGGACGGGACGGCCACCCCGGCCTTCGTTCCCGTGCCGCCGCGTGTGGTCGACGAGGACATGTCGGATGTGGCGGTGCCGCTGAAGCCCGTCATCGAGCGTGGCTGGCCGCTCGCCCTCTACGCTTTCATCCAGGCCTATGGCGTGGGCCTCTGCCGCGACTGGCTGCCGGCCGAGCTGCTGGCGCGCTGGCACAAGGACATATTGAGCGATTTCAACGTCACCATCATCGGCAATCTGGCGCTGGGCGCCGGCTGCCTGCTGGGTGGCGTGCTGACCGACCGTTGCGTCGGCCACAGCCATAACGTGACCTCGGCCCGGCAATCGATCATCGCGTTCGGTTTCCTGGGCGCTGCCCTTGCCCTGATCCCGATGGCCACGGCGATGATGGTGCCTCAGGTGATCCTCTGGCAGGTGGTGACCTATATCTTCCTCGGCATCACGGCGGCATCGATCTGGTGCCTGGCCCTGGACATAGCGCCGGTAGCGCCGGCACCCCTGGCGGCCTGCGTCGCCGCCGGCTACGGATTGGCGTTGGGACTATCGCCGGAGTCGTTGGGCCATCTGGTCGGCTGGTGGGTACCGGCCTTCCTCGGCGGTGCGTTGCTGCTCGGCGGCACGGTCGGCATCTTCTTCCTGGAGCCCGGCCGTCCGCTGCTCGATACCATGGAGCCGGTAATTCCGTTGAGCGTGCCCGACGAGCCGCTGGAGCCCATGGTGCTGGAGACGGAAACGGCGAAGGCCTATGCCGCGATGCGTGCCGAGCGGGAATGGGAGGCGCAGCCGATGGACGACGACGAGCTGCTGGCCTCGCTGCGCTCTCAGGGCTTGATAAAAAGCCCGCGCTGAGCGTCGGCGACAATGACCTGCTTGGCCAGGCCGATGAACAGCCCGGTCTCGACCACGCCGACCACATGATGCAGCTTGGTATCGAGCCCGGCCGGATCGGCGATGAAGCCGAAATGGCAATCGATGATGTAATTGCCGCCATCGGTCACGAACGGCCCGCTGCCATCCTTGGCCTGGCGCAGCACCGTCTTGCAGCCGAATTCGGTCAGGCGGCGCTCGGTTGCCTGCCAGCCGAAGCGGGTAACCTCGACCGGCACCGGCACGCGCTCGCCGAACCGGCCTTCGAGCTTGCTGCCATCGGTGATGACGATCATGCGCTTGCTGGAAGCCGCGACGATCTTCTCGCGCAGCAGCGCGCCGCCCAACCCCTTGATCAGCGCCAGATCCTTGAGGTCGACCGCATCGGCGCCGTCGATGGTGACGTCGATCGCGGTCACGGTCGAGAAATCGGCGAGCGGGATGCCGAGGCCGCGCGCCTGGGCGGCAGTCGCCTCCGAGGTCGGCACGCCGGTGATCTTCAAACCTTCCTCGCGCTGACGCCGGCCGATGGCGTCGACCATCAGGGTTGCGGTCGAGCCGGTGCCAAGCCCGACGATCATGCCGCTTTCGACGGCTTCGACCGCTTTCTCGGCAACCTGTCGCTTCAGCTCCTGCATGGGGTCGGTCATGGCCGGGGAGCTCCTTCAGGCGGTGGGGCGCAGCGCTGCGATCGCGCGGCCATAATCGTGCGAGCCATAGACGAAGGCGCCGGCAACCAGCGCATCGGCG
>DATJJW010000248.1:0-22486 GCA_035491935.1 Allostellaceae bacterium | reverse complement strand
TCACCTATGGCGACGTGTTCCTGCGCAACGAGCGGGAGTTCTCGGCCTTCAATTTCGAGCTGGCCGATGTCGATCTGCTGTTCCGCCATTTCAACGATGCGGAGGCGGAGAGCCAGGCGCTGATCCGCGCCGGTAAACCCTTGCCGGCCTATGACCAGTGCCTGAAGGCCAGCCACCTCTTCAACCTGCTCGATGCGCGCGGGGTCATCAGCGTGATCCAGCGCGCCAGCTATATCGGCCGGGTGCGGGCGCTGGCCAAGGCCGCGTGCGAATCCTGGCTTGCGGGCGAGGAATCCAGCCAATGACCGATTTCCTGCTCGAACTCTTCTCCGAGGAGATCCCGGCGCGCATGCAGGTGCGCGCGGCTGAGGATCTGAAGCGCCTGGTCACCGAAGCGCTGAGTGCCCAGGAGATCGCCTTCGAGGCGGCGGCATCCAATGCGGGGCCGCGCCGTCTGGGCCTGCTGATCTGCGGGCTGGCCGCGACGCAAGCCGACCGCGTGGTCGAGACCAAGGGTCCGCGCGTCGGCGCGCCGCAACAGGCGATCGACGGTTTCCTGCGGTCGGCCGGGCTCGAATCCTTGAGCCAGTGCGAGGAGCGCGACACCGGCAAGGGCGTATTCTATTTCGCGGTCAAAAAGGTCACCGGCCGTTCGCTCGACGCGGTGCTGGCCGAGATCGTGCCGGCGGTGCTGGACAAGTTTCCCTGGCCCAAATCGCAGCGCTGGGGCAGCCATGCCGCGCGTTGGGTACGGCCGCTGCACAGCATCCTGGCGCTGGCCGCCGAGGGCGGCAAGCTGCGCGTCGTGCCGATTTCCTGGAAACTCGACCGGGAAGGGGGCGGGGCGGTCATTCAGTCGGGCAACCTCAGCTACGGCCATCGCTTCATGGCGCCGGGGCCGATCGAGATCACCTCGATCACGCAATATGAGGGCCTGCTGCGCGAGCGCTTCGTCGTTGCCGATGCCAGCGAGCGGCGTACGCGCATTGCCGAAGACAGCCTGCGTCTCGCCCAGGCGCAGGGCCTCAAGGTCAAGCCCGATGACGCACTGCTCGACGAGGTGGTGGGGCTGGCCGAATGGCCGATCGCGCGTATGGGGCATATCGAGCCGGAATTCATGCGCCTGCCGCCCGAGGTGCTGACCACCTCGATGCGCGAGCATCAGAAGTATTTCGCCTGCGAGACCGCCGACGGCCAGTTGGCGCCCTTCTTCATCGTCGTCACCAACAACGATGCCAAGGACGGCGGCAAGCAGATCATCGCCGGCAATGAGCGCGTGCTGCGTGCCCGCCTTTCGGACGCCCTGTTCTTCTGGGATCTCGACCGGCAGACGACGCTGGCCTCGCGGCTGCCCAAGCTCGACCAGCGCCTGTTCCACGGCAAGCTGGGCACGATGCAGGAGAAGGTCGCGCGCATGACCGCGCTGGTGCCGGCACTCGCGGCATTCGTGCCGGGCGCCGACATCGAACGCGCATCCCGCGCCGTGCATCTGGCGAAGGCGGACCTCTCCAGCGCGGTAGTAGGCGAGTTCCCCGAGCTCCAGGGCATCATGGGCCGTTACCTGGCGTTGAACGATGGCGAGGATGCCGCCGTTGCCGATGCGGTGGCGAAGCATTACGCCCCGGTCGGTGCCTCCGACGATGTCCCGGCGGAGCCGGTCGCCATCGTGGCGGCGCTGGCCGACAAGCTCGACACGCTGGCGGCATTCTTCGCCATCGACGAGCGGCCGACCGGCTCGAAGGACCCCTATGCGCTGCGCCGCGCGGCGCTGGGCGTCATCCGCATCGTGCTGGAGAACAAGCTGCGGCTGAATTTGAAGCCGCTCTTCGTTCAGGCGCTGAACGCGCTTGCCGCTGCCGTGCCCGATCTCGATATAGAGAAGACGGCCGGGCTGCTGCTGGAGTTCTTCGCCGACCGTCTGAAGGTGGCACTGCGCGAACGTGGCATCCGCCACGACATGATCAGCGCGGTCTTCGCGCTAGGCGGTGACGACGATCTCGTGCGCCTGGTCGCCAAGGCGGAGGCGCTGCAAGGTTTCCTCGCCGATGATGATGGCGTGAACCTGCTGACGGCCTATCGCCGTGCCTCGCGCCTGGTCGCGGCCGAGGAGAAGAAGGATGGGGTCGGTTATCGCGATGCGGTAGAAACCGCCGCTTTGGAGCAGGACGAAGAAAAAACGCTGGCCGAACGGCTTTCCACTGTGGCATTGGCTTGCAAACCTTTGATCGAGCGGGAACATTACGTCGCGGCAATGCGTGAGCTGGCTCGGTTGCGTGAACCCGTCGACGCCTTTTTCGACAAGGTGACGGTCAATGCCGAGCAACCTTTGTTGCGCCGCAACCGTTTGCGTCTGTTGGCCCGCATATGGGCTACGCTGAATCAGATCGCGGACTTCTCGAAGATCGAGGGGTAACGCACTCCAGGAGGTCGGACAGACGATGGCGAAATGGGTCTACAGCTTCGGTGACGGCAAGGCCGAGGGCCGCGCCGACATGCGCAACCTGTTGGGCGGCAAGGGCGCCAACCTGGCGGAGATGAGCAATCTGGGCCTGCCGGTGCCGCCGGGCCTGACCATCACCACTGAAGTCTGTACCTATTTCTACGCCCATGACCGGCAATACCCGGGCGAACTCGTCAACGAGGTCGAGTCGGCGCTGGCGACGGTCGAAAATCTCGTCGGTGCGCGCTTCGGCGATGCCGACAACCCGCTGCTGGTTTCCGTGCGTTCCGGTGCCCGCGCCTCCATGCCGGGCATGATGGACACGGTGTTGAATCTCGGCCTCAACGACACGACCGTCGAGGGCCTGGCCAAGCGCAGCGGTGATCGCCGCTTCGCCTATGACAGCTATCGCCGCTTCATCCAGATGTACGGCCAGGTCGTGCTCGGCCTCGACCATTACCTGTTCGAAGACGTGCTGGAGACGGTCAAGACCGACATCGAGGCCGAACTCGACACCGAGCTCACGGCCGAGCATTGGGGCCAGGTGATCGAAGGCTACAAGCAGGTGGTCCAGGACAATCTGGGCCAGCCCTTCCCGCAGGATCCGAAGGACCAGCTCTGGGGCGCCATCGGCGCGGTGTTCGGCTCCTGGATGAACCAGCGCGCCATCACCTATCGCCGCCTGCACGACATCCCGGCCGATTGGGGCACGGCGGTCAATGTCCAGGCCATGGTGTTCGGCAATATGGGCGAGGATTGCGCGACCGGTGTCGCCTTCACCCGCAATCCCTCGACCGGCGCCAATGAGTTCTATGGCGAATACCTGGTCAATGCCCAGGGCGAGGATGTCGTGGCCGGCATCCGGACGCCGCAACACCTGACCATCGCGGGCAAGGAGGCCAACGGCTCGTCGCTGCCGGCGATGGAAGAGGTGATGCCGGACGTCTTCGCCGAGCTCAACCGCGTGCGCGGGCTGCTGGAAAGCCACTACCGCGACATGCAGGACATCGAGTTCACGGTGCAGCAGCGCAAGCTCTACATGCTGCAGACCCGCAGCGGCAAGCGCACGGCGCCGGCCGCGCTCAAGATCGCCGTCGACTTCGCCCGCGAAGGCGTCATCGACCAGACGGAGGCAGTGAAGCGCATCGATCCGGCATCATTGGACCAACTGCTGCATCCGACCCTCGATCCCAAGGCGCCGCGCACCCTCCTGGCCAAGGGGCTGCCGGCCTCGCCCGGTGCGGCATCGGGCAAGGTCGTGTTCTCGGCCGAGGAGGCCGAGGATCTGGCGCATAAGGGTACTGCCGTCATCCTGGTCCGCGTCGAGACCAGCCCGGAGGATATCCACGGCATGCATGCCGCCCGCGGCATCCTGACTACCCGCGGCGGCATGACCAGCCACGCGGCGGTCGTGGCCCGCGGCATGGGCCGTGCCTGCGTCGCCGGTGCCGGCGATCTGCGCGTCGACTACAAGGCCCGGCAATTCACGGCCTTGGGCAAGGTCGTCAAGGCCGGCGACATCGTCACCATCGACGGCTCGACCGGCGAGATATTCTTGGGCGAGGTCGAGACGATCCAGCCCGACCTCTCGGGCGATTTCGCCGAGCTGATGGGCTGGGCCGATGCGGTGCGCAAGCTCAAGGTGCGCACCAATGCCGAGACGCCGCTGGATGCCCGCACCGCGCGCAAATTCGGCGCCGAGGGCATCGGGCTCTGCCGCACCGAACACATGTTCTTCGATGCCGACCGCATCGTGGCGGTACGCGAGATGATCCTGGCGGAGGATGTCGAGGGCCGGCGCGCGGCACTCGACAAGTTGCTGCCGATGCAGCGCGGCGATTTCGCCGAGCTGTTCCGCATCATGGCCGGGTTGCCGGTGACCATCCGCCTGCTCGACCCGCCGCTGCACGAATTCCTGCCGCATTCCGACCAGGAGTTCCAGGAGGTGGCGGACGTCACGGGCAAGGATGTCGGCTTCGTGCGCCATCGTGCGGCGCAGCTGCACGAGGCCAATCCGATGCTGGGCCATCGCGGTTGCCGGCTGGGCGTCACATACCCTGAGATCTACGAGATGCAGGCCCGCGCCATCTTCGAGGCGGCGGCCGAGGTGGTGAAGGCGGGCGGCGACGCGATCATGCCGGAGATCATGATCCCGCTGGTGTCGATCAAGAAGGAGCTGGACATCCTGAAGGCGCTGATCGACCAGGTGGCAGGCGAGGTCGGCAATGCTTTCGGCGTCAAGCTCGACTACATGGTCGGCACGATGATCGAACTGCCGCGCGCGGCGCTTCTGGCCGACCAGATCGCCGAGACCGCGGAGTTCTTCAGCTTCGGCACCAACGACCTGACCCAGACGACCTATGGCTTGTCGCGCGACGATGCCGGCGCGTTCCTGGGGCATTACCAGCGCCAGGGCATCATCGAGCGCGATCCCTTCGTCAGTATCGATATCGAGGGCGTGGGCGCGCTGGTCGAGATCGCGGCGGAGCGCGGACGCAAGACCAGGGGCGACATCAAGCTCGGCATCTGCGGCGAGCATGGCGGCGACCCGGCTTCGGTGCATTTCTGTGCGCGCACCGGCCTCGACTACGTCTCCTGCTCGCCCTATCGCGTGCCGATCGCCCGGCTGGCGGCAGCCCAGGCGGCGCTGGAGACGGGTTCGGTCGCCCACACCGCCTGAGAGCTACGGGGACCTGAGAGCTACGGGTGCCTGAGAGCTACGGCTTCACGGGTTCCAGCACCATCCAGCCAGCCGGCATGGGGGTGAGGGCGGTCTCGCCCGCCTTCAGCGTCTCGCCCGAGCGGATCGCATCCAGGCGCAGCAAGGCCAGGCCAACGCCGTCGCGGGCCGAGCGCATCTCGCCGGCCTCGCTGCCATCCTCGCCCTCGATGATCGTGCCGGGATCGAGGGCGGGGCCGTCAATGCGTACCGGCATCAGCCGCTTCTTGACCAGGCCGCGATATTTGGTGCGCGCGGTCAGCTCCTGGCCCATGTAGCAGCCCTTGTCCCAGGCGACGCCGCCCAGTTCATCGAAGCCGTTCTCCAGCAGGATCGCCTTCTCGATGGCCATGTCGCGGCTGCCGTCGGGCACGCCCAGGCTCATGCGCAGCCGGTCCCATTCGGCGAAATGCCCGCCGCTGAAGCCGCGATCCTCGAACAGGCTGGCTGCCTCCTCGCCGGGGGCGATGATGCGCAGGCCGAGATCGAGGCGGCGTGGGTCGGCGAAGAGTGTCGCATCGTCGAGATGCAGCGCCTGGCCGGGCTCTGTCAGGCCGAAGCGCTGCGTGGCATCCGGGCCCCAGCCGACCCAGGATGTGCGGTCGGGCATCGCCTCGATGGCGACATTGCTGCGCAGTTTGTAGATCGACAGGCGGCGCTTGAGGTCGTCCAGCCGCTCGCCCTCGGCATCGAGCAGCAACGACTCGCCCTGCTCGACGATCATGAAATCATGCAGGAACTTGCCCTGCGGCATCAGCAGCGCCGCCCAGATGGCGCGGTCGGGTGACAGGCGATCGAGATCGTTGCTGACCAGCCCTTGCAGGAAGCTCCGGCGATCGGGCCCGGTGACGCGCAGGATGCCGCGCCGCGGATCGGGAAGCGCATAGTTGAGGTGGCTCAGAGTGGATGTCATGGAAGCAGGCTACCGAACCAAAGATACCTTAGAGATGCGCAATGCGCGGACGGATAGCAAGCGCCAGGCCGAAACCCTGACGGGGCTGCTGCCTCCCGTCTTGGCAAAGCGGTAGCCCACACCGTATAAGCCGGCACCATGTTGTCCACGCCCGTCATCGCTTCGGCGCTCGCGTCCCGTGCCGTGCCGCCGTTGGGGGCCCGGCCGCGCATCCTGTTCGTCACCGCGACGCGCATCGGCGATGCGGTCCTGTCGACGGGGCTGCTGCGTCATCTGGTCGACCGTTTCCCCGATGCGCGCTTCACCATCGTCGCAGGGCCATTGGCGGCGCCGCTCTTCACCGCCGTGCCGGGACTCGAGAAGCTGATCGCGCTCACCAAGCGCAAACATGCAAGGCATTGGCTCGATCTCTACCGTCAGGTCGTAGGAACATCCTGGGACCTCGTCGTCGACTTGCGTGGTTCGGCGCTCGCCTGGCTGCTCAGGGCCAGGTACCGCCGCGTCGGCGCCAAGGGCACGCGCCGGATGCATCGTGTCGAGGTGGTCGGCCAAACCTTCGGCCTGGTCCCGCCGCCTGCGCCCATCATCTATACCGCCGAGAATCATCGACGGACGGCCGCCATGCTGCTCGGTCCCGATGATGGTCGGCCATTGCTGGCGATAGCTCCGGTGGCGAGCTGGGGCGGCAAGCAGTGGCGGGGCGAACGCTTCGCCGAGCTGATCCGTCGCTTGACACGGGACGGCCCCTTGCAGGATGCCCGCGTCGCCGTGGTGGCCGCCGCCAGCGAGCGCGAGAAGGCCGCCCCCGTGCTGTCTTCGATCCCGCCTGACCGCCTGGTCGATGCGATCGGCGCCGGCGATCTGCCGACCGTCGCGGCGCTGCTGGGCCAAGCGCGGCTGTTCATCGGCAATGACAGCGGCCTCATGCATATGGCGGCGGCGATGCAGGTGCCGACTTTAGGGCTGTTCGGGCCGAGCCCAGTGACATATTACGCTCCCTGGGGCCCGCATACCGATGTCGCCGCCACGACCATCTCCTACGAGGCGCTGACGAATTCGCCCGAATTCGACCATCGTCTGGAAAACACGCATATGGACACCCTCAGCGTCGACAGTGCGGAAGAGACGGCGCGGGCGCTCCTCGCGCGCACCGCATCCCCGGCGGGGGTCGTGCCGTGATGGGGACCATGACCGGAACGCCCGCCTTCAAGGTGCCCGGGCTGACGGCACTGGTCGTCGTCCATGACGAGGAAGCCCAGCTGGCCGATTGCCTGGATCGGTTGGGTTTCGCCTCCGAGCTGGTCGTGGTGCTCGACCGCTGTACCGACGGCTCGAAGGAAATTGCGCTGCGTTATGGCGCCAAGCTCGTCGAGGGCGGCTGGGAGCGCGAGGGCGCCAGACGCAACACCGGTATCGAGGCTTGTTCCGGCCCCTGGATCCTGGAGGTCGATGCCGATGAGCGCGTGCCGGAGGCGCTGGCGCTGGAGATCGGCCGGCTGGTGGCGACGTCCAGCTTCGCGCGCCACGACATCCCGGTCGACAATTATGTCGGCGACCGGCTGGTGCGCTGGGGCTGGGGCGCGAGCTTCGGCAAATCGGCCTATCCAGGGCTGTTCCGCAAGGGCGCCAAGGTATGGGGCCCCCAGCGCGTGCACCCGAAGCTGAGCTTCACCGGCGAGAAGGGGCCGCCCTTGGCGAGCCGACTGGACCATCTGGTCGATCGCAACATCTCGGACATGCTGCGCCGCCTCGACCGCTATACCAGTGCCAATGCCGCGGATTTGCGCGATTCCGGCGATATCGGCCAATATGGCCACAATATCCGCCGCATCTTCTCGCGCTTCTACAAATGCTATGTCAGCCGCAAGGGCTATCGAGAGGGACCCTATGGCTTCCTGATCGCGCTCTGCGCCGGGCTCTACCCGATCCTGTCATATCTCAAGGCGAGGCTGGAGCCGTGATACGGACCTCCACCCCCAGAACCTCGACGATCGTCATGGCCGATGACGGCGTCGTCTTCGACGGTTACAGCTTGCGCGCCGGGCCGCTTGGCGGGGCCGAGAGCGCCTTCATCGGTCTGGCCGACGCGTTGGCCGAACGCGGCCACATCGTCCATGCCTTCACCCGCACCGGCACCGCCGCCACAGTGGGCGAGGTGCGCTGGGCGCCCTTCGATTCGACCTGGCCGCAGAGCTGCGACCTCTACATCGCCAATCGCGGCACGGCGGTGCTCGACCGCATGGGCTTGGCGCGGCGCACGGCGTTCTGGCTGCACAATCCGGCCTCGTACATCAAGAAATGGCGCTATATCCGGCGTATCTGGCGGCGCAAGCCGGTGATCGTCACCGCGGGCCTGTCCCACGCCGGTACCGTGCCGCGCTGGATGCCGGGCAGCCGTGCGATCATCCCGCTGGGCGTCGATGCGGCCTTCCTGGATGTGCCGCCCCGTGAGCCGCCGCCGCCCCGTGCCGTCTTCGTTTCCAATCCGCTGCGCCGGCTCGACTGGCTGCTGGAGCTGTGGGCCCGCCACATCCAGCCGCATGTGCCGAGGGCGGAGCTGCACATCTATTCCAGCCTGGCGACGTATCACGGCGGACTCGATTCCAAGGAATGGCAGGCGGCGGCCGTGCTCTCCCAGGCCAAGGGCCTGGCCGACAAGGGCGTGGTGCTGCATCCGCCGGTCTCGAAACATGCGCTGGCGGAGGCCTATGCCGATATCCGGCTGTTCCTGCATGGCGGCGACACGGGCGAGACCTTCTGCCTCGCCGCCGCGGAGACCCAGGCAGCCGGCATTCCTGGCATCGTTGCCGGCATCGCCTCATTGCCCGAGCGTATCGTCGATGGCGAGACCGGCTTTGTCATCCCGCCGGACGATCGGCAGCAATTCGCCGAACGGGCGGTCGCGCTGCTCAAGGACGATTCGCTGTGGCGGCAGCAGCACGAGGCCTGTCTCGCGCGGCGCCACAGCCTGTCCTGGGGGGCAGTCGTGCCGGCATGGGAGGCGCTGCTTCCATGAAATCATTCATGGGCAGGCGGCCATGACCCGGCTATTCCAGGCGATGGCCGGTGCGGTCCATGGCGGGGCCGAGGCGTTCTTCACCCGTCTGGCCTTGGCGCTTCAGGAGGCAGGGCAGGAGCAGAAACTGGCGATCCGCACCGATCCGGCGCGTGGTCAGACCTTGCGTGAAGGCGGCTGCGAGGTTGCCGAGTTCCGCTTCGGCGGCTTCTTCGACTGGCGGACCAGACCCGGGCTTCGGCGTATCCTGCGCGAGTGGGAGCCGAAGGTGGTGTTGACCTGGATGAGCCGTGCGACCAAGGTGATGCCGAAGGGATCCTATGTCCATGTCGCCCGGCTGGGCGGCTATTACGACCTCAAATATTATCGGCGCTGCAATCATTTGATCGGCAACACCCAGGACATCGTGCGGCATCTGACGGTCAATGGCTGGCCGAAGGCCCGCGTGCATTATCTGCCTAATTTCGTCGACGATACCCCGGCCGAGCCGGTCGACCGCGAATCCCTCGAGACGCCCGACGACGCGCCTTTGCTGCTGGCGCTCGGCCGGCTGCATCCGAACAAGGGCTTCGACGTGCTGATCGAGGCGATGGCCCTGGCGCCGCGCGCCTGGCTGTGGCTGGCGGGCGCGGGGCCGGAGGAGGCCAATCTCAAGGCCCAGGCCCAACGCCTCGGCGTCGACAATCGTATCCGCTTCCTCGGCTGGCGCGACGATGCGCCGGCACTGATGGCGGCGGCCGATGCACTGGTCTGCCCGTCGCGCCACGAGCCCCTGGGCAACGTCATCCTGGAGGCATGGGCCCACGGTCTGCCGGTGATCGCCGCCGAGGCGCAAGGGCCGCTGGAGCTGGTTCGTCCCAATGTCAACGGGCTGCTGGTGCCGCTGGAGGATGCGGCGTCGCTTGCCCGCGCGATCCATGACCTGACCAGTGACATGACCAGTCGCCTGGAATTGTCGGAAGCCGGCTATGACACCTTCGCCCGTCGCTTCGGCCGCGGCGCGGTGGTCGCCGCATATCGCGACTTCTTCGACCGGGTTGCACGCTGATGTGCGGCATCGCCGGCATCATGAGCCTGGATGGCTCGCCGCCCGCGACGGAGGCCGTCGACCGCTTGGCCGAGGCGCTGGCCCATCGCGGTCCCGACAGCATCGGCCATTACCGCTCGGGCGGGCTGGCGCTGGTGCAGACGCGGCTCGCCATCATCGATCTCGAAAGCGGCGACCATCCGCTCTACGAGCCGGGTGGCGCGGCGCTCGTCGGCAATGGCGAGATCTACAATTACATCGAGCTGCGCGCGGTGATGACCGCAACCCAGTTCTCGACCAATTCCGATTGCGAGCCGCCGCTGCATCTCTACCGGCGCCATGGGCTCGACTTCACGCGCTACTTGCGCGGCATGTACGCCTTCGCCATCCACGACCCACATGCCGGGCATCTGGTGCTGGCGCGCGACCCGTTCGGTATCAAGCCGCTCTATTACGCCGAAGGGCCGAAGGGTTTTGCCTTTGCTTCCGAGCCATCGGCACTGGTCGCGGCCGGGCTGGCGGCGCCGGAGGTGGCGGTCGTGCCGCGCAACGAGCTGCTGCAGCTGCAATTCACCACGGGGCGCGATACGATCTTCGCCGGCATCAAGCGTGTGCTGCCCGGCGAATGCCTGGTGGTGGCCGAAGGCCGCATCGTGGAGCGGCGCCGTCAGGAGGCGCTGCCGGCCGGCAGCCCGATCAATATCGGTGGTCCCGAAGCCCTCGACATGATCGAGGAGGCACTGACCGATTCGGTCAAGGTGCATCAACGTTCGGACGTGCCCTACGGCATGTTCTTGTCGGGCGGCATCGATTCCTCCGCCGTGCTGGCGCTGATGGCGGAATTGAACGACCGGCCGGTTACCGCCTTTACCGTGGGCTTTCCCAATACGTCCTCGCCGGATGAGCGTCAGGCGGCCTCGGTCGTGGCCCAAGCCTTCGGCGCCAAGCATATCGAGGTCGAATTCCGCGAGGGCGATTTCTGGAATCTGCTGCCGGAGGTGGCGCAGGCGGTCGACGATCCGGTCGCGGACTATGCCATCCTGCCGACATACAAGCTGGCCCGCGTCGCGCGCGAGCACGGCATCAAGGTGGTGTTGAGCGGCGAAGGCGGCGACGAGCTGTTCGGCGGCTATGGCCGTTACCGCGCGGTGATGCGGCCCTGGTGGGCCGGCGGCAAGCTGTTGCGCGCCCGCGGCAATTTCGATGGGCTGAAGCTGCTTGGCATCGATACCTCAGGCTGGCGCGACGGCATTATCGCGGCCGAGATCCAGGCCAGCGGCCGTGGGCGGACGCGGCTGCAGGTGGCACAGGCGACCGATTGCGCCGATTGGCTGCCCAACGATCTGCTGACCAAGCTCGACCGCTGCCTGATGGCCCATGGCGTCGAGGGCCGTACGCCATTCCTCGATCCCAAGGTGGCCGAGATCGCCTTCCGTCTGCCCGACGACATGAAAATCCACGACCGCCTGGGCAAATGGCTGCTGCGCCGTTGGGTGCAGGAGAAGGTGCCTGCCCTGGAGGCCCTGGCCCGTAAGAAGGGCTTTACCGTGCCTGTCGGCGAATGGTTGCGCCGGCGTGGCAGCTTGCTCGGCCCCATCGTCGCGCGCCAGGCCGGGGTTGCCGAGATTTGTCCGCCCGGTTCGGTCGAGAAGCTGTTCGCGCGCATGGACAGCAAGCACGAGACCTTCGCTGCCTGGACTCTGCTCTACTACGCGCTCTGGCATCGCGCGCATATCCAGCGCCTGAAGCCCCAGGGAGACGTGTTCCAGACCTTGTCGGCTTAAGCTCCCGACGTCGGACAGCGCGATTGGACGTAAGTAGGACGATAGCACCGCGCCGCCTAAGCGATTAGAGTCGGCGAAACAACTATCGGGCTTCTGACAGCAGGGGGAGCGTGATGCGACCTGACTATAGGCTTGAAGGCGGTGATTATCTCGATTTCATCGAGCAGCCGGTGCTCAGCTGGAGTGTCGAGGAGGAAGTCGGCGGCGGGGTGATCCTCAAGGCGACCATGCGTGCCGATCCTCCTAGGGGTGAGAATGAGGAAGGCCGTTCGGCGGTCGCCGCCAGGAATCGACCGAGTTGGATGGGGGAGGCGACCATTGCCCTTGCCATGAGCGACGACATGGCCCGGGCGCTCCTGCTGTCGTTGCAGCGCCGCCTGACCAGTAGTTGACCGGCTTCACGCCGGCAACAACTCGGGCAACAGCAGGTGGTGGGGCACGGCCGTGACCTTGCGGCGGCCGACGAGATAGGCGGTGAAGCCTTGGCCGAAGAGCGTGCGCAGCGCCAGGTCCGAGACTTCGAGCCCACCGGCATAGGCACCAAAGGCCGGCAGCACCAGACGGCGGGCATCGGCGACGAAGCAGCGATAGCTCGCCGAACGACCATGCAGGCGCAGCCGGGCTTTCGGATGGTAATGGCCGCTGATCTCGGCATCGTCGGCACAACCCATGACGGCTTCGTGGCGCAGCATCAGAGGCCCGAGGCGCCAGTCTCCGGTGACGACGGCGCCGCCAAGCCGGGATGCCGGCGGCTGGGGGTCGTGATTGCCCGCCAGCCAGAACCATTCGGCCTTGGCGGTCAGCGAGGCCAGCAGCTCGGCATCGGCCTCATCGAGGAAATCGGCCGAATCGGCGCGATGGAAGCTGTCGCCCAACGCCACGATCCGAGTCGGCACGAGGTCCGCGATGCGGTCGGCCAGGCGATTGAGCGTCGTGCGCGTATCATAGGGCGGCAGCAGGCTGCCGGCCCGCGCGAAGCTGGCGCCCTTTTCCAGATGCAGGTCGGCGACGATCAGTGTCGCCGTCTCCGGCCACCACAGCGCACCGCTCGGGTCCGGCACCAGGATGGTGCCGCCCAGATGAATCACCGGCTTGTCGTTCATGGCCAGCACTCTAAGCGAGAGGGCTCGGCCGGATCAACTGCGGCGCCGACGCCATCTCGATCTAGCTGAACCCGGCCTCGCGGATCAGCTCCTCGGCGTCGATCAGCAGATCGTCCTCATTGCCATGGACAATCTCGCGGCCGATTTCGAGCAGGGCTGGGATGGCGAGCGGCGAGATGCGGTCGAGGCGCCGGTGCTCGATATGGCCCGAGACGCGTGTCAGCATATCGGCCAGGCGCTTCACGTCCGTCAAGCCGCCTGCGGCATCGGCACGGGTCGCGCGCAGCAGGATGTGGTCCGGCTGGTGCCGGCGCAGCACGTCGTAGATGAGATCGGCGTTGAAGGTCACCTGCTTGCCGGTCTTGCGCAGCCCCGGCTGCGTACGTTCGATCAGACCGGCGATGATGGCGACGTTGCGGAAGGTGCGGCGGAGCATCGAGGATTCGGCCATCCACGCCTCCAGATCGTCGCCTAACATGTCCTGGTCGAACAGGGTCGGGATGTCCTCCGGCTCGTTCACCGACCAGACAGCCAGCAGGTAATCGCTGGCGACGAAGCCCAGGGGCCGGTGTCCGAAACGCTCCATGCGCTTGGTCAGCAGCATGCCCAGCGTCTGATGCGCGTTGCGCCCCTCGAAGCAATAGGCTGTCAGAAACCATTTGCCGCCGCGCGGGAAGGTCTCGACCAGAAGCCCGTCGGGCTTGGGCAGCACCGAGCTGTCGCGCTGATGCTCCAGCCATTCGCGAACATCGTCGGGCAGCGTCACCCAATGCGCCGGATCGGCGAGCAGCCCGCGTACCCCGTCGGCGAGATATGTGGAGAGCGGCAGCCGGCCGCCCTCATAGGCCGGGATCATCGGCTCGCCACCGCCCTTCGCGCGCATCGCCATCACCGTCATCTGGCGGATCTCCATGAAGCGCAGCAACTCGCCCGCGAACAGGAACGTGTCACCCGGCCGCAGCATCTGGGCGAAATATTCCTCGACCTCGCCCAAGACCGGGCCGCCGGCCAGCCGGACCTTCAGGGTCACCGCCTCGACGATGGTGCCGATATTCATGCGATAGCGGCGGACCGCATCCTGCGTCGTCACCTGATAGCGGCCCAAACTGTCGCGGAACAGCTTGTGCCAGCGCTCATAGCTTTTGAGTGCGTAGCCGCCATTCTCGACGAAGCCCAGCAGGTCGTCGAAATCCTGGCGCGCGAGGTTTGCATATGGCTGGGCCTGGCGCACCTCATCATAAAGCGCTTGAGCTTCCAGCGGCTCGGAGCAGGCCATGCCCATGATGTGCTGGGCCAGCACGTCGAGCCCGCCGGGGCGTGGCCTTTCGCCGTCCAGGTCGTGGGCCGCCACCGCATTGCGTGCCGCCCGGCACTCCAGCACCTCGAAGCGGTTGGTCGGCACCAGCAGCGCCTTGGACGGCGTATCGAAGCGGTGATTGGCGCGGCCGATGCGCTGCATCAGGCGGGCAACACCCTTGGGCGCGCCCAACTGCACCACCAAGTCGACCGCGGCCCAGTCGATGCCGAGATCGAGCGAGGATGTCGCGACCACGGCGCGCAAGCTATCCGCCGCCATCGCCGCCTCGACCCGCTGGCGCTGTTCCAGCGCCAGGCTGCCGTGATGAAGCGCGATCGGCAGGCTGTCCTCGTTCAAATGCCACAAGCCCTGGAAAGCAAGCTCGGCTTGCGCCCGGGTGTTGACGAAGACCAGCGTGGTCTTATGCGCCTTGATCGTCTCGTAGATCTCGGGCAGGGCATGCATGCCCATATGCCCGGCCCAGGGCAGGTACTCGCGGGTCTGCAGGATGTCGATCTCGGGATCGGGCGCCGGCGCCCCCTGTATGCGGGTGACTTCCTGCGGTGCGCCCAGGAAGCGCGCCAGATCGTCCGGCCAGGCGACGGTCGCCGACAGCCCCATCCGCGTCGCCCTGGGCGCGATGCGCCTGAGCCGCGCGATGCCCAGCGCCAGCAGATCACCACGCTTTGTGCCGGCCAGCGCATGCAACTCGTCGACGATGATGCGGCTCAAGCCCCCGAAGATCTTGGGCGCTTCCTCATAGGAAAGCAGCAAAGCCAGGGATTCGGGCGTCGTCAGCAGGATATGCGGCGGATCGGTCTTCTGCGCCTGGCGTTTGGCCGTGGCGGTGTCGCCGGTGCGGGATTCGATGCGGATCGGCAGATCCATCTCCGCGACCGGCGTCTTCAGATTGCGCTCGATATCGGTGGCGAGCGCCTTCAGCGGCGAGACGTAGAGGGTGTGGAGGCGTGGGGCGGAATCGGCCGCCAGTTCGATCAGGCTGGGCAGGAAGCCCGCCAACGTCTTGCCGCCGCCTGTGGGGGCGATGAGCAGGGCGGATTTGCCGGATTCGGCGGCATCCAGCATCTCCAGCTGATGGCGATGCGGCTGCCAGCCGCGCCGCCGGAACCAGTCCCGGAAGCGCGGCGGTAAGGTGCCTTGCGCCGGCTCAGCTATAGATCAACGCCCCGAGCAGGCCGCCGCCGGCGAACATCCAGAGCGGGTTCAGCTTGCTCTTGAAGGCCACGATGGTGGCGGCGATGGTGATCATCACCGTGACGATATCGGTATCGGCACCGCGCGCCAGCAAGAGGCCGGAGGCCGCGACCAGGCCGGCGGTGACCGGCGCCAAGCCGTTCTGAATGCGCGGGCGCCAGGGTCGGTCGCGGAACCGGTCCCATAGCCGCACGACATTGTATGTGAGGAGCGAGGACGGCAGCACCATGCCGATCATGGCGACGATGGCACCGGCCAAACCGGCCGCGCGCCAGCCGATCACCGCCACCATCATGACGCCGGGGCCGGGGGTCGCCTGCGTTACCGCGAACATGTCGGTGAATTGCCGGTCGGTCATCCAGTGATATGTGTCGACGCACAGACGATGCATCTCCGGGATGACCGCATTGGCGCCGCCGATCGCGACCAGCGACAGGATCGCGAATTGCACGAACAGCGTGCCCAGAATGCCGAGGAGGATCATGGCATGCCTCCCCCGGCGCCGGTTCTTTGGGGATCGGCCTTAGGCGCGGGCTTGAAGAGCCAGGGCTGCTTGCCGAAGGCCAACACGCTCAAAGGCAGCAGCGCCACCAGCGTCAGCACCAGCTCCCAACGCAGTATGCCGATGGTAATGATGGTCACGACGATGAACAGCAGCCCATGGCCCATGCGGCGCTTCAAGGCGCTTTGCGCCATCTTGGCGGCGGTCGCGAAGATGATGCCGCAGGCGGTGGCCGCCACGCCGATGAAGACGTGGCGGATGATCTGTACGTCGGAGAAATGCTCGTAGAGGGTGGTCAGCACGATGACGATGGCACAGGGCGCGGCCATCAGCCCCAGACACGCGACCAGCGCCCCCAAAGGCCCGTGAAAACGACCGCCGATCGCGATCGACATGTTGCCGATATTCGGACCGGGCAGGAATTGGCAGAAGGCCAGCAATTCGTTGAACTCGTCGGAGCTGATCCAGCGGCGCCGTTCGATCAGCATGCGCCGCGCGATCGGCATGACACCGCCAAAGGCGGTGATGGCAACGCTCAGGAAGCCCATGAAGAGATCGGTCAGACTCGGGTCGACCAGACCCAAGCGGCGGCGTTCGGCGGTGGTGGCGTCGTCGATTTCGGCAATGTCCATAGCGGGTCGCGTATTTGTCTTCGGTATATTTCGTAGCTCGCCCGCGATGGGATTCGCCTCTCCGCTTGCCCATTTCAGACTGTCGGGCCATCGTAGCAGAAACCGAGGACTTTGGCGCAAACGCTTAAAGGTAAAATCAGGGAGAAAACCATCCATGCTGTTCGCCGTCACCAACATCGACAAGCCGAATTCCCTGGAGCTGCGCCAGGCGACCCGCCCGACGCATCTGGCCTATCTGCAATTCATCGTCTCGAAGATCTACATGGCCGGCCCGGTCCTGGACGCGCAGGGCAATCCGAAAGGCAGCCTGTTGATTCTGGAGGCGGCGGATGAGGAGGAGGTGCGGGCATTGGCCGCCGGCGACCCCTATGCCCAGGCTGGTCTGTTCGAGAGCGTGACCATCATGCCCTACCGGGCGACCTTCGAGAAGTACAAGCAGATCGGGTAAGGCGAAGGGCGCAGGGACGGCGCTCAGCCGTTCCCTGCCTTGCCGGACCGGAAGGGCCCCCGCGATAGCGACGCCAGGAACAGGACGGCGCAGACGCAAAGCAGCACGATGTCCTTGAACAGGAATTCGCCGGTCAGGTTCCAGGCGATCGGATCGGTCGAAAGACTCCACTTCACGACGCCCGGCGTGGTGAAGAAGAACGACCAGGTGATGAGGAAGGTGCCGGCGGCAATCAACGTCCCCAAGGCCGAGATGATAGCGTTGAACGCGCCTGCTGCGAGCAGCAGGGCAATGGTGAGTTCGACGGTGCCGAGGAGGTCGGCCTCGCCGCGCACGCCGAAGATGGACAGCCACGATATGAACGGGCTGTTGCTGATATAGAGAACGATGCCGTGGGCCGATTGCAGCGTGAATTTCTGGATGCCGAAGGCCAGGAAGATCAGCACCATGACCCAGCGCAGGATTGCCAGTGGCGCAGAGGGGGTGGCGCCGCGCTCCGCGATTTTGAAGTAGCCCGACATCAATATGATTTCTCCCTTGGTTTGACGCATGTTCCCCCATTCGGTCCGGGCGCCGCTTTGGTTACGCCGGCTGGTTGAATCCCGTTCATTCGGTTCCTGAAGAGGTTTCACTTCCGGAAAAGGCCGCGATGCGTCCTTCTCCTGGGACGGCCGGTTTGGCGCCGGTATCGGGGGAGGATCGGTCATGGCAACGCAGGATCACGCAGCGGACAGCCCGTTCGACCCGGCGGTGGGCCGGCCGCTCGGGCCGCGCATGGTGCTGCACTGGTATGATTTCATCTGCCCCTATTGCTATGTCGGCCAGCAGCGCAGCCAGATCTTGCGCGAGCATGGTTTCGAACTCGTCGAGCTGCCATTCCAGGCGCATCCGGAAATCTCGCCGGGCGGCATGGCCGTCGGCCCACGCCAAGGGTCGCGATATGCCCATCTTGAGCAAGAAGCCGCAGCGGCGGGGCTGCCGCTCAATTGGCCCGACCGTCTGCCGAACAGCCGCCTTGCCTTGGCCGCGGCCGAATGGGTGCGCCGGCACCAGTCCCCATTGTTCCACGCCGTCCAGACGGCGCTGTTCGCCGCGCATTTCCGGGACCGGCAGGATATCGGCGATCCCGCGCTGATCGAGGGGCTGGCATCGGCGCAGGGTGTCGATCGCGCTGGGCTGAAGGCAGCCCTGGAAGATGGTGCCGCCTATGCCGCCGTCGCGGCCGGTGAGACCCTGGGCCGCCGCTACGGCGTTCAGGGCACGCCGGCCTGGCTGATCGCCGGCAAGCTTGTCCCCGGCCTCTTTCCGCAGGAAGATTTCAGGCGCATCGTGGCCGCGATTCCGGGCTGACCGCGCCCGCCCCCCGTTCGATCTCACGAAAAGGAAGCGTTTCATGTCGAGCGTCGCATTCGATTTCGACAGCCGAAAGGGCCGCCGGCTTTCCGGACGGATCGAGCGGCCGGAGCAGACGCCCAGAGCCTGGGCGATCATGGCCCATTGCTTCACCTGCGGTAAGGATGGCTTGGCCGCCACCCGTGTCGCCCGTGCCTTGGCGCAGGCCGGCATCGGCGTGCTGCGCTTCGACTTCGCCGGCATCGGCCGGAGCGAGGGCGAATTCGCCGATGGCAATTTCGCTGGCGATGTCGAGGATCTGGTAACCGCGAGCGAGGCCATGGCCGCACAAGGCATGGCGCCGAGCCTGCTGGTCGGGCACAGCCTCGGCGGTGCCGCCGTGCTGATGGCCGCCGACAGGCTGCCGGCGATCCGCGCGGTCGCGACCATCGCGGCACCGGCCGACGTCGATCATATCCTGCGCCAGTTCGATGCCGCGGCGCTGGACAGGATCGAGAAGGAGGGCGAGGCGGAGATCGTGCTCGCCAACCGCCCCTTCGTCTTCAGGCGGAGCTTCGTCGAGGATATCCGCAGCCATGATCTGCCGGCGGCCGTAGCGCGGCTGGGCCGGCCGCTGCTGGTGCTGCATGCGCCGCGCGATGCCGTCGTCGGCATCGACAATGCCACGCGCATCTTCATGGCGGCCAAGCATCCCAAAAGCTTCGTCTCGCTGGACGATGCGGACCACCTGCTGCTGCGCCAAAGCGATGCCGATTATGCCGCGGGCGTCATCGCCGCCTGGGCCGGTCGCTACATCTCGGCTGCGGTCGATGCCGGGGCGCCGATGCTCGAAGACGCGACGAGCGGCATCGTCGCGCAGGAAACCCGGCAGGGGCTGTTCCAACTCGACATCCACAACGCCAAGCATCGTCTGATCGCCGACGAGCCTGTTGCCCAAGGCGGCATGGACAGCGGCTTCTCACCCTACGACCTGCTTTGCGCCGCCCTGGGTGCCTGCACGACCATGACCATGCGGCTCTATGCGCGGCACAAGGGGTTCAAGCTCGATCACGCCCGGACCATCGTCGAGCATGTGAAGCGCACCGATGCCATGCCGGCCGACCTGTTTACCCGCTCCATCCGGCTGGAAGGCGATCTGGACGACGAGCAGCGTCAGAGGATCCTGGCCATCGCCGATCGCTGTCCGGTCGACATCACGCTCACCCTCGGCTCCGCGATCGAGACGCATCTGGAGGCGCGTGACCCCAGCTAAAGCCCGGCGCTAGAGAGATCACCGGGATCTAAGGCTGCCGCAGCGATTCCGTCGCGCGCTGGATCACATCGCGCAGCCAGCTCTGGGCGGTGTCCTTGTCGTTGCGCTCGTGCCAGAGGCACCGGACCTCGGTCTGCAGCGTCGGATAGGGCAGTTCATGCACCGCGATCGGCAGGCGGCCCGCGAAGGATTGCCCCAAGGGGCGCGGCACGATGGCCGCGCGTTCGGAGCCGGCCAGCAAGGCCGGCAGTGCCAGGAAATGCGGCAGCGACAGGGCGATGCGGCCGGTCTCGCCCGCGGCTGCCAATGCCTGCTCGAAGGCCTTGCGGTCATACATCTCCGACCGCCGCGCCAACCCCCGCTCGAAGAGGAACCCATCGACCGCGCCATCCCGCTCGCCGCCGAAGGAGACGACGGCGATCGGCAGTTGGGCGAGACGCGCGCAGTCGAGGGGGGCGAGCGGCAAAGCGGCATCGGCGATCAGCACGTCGTCATAGCCAAACAGGATTTGCGAGGTGAAACGGTCCGGCGGATAGGCGAAATTGCCGAGGGCCACATCGATCCGACCGAGATCGATCTGTTCGGCCAGATCGATCCGGGTGACCGGGCGGATGACGAGATCGACGCCGGGTGCTTCGCGACTCAGGATCGACAGCAGCTCGGGCACGACGACCATGGTGACGAAATCGCTGGCGGCGATGGTGAAGGTGCGCGTCGAGGCGGCAGGATCGAAGGTCGGCGCCTCGACCGCGTCCCTCAGCGTTCTAAGGGCCTCGCGCACCATGGATGCCATGGCGAGCGCACGTGCGGTCGGCTGCATGCCGGTGGTCGTCCGGACATAGAGTTCATCCTCCAGCAGTTCCCGCAGCCGAGCCAGGGAATGGCTGACCGCGGACTGCGTGAGGCATAGCCGCTGGCTCGCGCGCAATACGCTGCGCTCCTCCATGATGGCGTCGAACACCCTCAGGAGGTTGAGGTCGAAGATTTGGAACGATGCTGCCATAGGTCATGCCGAAGGTGGTCGAGGGAAGGCCATTGTCATGCGCGTCATTCAGTTTGAAGCCCTTCCATATGAATATGGTTCATTTTGGTGCTGATGTCGTTTCACTTCCGTAACGCCTTCGATCGGCGGCAAATATCTCTCGACGGGCAGGCGCAACGGCCGGCCGAAATCGGGGAGCGTATACGATGGATCACTTTCAGGAACTCATCGAACGGAGCATTGCCTTCCTCGGCGAGGTCAAGGACATGACTCCGGGGGCCGAGATGGAGCGGTGGCTGAACCGGCATTACGGCCCCGAGACGCCGACGCACCGGGAATTGTCGCGGCTGGTCAGGCTGGGCGTCGAAGAGGGATGGGCGGCGAACCAGGAGATCGAGGGGCCGGAGTATCGCCGCAGCCGGCTGGTCGCGCCGAGCGAGAAGACCTTCCATTTCAGCATCACCGCCGTCTACATGGACAGCAAGGTGCCGCGCGCCTTCCGCGACGATGATGGCGACGTCATCCTGCGCGGCCAGCATCACGGCCACCCCTATGGCGAGATCAACCTTGTCGCGCCCATCGATGCCGGAGCCGAGATACGGGGCCTGAACGGATGGCAGGGCGCCGGCTGGACCGCCCCGGATCCCGGCAGCTCCCATTATCCGGAGGTGAAGGGCGGCGCTTTGGTCGCACTCTTCTATCTTCCGGCCGGCCGCATTTCCTATTAAGGCTTTCAGCCATGGACCGTATTGAGGCGATGACCACATTGGTGGCCGTGGTCGAAGCAGGCAATCTGTCGGCGGCAGCCCGGCAGATGAACACGCCGCTCGCCACGGTCAGCCGGCGCATCGCGGACCTCGAAGACTATCTCAAGATCAAGCTGCTGAATCGCTCCACCCGTCAGGTCACGCTGACGGATGCCGGCCAGAGCTTCCTGCCCGCATGCCGCCGGATCCTCGACGAATTGCAAGAGGCCGAGCGGATGGCGTCCGGCGAATATGCCGAACCCAAGGGCGAGCTTTTTGTCACGGCGACGCCGATTTTCGGCCGGGCGCACCTTCTGCCGATCGTGGCCGAATTCCTGAAGACCTATCCCGAGATCAATGTTCGACTGCTGCTGAGCGACCAGCGGCTCAATTTGTTCGAGGAACATATCGACGTTGCCCTCAGGATCGGGGAATCGACGGAAAGCAGCCTGATCGCCATACCCGTGGGCTCGGTCACGCGCGTCATCTGCGCCAGCCCCGGCTATTTCGAGCGCACGGGCATGCCGACGAACCTGGCCGACCTGATCGGCCGCGATGCCATCACCTATGAGGGGCCGACCGCGGCCCTCGATTGGCATTTCCCCTCGCAGAAGGGTTTCGACTCCTACGGCGTGAAATCGCGGATCATCACCAACACGCCTTTGGCGGCGCTGGATGCGGCCTTGGACGGGATGGGCGTCGTACGCCTGCCGTCCGATCTCGCCAAATCCTACATCGAAAGCGGCCGCCTCATTCGCGTGCTGCGCGAGCACGAGCCCACGCCGATGCCGGCGTATCTTATCCATACCAGTGGCCGGCGGGTGCCACGGAAGCTACGGGCCTTCCTCGATTTCGCCGCACCGCGCCTGCGCGCCCGGCTGCGCGAACGGCGGCCGGCGAGTCAGGAGCCCGATGAAGTCCTCGTATAAGAATTGAGGTCCAAGGCAGAGATATTGATGGGGGAAAGGCCTTGCCGTCGTGATTATCAATTTGGCTTTCGCCAATTATCGGGGCGGCCGGACTGCAATGCCATTGCTAGGCTGCCCATAGAAGAATT
>DATJJW010000247.1:0-13462 GCA_035491935.1 Allostellaceae bacterium | reverse complement strand
GGGGCGCCGAGAGGGAGACCGCCTCGGCTTGGATCGTCATGGCCTGGGCTCCGCCCGCCTTCCGTCGCCCGTCCGCCGCTACTTCTTGACCGCCGCGCCGACGACCGTATCCCAGTTCTTGGCGATATCGGTCTTATACGCGGTCTGCTGGTCGAGCGTCGGGAACACCGCCTTGGAATAGGCCGAGGCGCTGGGCAGTTTGGCCAGCAGATCGGCCGGGATCTTCTTGCGCTTGGTGAGATCCTGGAAACGGATCGGGTGGCAATAGCCCTTCAGCCACGCGACCTGGCCGGCGTCGGAATAGAGATATTCCAGCCACAGCTTGGCGGCGTTCGGGTGCGGAGCATAGGCGCTGATCGCCTGGACATAGACGCCGGCGACGACGCCGGTCTTCGGGATGATGACGTCGACCTTCGGATTGCCCTTCAGCGAATCGCGATCGGCAAGCGCGTTGTAGTCCCAGCGCACGACGATCGGCGTGGTGCCTTGGGCCAACGGCGCCGCCTTGCCGGTGACCGGCACGAAATTGCCCGATTTGTTGAGCTGGGCGAAGAAGTTGAGCCCGGCCGTGCCCGACCCGTCGAATTTGCCGCCGGTCTTCGACAGGCCAGCGGCATAGATCGCCTGGATCGCCTCGTTGGCCGAGCGCGGATCGCCGGCGAGCGCCACGGAATTCTTGTAGGCGGCCTTCAAAAGGTCCGGCCAGTCGCGCGGCGCCTTGTCGATCAGATCGTCATTCACCTCGAAGGACATCACGCCGTAATAGTCGCCGGTCCAATAACCGTCGGCATCCTTGGCCGAAGCCGGGATGGAATTCCAGGTCGAGACCTTGTAGGGCGCCAGTAGCCCTTGCGCCTTGGCTTCCGGGCCGAAGGAAAGGCCGACATCGATGGTATCGGGCGCCTGCGGGCCCTTGTTGCCCTTGTTCGCCTTGATCGCCTCGATCTCGTCGCCCGAGCCCGCATCAGGATTGAGCTCGTTGACGGTCAGGCCATACTTGGCCTTGAAGTCGGCGATCATCGGGCCGTAGCCGCACCAGTCATGCGGCAACGCGATGACGGTCAGCGCGCCTTCCTGCTTCGCGGCCGCGACCAGCGCCGCGGAGGGATCGGCCTTGGCGGGCTGCGACAACGCGCCCATCGCCATCAAGGAGACACCGGCGACACCCATGCCGTTCAACCAACCGAGCTTCATGCTGCATCTCCAAATGAATTGCCGGATAAATCGTCAGGACGATCGGCCGAACCGGCACGATCCGCGGACTGTGCCGCTCGCATTCCTTAATGACGGGCCGGTATTGCAATGGGATGACAGAAATGTTGCGAGCCTGTTCACGGACTGGGAATGACGCCCCGGCCTAACTGCCTCCAGTCAGCAGCCCCGCGACCAGGTTGATGGAGAGCGCCAGGATCCCGGTATTGAAGAAGAAGGTGACGATGCTGTGCGCAAGCGCCAGGCGGCGCATCGGCGAGGTCGTGACCTGGGTATCCGAGGTCTGCGCCGTCATGCCGATGGTGAAGGCGAAATAGGCGAAGTCGATATAGTTGTAGAATGGCTCGTCGCCGGCGAAATCGAGCCCGCCGCGCTGCTTCGGCACGGATTTGTCGCCGCCGGCACCACCCTTCTTGGCGCTCTCCGCCCGCACCGCGCCGTAATATTCATGGGCGTAATGCAGGACGAAGATCGTATGCAGGAAGAACCATGAGGCGACGATGGTATAGACGCCGAGGCAGAGCCGCACCGCCTTCTCCGTCGAGGAGGCATGGCCGCTTTGCCCCAGCAGCCCCGGCAGCACGGCCAGGCTGACCAGTGCCGCCGCCACACACAGTCCCAAAATGACGATGCGCGACTCATCCTCGATCTGGGCGCGTCGCCGGATGTCGGCCTCGGCCGAACGCAGCATCATCAGCCAGACCAGCGCCAGATGGAGCGTGACCCCGGCATCCCAGCCGATGAACCAGCGCAGGAAGACGTTCCAGCCGCCGGGCAGCACCAGCGGCACCGCCACGCCGAAGATGCCGGCCACCAGCAATCGTTGATGGCCGGCCAAAATATGTCGCAGGATGCTCGGCATGATTGCTGTCCTTACGGCGCGGGATGCGGGAGGCGTGGATGTCCGCCCTATGAATGGCTGCGGGCGGGCTTGAGTTTCCAGCAAATTTCCGGTGAATTCCGGTAGGCGAATTTCGATGAGAGGACTGGTCATCCTACCTGGGGATGACAATCTCTCTACCGGCGTAAGACGTTACGATGTTGATGCGCCGGGACATATCTAAAATAGGGGACGACGTGGAGAACCTTGCCGGCCTGATCGGTGGCGACAAGGCCGCGTGGGATGGTTTCGTCACACGTTTCGCCGGGCTGATCCTGGCTGCGGTCAGGAGAGTCGTCGGACCCCAAGGCGAGGTCGAGGATATCGCCCAGGACGTATTCATCCGGCTCTGCAAGGATGATTACCGTCTGCTGCGTCAATATGATCCGACACGGGCGTCGCTTTCGACCTGGCTCACCATCGTTGCGCGCAGCGTCGCCCATGACGCGATCCGTCGCCGTCGGGTCGCGACCCAGCATATCGATGACACACCCGAGACCTTCCTGGCGGTGGAAGCGATCGAACCCATGCGGCTGCGCATCCCGGACGGGCTGCTAAGCCCGCGCCAGGCGCTGGTGCTGTCCATGCTCTACGAAAAGGACATGGAGGTGGCGGAGATCGCCGACGCGCTCGCCATCGATCCGCAAACCGTACGCAGTACCCATCACAAGGCGATGCTGCGCCTGCGCGCGCATTTCGCGCCCGGCACGGAATAGGGGAATCCGGGCCATGTCATCGAATGTCGATTGCTTTTGCAAAGAATCTGAATTGTGGCGGGGATGCGGCAAAAAACGCGCGCGTAGAACCGAATGTGTAAGAAAGCCGACCCCATGAGCGATGAAGCTTTTCATATCGGCGACCGCGCCCTCTTTGACCGCCTGAAAGCCCTAGGGCTACCCGGCGGCTCGGGTCCCGTCGCCCCCCAAGAAGGCCAGGGACTTCCCGAGGGCGAGGATCTGATGTATCTCGCCGCCTGGATGGAGCGTCGTGCCGAAGGCGGCTCCCACGATACCGAGAATGCCCTCACCGAAACGGTCGAGGCGATGCTGGCCGCCGACCCGACCTTGCTGGACGACGTGGTGGCCCTGACACCGCCCCTGCCGCCGGACCTGCCCTCACCCGATTTCCTGGCTCGTGTCCAGGCCCTTGTCCCGCCCCAGGATGCGGCCGCCGTGGTCGTGCCGTTCCGCCTGTCGCGGTCGTCGGATGCGGTCCAGCCGCAGAAGCCGCGCAATGTCTGGCTGAGCTGGGGGGCGCTTGCCGCCTGCCTCGCCTGTATCGCGGTCGTCGGCTTCAACATGGGCATCGAAGCCGAGCAGAACATCAACACGTCGACGGATCAGATGTCGATCGACATCCTCGACGCACCCAATGCGGTTCTCGATGGCACAAGCTGATTTACCCGTGGGTACCATCCGTCCCTCCCTGCGCCGCCCCCGGCCGATCGAGATCGTGCTGGCGCTGTCGCTTGCCTTCAACATCTTCATCGTCGGCGGTTTCGCCATGACCGCCTGGCGCTTCGGCCCGCACATGCCCGCTTCGCCCGAAAAGAGGATGGAGCATCTGGTGCGTGCCATCGGCATGAACCCGACCAAGGCGCCGGCCTATCAGCAGCTTCGTACCAATCTGCGCGTCGCCTTCGACGACATGCGCACCAAAGCCCAGCCGCTTGCCGACAGTTTCTGGGTCGAGTTGGCCAAACCCCAACCCGACATGAACAGTGCCGACAAGCTGATGGCCGGCGTCATGGCCAATCGGGAAGAATTCCAGCGTCAGGCCGGCAGCGCCGTGCTGGGCTTCGTCTCGCAGCTGACGCCGGAACAGCGTGCCGCGTTCATCCGCATCGTCAATGACCGCAGGAATGGCCTGGGCCAGCCCATGCGCATGCTGCTCGGCAACTGACCACCCGCAACCCTAGGCAAACTCACGATCACCAGTCGACAGGAGTACCCATGGCTACCACGCAAACGCTCAAGGACACCGGACACCGTTCCATCGTCGGCCACGCCAATGGCAACATGAAGCTGCGGCAGAATGCCGAAACGATGCGCAAGCATTCCGTAGTCATCGCCGGTCACCGCACCAGCGTGTCGCTGGAAGAGGCGTTCTGGCAGGGCTTGAAGGCCATCGCCGACCGCCGGACCGTCTCGGTCAACCGCCTGGTCGAGATGATCGATTCCGAACGCACGACCAATCTATCGAGCGCCATTCGCGTCTTCGTCCTGGAAAACAAACGCGAACACTGAGCCAAATGCTCGCAAACCCAAGCTTGCATGATCGACTGCCGTGTTGGGGGTTCGGGCTGGTAGCCACCCGGACCTCTACCAACGGGACGAGATGGCCGCTCCTCGGAACATCTCGCCGATTCGCCGTGCGCAAGCCGGCCTGATATCGGCCGGCAGCGCGTCGAGATCGAACCAGGCGGTCTCGGCAATTTCCCAGGACCGGAATGGCTGCCTGTGGAAGGCTTCCACCCGGTAGAGCACGACGTAGTCGTCCAGTCCCAGATACTGATTCAGATATACCCCGACGAGTTCGGGTGTGCCGATCGGCAGGATGCCCGCCTCCTCGCGCAACTCGCGGTGCACGGCGTCGATCGGCGTCTCGCGGGATTTCACCCCGCCACCGGGAAAGGACCAGCCGTCCATATAGGTCTGGCGCACCAGCAAGATCTGCCGGCGCCCTGATTCCAGGCGATGGACCACCGCCTGTGCGCCGACGCTGCGCGCGCCGCAAAGCCGCACCAGCCGATTCCCCAGACGCAACAACGGCGCGCCGACCATATAGGCCAGCCGCGCCGCGGTATGCTTGCTCAGCGTGCGATCTGAGGCAGCGTACACGTTTCAGACGATGAGATCATCTGAAACGCGGCCACCGCTCAGCCCTGGCGAGCTTTGTAGCGGGGATTCGACTTGTTGATGACATAGACGCGGCCCTTGCGGCGGACGACGCGGCAGTTCTTGTCACGCGTCTTCAACGTCTTGAGCGAATTGACGATCTTCATGGTTCGGCCGATACGCAATAGGTGGACTTCAGAAGGCGCGGAAGCTAAGCCAGAGAACATGGCCTGTCAATCGATCTGCCGCGCGGGTGCGCATGCATCAAGCGCGGGTCCCAACGAGCCGGAGCCGCAGCGTTGCTTTCCCTGCTGCGCCGCCTGAGCGGGCTTGGGCTGAACGGGCTGGGTACCGCCCCGGCGCCGAAGCCGCGTGCGCCGGCCGTCAAACGGCCGCCGGTCGTGGCGATGACCGTACAGATACCCCGCGCGGATGGTCCCGACGAGACCGTGCCGGTGCTGGTCCGCCATTCGGCTCAGGCGCGCCATATCGCCCTCAAGCTCTCGCCCAGCGCCGGCACCGTGACCCTGGTCGTGCCACGCGGCGTCGCCCTCGCCCGGGCCATGACGTTCCTCAAATCACGCGAGACCTGGATCGTCGAGCATTGGCGGGTGATGCCGCCGCGCATCCCCTTCGAGGCGGGCGCCATCATACCGGTGCTGGGACGCGACCGGCTGGTCGTGGCCGCGGGCGCCAAGCGCGGCATCCCGCCCTTTCGCCTGACCGACGAGACGATCGAGATCGGCGGCGCGTCCGAGCACCTACCGCGCCGGCTGCAAGCGGGACTGACCGCGCTCGCCCGCCCGATCCTGGCCGAGAAGTCGCAGGTGCTGGCCGCCAGGCTGGACCGCAAGATCGCCAAGGTGACGATGGGCGATCCCGGGCAGCGCTGGGGCAGCTGCAACAGCCGGGGCAATCTGCGCTTCTCCTGGCGGCTGATCCTGGCGCCGGAAGCCGTGATCGACTATGTCGCCGCCCATGAGGTGGCCCATCTGGTCGAGATGAACCACGGCCCCCGCTTCTGGCTGCTGGTCGAACAATTGGCGCCCGGCCATGCGGCACAACGGGCGTGGCTGCGCGAGCATGGCACGCGCCTCATGCGCTACGGTTGAGTTTTCGGCACTCTTCGCTCACCCATCTTGCGCGAAATGAAATCCCGTATTATTCGACGACAGGGCATATGGGCGATGCCCCCAAGAGACATAGCCCGAGAAATATGGGAGGGGTTGGGATGCCGTCACGCCGATTGAAATCCGTCGCTCTATCGGGCGTCTTCGCCCTGGCCGCAGCGCTGGCCGGAGGTGGCGCGCTCGCCGCCGGCAGCGCGAAGCAACCGCCGCTGGAGATCGCCAAGGAAGGCTGGCTGTTCGCCGGCGGTCACATCGACCAGTCGCAGCCGGAACACCCGATGATCGGTCAGCTCTACGCCGAGTATCAGATCCCGGCGCACAAGACCCATCCCTATCCGGTCGTCATGATCGAAGGCGGCTTCCAGAGCGGCACGAATTTCACCGGCACGCCGGATGGCCGCGAAGGCTGGGCGCAGTATTTCCTGCGCCACGGCTATACCGTCTATGTCGTCGACCAGCCGGGCCGCGGCCGCGCCGCCTATAATGAGAAGGCCTATGGGCCGCTGCGCTATCCCAATCAGAAATTCACCCAGGAGCGCTTCACCACCTTCGAGAAGACCAAGATGTGGCCGCAGGCCCATCTGCACACCCAATGGCCGGGCACGGGCGAGCCGGGTGATCCGACCTTCGACAATTTCTATTCCAGCCAGATGCCGAGCATCGCCAGCTTCGCCGAACAGCAGACATTGATGCGCGACGCCGGTGCGGCGCTGCTCGACAAGATCGGCCCGGCGATCATCATGATCCATTCGCAATCGGGCGCCTTCGCCTGGCCGATTGCCCAGGCCCGGCCGAAGCTGGTGCGCGGCATCCTGGAAGTCGAGCCGAGCGGCCCGCCGGTCCACGACGTCGAGAATGTCGGGCCGCCCGATTGGTTCAAGGACTCGCCGCGGCTCAAGATCTCCGGCCTCGCCGACATTCCGCTGCAATACGATCCGCCGCTGAAACCGGGAGAGCAATTGCAGTTCGAGCAGGCGGCGGCGCCCAAGGCGCCGGGCCTGGTGAAATGCTGGGCGCAGAAGGATCCGGCACGCAAGCTTGTGTCGCTCGACACGATACCGATGCTGATGATCACCTCGGAAGCGTCATACCACGCGCCCTATGACGACTGTACGGAAGCGTATCTGCGCCAAGCCGGCGTCAAACACCTCGACCACATCCACCTGGCCACCCTCGGCATCCATGGCAATGGCCACATGATGATGCAGGAGAAGAACAGCGATGCCATCGCCAAGGTGATGGTCGACTGGCTGGCCAAGCAGGGCTGGAACAAGAAGTAAGGAAGGCAGTTATGCCGACCGACACGTCGGCATCCCAGGTAGGGAATCGTTCCCAGGTTTAGTGTTTTGAGTAGATGCCTTAGCCAAAACTTATGGCTAAGGCATCGCTTTCTATTGTCTATATGCCGTGTGCCACGCTACTCCTCGTGGCTTCGAGGGCGTTACCTAAATAACGCCCTCCAAACAGCCGGATCATGTCCGGAAGAACAGGCCAGGGCCTTGAGGGAGGAATTTGACCATGACACGGTTTGGCAAGACGCGCTTCGGGCGTCAAATCCTGTCCACGGTTTTGCCGGCGACCGTTCTGCTGCTCGGGATCTCCACGACGGCCGCGCACGCCGCCGACAAGGTACGCATCATGGTCGGCGGCCTCGAAAAGATCCTCTATCTGCCGGCCAAGCTTGCCGACCAGCTCGGCTACTACAAGGATGAGGGGCTGGACGTCGAGCTGATCAACGTCGCCGCCGGTTCCGTCTCGGAAACCGCCCTTCTCTCCGGCACGGCCGAGGCTGCGGTCGGCGCCTATGAGCAGACGATCCACATCCAGGCCAAGGGCAAATACGTCACGGAAATCGCGCAGATCTCCGCCTGCCCGCAGGAAGCGCTGCTGGTCTCGACCAAGGCGAACGTCAAGACGCCAGCCGATCTCAAGGGTGCAACGATCGGCGTCACCGGCTTCGGCTCCTTTACCCATTTCCTCACCATGGACATCCTGGCGCGTGCCGGCCTGAAGCCCAGCGATGCCAGCTACCTGGCCGTCGGCGCCGGCAACACCTTCATCACCGCCATGGAGCAGGACCGCACCCAGGCCGGCATGACCCAGGAACCGACGGTCTCGATCCTGATCGAGCGCAAGGACGCGCACATCCTGGTCGACATGCGGACAGCCGCCGATACGCAAAAGGCACTGGGCGGCGACTATCCGGGCTCCTCCATCTATGTCCGCAACGATTGGATCCAGTCGCACAAGGACACGGCGGCGAAGCTGTCGCAGGCATTCCAGAGGGCGCTCCAATACATGGCGAGCCACAGTGCGGAAGAGATCGCCGACAAGATGCCGGCCAGCTACTACAACGGCAACAAGGCCCTCTATGTCGCCTCGCTGAAGACCAGCCTGCCAGGCTTCACCAAGGACGGCCGCATGCCGGAAGACGGGCCCAAGACCGTGATCGAGGTGCTGAACAAGTTCAGCAAGGACATCCAGGGCAAGAACATCGACCTGTCCAAGACCTACACCAACGAATTCATCAAGTGAGCATGATCGGGTAAGCATGACTGGGCATCCCACCATCGAGCTCGCCGGCGTCAATCTTGCCTTCGTTTCGGGCAATGGTGCGCTGGTCCAGACGCTGAAGGACTTCGACCTGACGATAGCGCCGGGCGAGTTCGTGGCGCTGGTCGGCCCCACCGGCTGCGGCAAATCGACGACCCTCAATCTCATCACCGGCTTGCGCCGCCCGAACAGCGGCCAGGTACGGGTGATGGGCCGGCCGGCCGACGGCATCGACCCGCGCATCGGCTTCGTCTTCCAGGCCGACGCGCTGTTCCCCTGGCGTACGGTCATCGGCAATGTCAGCGCGGGCCCACGCTTCCGCGGCATGGGCAAGGCCCAGGCCTTCGACGCCGCCCGCGCCTGGATCGAGAAGGTGGGGCTCAAAGGTTTCGAGAACCACTACCCCCATCAGCTTTCCGGCGGCATGCGCAAGCGCGTGGCACTGGCCCAGACCTTCATCAACGAGCCTGAGATCCTGCTGATGGACGAGCCGTTCAGCGCGCTCGATGTGCAGACAAGGACCTTCATGCAGGACGAGCTCTTGAACCTGTGGTCGGCCAACAAGGCCTCCGTCGTGTTCGTCACCCATGATCTGGAAGAGGCCGTGGCGCTCGCCGACCGGGTGATCGTGCTGACCGCCCGGCCGGCGCGGGTCAAAGCCGCCTACACCATCGATCTGGAGCGGCCGCGCATCACCACCGACATCCGCTATCAGCCTCGCTTCCAGGAACTGTGCCGGACGATCTGGGAAGACCTCAAGGACGAGGCGCGTATCGGCATGGCCGGCGCCATGGCGGCCGCGTGATGACGACCGTGACCGCATCCGGCCTGGGCGCAGATACCCAGACGAAGATCCGCGCCGCCATC
This sequence comes from Allostellaceae bacterium, assembly GCA_035491935.1. Taxonomy (GTDB): domain Bacteria; phylum Pseudomonadota; class Alphaproteobacteria; order ATCC43930; family CGMCC-115725; genus DATJJW01. Next base: position 3,983 of record DATJJW010000247.1, on the reverse strand, counting down.
CGCCGCCGCGCGCGGCTGGTGATGGCCATCCGGATCGTGATCTTCATCGCCTTGATCGCCCTCTGGGAGATCGGCGCGCGCACCAAGGTCATCGACCCGTTCTTCTTCTCCCAGCCCAGCGCGATCCTGGCGACGCTGGTCGACTGGATACAGAACGGCACCTCGCAGGGCACGCTGCTCGACCAGATATGGGTCACGCTCGAAGAAACGGTGCTGGGCTTCCTGATCGGCGCGGCGCTCGGCGTCGTGCTCGGTATCGTGCTCGGCCGTAACCGCTTCATGGCCGACGTCTTCTCGATCTACATCAAGGTCGCGAACTCCATCCCACGCATCGTGCTGGGCAGTATCTTCGTCATCGCCTTCGGCATCGGCAGCAGTTCCAAGGTGGCGCTGGCCGTGGTCATGGTGTTCTTCGTCGTGTTCGGCAACGCCTTCCAAGGCGTGCGCGAGGCGGACAAGGCACTGATCGAGAATGCGCGCATCCTGGGCGCCAGCCCCTGGCAAGTCACGACCTCGGTGATCTTCCCCTCGGCCATGAGCTGGATCCTGGCCAGCCTGCATGTCAGCTTCGGCTTCGCGCTGGTGGGTGCCGTGGTCGGCGAGTTCCTGGGTGCCAAGCAGGGCCTGGGCCTGCTGGTCGTGACCGAGCAGGGCCTGTTCCATGCCAATGGCGTGTTCGCGGCGATGATCGTGCTGGCGGTGATCGCACTGCTCGCCGACGCGCTGCTGACGAGCATCGAGAAACGCCTGCTGAAATGGCGCGCGCCTGCGAGCCAGGACGTCGCGACCTGAGCCCCGAGAGCCATCCATGATCATCGACGCGCAGATCCATATCTGGGACGCCATTCCCCAGCATCTTCGTCACGAGCATCCGGACGAGATGGTCGAGTTCTCCTACGAGGAGCTGCTGCGCCGCATGGATGCGGCCGGTGTCGGTGCGGCGATGCTGGTGCCGCGCTCCTTCGAGGGCGATCGCAACGACTATGCGATCGAGGCGGCACGCAAGCACCCCGACCGCTTTGCGGTGATGGGCCGTGTCGCCATGGACGAAGCGACCGGCAAGCCACAGCTGCGCCGTCTCAAGGACGAGGGCATGCTGGGCATCCGGCTGACCTTCCACCGCAATGCCGACCGGCCGTTCCTGACCGACGGCTCGACCGATTGGCTGTGGCCGGAGGCGGAGGCGCTCGATATCCCGATCATGGTCCACGCGCCCGAGCGCCTGACCCGGCTGGGCGAGTTGGCGGCGGCGCATCCGAAGCTGCGCCTCATCCTCGACCACATGGGCTTCGCCCGCCCGGACATCGACGACGAGATGGCGCCGGCGGTCGAGCGGCTGCTGCCGCTGGCCAAGCACCCGAACTTCTTCGTCAAGGTCTCGGCCGCGCCCTGCTACACGACGCAGGCTTTCCCCTATCGCAACGTCCAGGCTCAGATCCGCCGCATCGTCGATGCCTTCGGTGCCAGCCGCTGCTTCTGGGGCTCGGACCTCACCCGCCTGCCGGCCAATGTCAGCTTCGAGCAGTGCGTGCGCATGTTCACCGAAGGGGATTTCCTGACATCGGCCGAGCTGCCGGAGGTCATGGGCAATGCCCTCTCGCGCTGTCTGCGCTGGCCGGGCTGATCATCGGATGAGCGATGGGCGCAACCGCTGGACCAGGTTGCGCCGCCGCCCCGCGTCAGCCGAATGCCTTTTGATAGGCCTCCGGCTTGAAGCCCACCAGCAGCTTGCCGTCGATGTCGAGCACCGGACGTTTGATCATCGAGGGCTGATCGATCATCAGCCGGATCGCCCGCGCCTCATCCACACCTTCGCGCACGGCATCCGGCAGCTTGCGGAAGGTGGTGCCGGCGCGGTTGAGCAACGTCTCCCAGCCGACATCCTTGGCCCAGGATTCGAGCCGCGGCCGGTCTATTCCGGCCGTTTTGTAATCGTGGAACCCATAGGCGACGCCCTTGCCGTCGAGCCAGCCCCGCGCCTTCTTCATCGTGTCGCAGTTCTTGATGCCATAGATCGTCACGGCCATCGCGGCGCCCCTCCATTTGTCACCGAAATGATGCATATCGAGCGGCAAGGCGCTTGACAAGCGGCCGGCGCCCATGAGCCAATCCGATACGATATCCGATATGATTTTGGTCTGAGACATGATCAGGCTCGCGGTCAACGATATCCGGCAGACCTCGATCACCGCCCTCTCGCGGGCTGGCGTACCGGCGCCCCATGCCGAGACCCAGGTCGATCTGCTGCTCGAGGCCGAGCTGCGCGGCCGCCCTTCCCATGGCCTGCTCCGCCTGCCCCGCGTGATCGAGCGCATCCACAACGGCGTTTGCGATCCCGTGACCCAGGGCCGGCATGAATGGCGTTCGAGCAATTTCCTCGATGTCGATGGCGGCATGGGCCTCGGCCCGGTAGTGGCGAAGGCGGCTCTGGCGGCCCTTGCCCCCAGGGCGAAGGAGACCGGCATCGCTATCGCCGCCATCCGCAACAACAACCATCTGGGCATGCTCGGCTGGTACGCGGAGGCGGTGGCCAAGGCCGGGCAGATCGCGCTGCTGCTGACGACGTCGGAGGCACTGGTCCATCCCTGGGGCGGACGCCAGGCCATGCTCGGCACCAATCCGATTGCCATCGGGATGCCCGCCGATCCCGGCCCCTTCGTGCTCGACATGGCGACGGGCCTCGTCTCCATGGGCCAGATCCACGATCATGCCCAGCGTGACGAGCCGATCCCGGTGCATTGGGCGCTCGATGCCGAAGGCAACCCCACCACCGATGCACATGCCGCCAAGCTCGGCTCGATCGCGCCTTTCGGCGCCGCCAAGGGCTATGCGCTGGGCCTGGCCTTCGAGGTGCTGGTGACCGCGCTTTCCGGCGCCGCGATCGGCCGCGACGTCAAGGGCACGCTGGATTCGACCGCAATATGCAACAAGGGCGATGTGTTCATCGTCATCGAGGCGCCGATGACCGAGCATTTGGGCATGGTCGGCGCATATCTTGAGGAGCTGCGCCATTCGCCCTCGGCCCATCCCGGCGAGCTGATCGCGGTGCCGGGCGATCGCGGGCGCCGCATCCGTGCCCTCAGCGCCGAGAACGGTGTCACCCTCCCCGAGGCCCTGTGGCAGACCATCAACGACCTGGCAAAAGGAGCCGCGGCATGATCGGCTTCGGCATCGCACGCGCGCCCGCCACCATCCTGTTCGGCGCCGGCCAACGCCGGGCGCTGGGCCGGGTGGCCCGGCTGACTGGCGGCAGAGCGCTCATCTGCACCGATGCGCGCTTCTCCGCCACCGAGGATTTCTCCGACATCGTGATGAACCTGCGCGACGCCGGCATCGCGACCCTCGTCTATGACGGGACGCAAGCCGAGCTTCCAGTCGAGAACGTGCATAATTGCGTGGCACTCGCCCGCGGTTTCCGGCCCGATATGGTCGTCGGCATCGGCGGCGGCAGCTGCCTCGATCTCGCGAAGCTGGCAAGCCTGCTGCTCTCCTATCCGGGCGATCTGGCCGATTATTACGGCGAGCTGAAGGTGCCGGGACCAGTGCTGCCGGTCCTGGCCCTGCCGACGACTTCGGGCACCGGCTCCGAATGCACGCCGGTCGCCGTCGTCGGCGACAGCGCCCGCGCACTCAAGGTCGGTGTCTCCAGCCCGCATCTGGTACCGCATGCCGCGATCTGCGATCCGGAGCTGACGCTGTCCTGCCCGCCCATCCTCACCGCCATCACCGGCGCGGACGCCATGACCCATGCGGTCGAGGCCTTCACCAATCTGGCGCGGCCGAGCGAACCCGATCTCGGCATCGACCGGGTCTTCGTCGGCAAGAACCGGATCAGCGACACCTATGCGCTGGCTGCCATCGCCGAGCTGGCGGGGCACCTGGTTGTCGCGGTCGAGCAAGGCGAGGATCTGGAAGCCCGCGCCGGCGTCATGCTGGGCGCCATGTATGCCGGGCTGGCCTTCGGCACCGCCGGCACCGCCGCG
>DATJJW010000246.1:0-3087 GCA_035491935.1 Allostellaceae bacterium | reverse complement strand
GTTCCTCACACACGCTGTCAGCCCCGTCAGGGTCCGCCGCGCTCATGTGTCGGATGACGTCGTCCATGCGGTGTCGCGGCGCCGCAGCACATCCGTTCCGCCACGCTCTCCCGTGACCTTCCGGCCCTGAAAGGGTCCCCGCCATGCTGCAATCCCACGTCATCGATATCGATGGAAACTTTGTCGGCGCCGCCGTCCGGCTCGACACCGGCTACCGCTTCATCGCCACGGATATGAAGCTGGAGGACTTGGACGGGTCCATCTGGCCGACACTGGCCGATGTCCAGCGTCTCGCCCGCCGCGTCTATCTCGGCGGCCGGGCTCCTGTAACGACCCACTGAACAGAGGCCGATTTCCATGAACTTGTTGTCTCGCCGCGGTCTGCTCAGGACCGCGCCCATCGCCGCGTCTTTCGGCCTGATCGGTCCGGGCTTCGCCAGCTGCCGGATTGCCACGCCGGACATCCTGGCCACGATGGCCATCCAACGGTGAGCGTCGTCCGTTCCGCAGGCAGGGTGCTTCGCGCCCTGTCGAGTGCCGCAGCGGCCGCGGCCGCCGTCACTGCGGCCCAGGCCAGTGCCACCGCTATCATGACGGGCCTTGTGCCCGCGATCCACGGCTTCCCCGGCAACGACAAAGGGCAGCCATCCTCCGATGACGACCTCCATCATCGCGCGCTTGGCCGGATCGCCAACCGATAATCACGGAGCACTCCAATGCATTTGAAACGACGCCATATCCTGGCGGCCGCCCTCGCCATGCCGGCGCTCCGCACCGCCCGCGCCGGCAACACGCTTCGGATGGGATTCCAAAAGGGCGAACCGATCCTGGTCGCCCTGAAGGCCGCGAAATCGCTGGAGACCAGTCTCGCACCGCTGGGCTTCGAGGTCACATGGACCGAATTCGAGTTCGGCGTCGCGATGCTGGAGGCGATGCGCGCCGGCGGCATCGATGTCGGCGCGGTCGGCGATACGCCGCCGATCTTCTCCCAGGCGGCGCGCGGCAACCTGAGCTACATCGCCGGCCAGCGCGCCGGCGCCGAGGCCGTCCTGCTGCCCGCCGGGTCTACGATCAAGACGCTGGCCGACCTGAAGGGCAAGAAAGTCGCATTCACCCGCGGCTCCTCGTCGCACAATTTCCTGCTGCGGGTCTTGGAGAAGGCTGGCCTGACCTATGACCAGATCAAGCCGATCTACCTGGGGCCGGCCGACGCGGGCGCGGCCTTTGAGCGCCGGGCGATCGATGCCTGGAGCATCTGGGACCCGTACTACGCGCTGTATGAGAAGCGACCGGGCGTCCGCGCGCTTGTCACGGATTCCGACCTCGGCGGGCAGAACTCCTTCTTCATGGCCCGCAGCGGCTTCGTCCACGACAACCCATCCATCACCGCCAAAACGGTCGATACCTTCATAGCCGGGGGCGCCTGGGCTCGTGCGCACCGTTCGGCGATGGCCGATCAGGTGGCCGCCAGCACCGGCATCAACCGAGAGGCAATCGGCCGCGCGGTGGATCGGGCGCCATTCCAGGTGATGTTCATGAACCAGGAGCTCATCGACAGCCAGCAGGGGATCGCGGACCGGTTCCATGCCCTGAAGCTGATCCCGGTCGATGTGCAGGTCGCGTCAACCGTCTGGCGTCCTTCGGCCTGACATTTCGGGGAGTTCCTATCATGCCAACTGAACCGTTGAACCTGTTCTGGTTCCTGCCGACGAGCGGCGATGGCGCCTATCTCGGCACGGAGAAAGGCCATCGGCCGGCCGATATCGGCTATCTGCGCGACATTGCCCAGGCCGCCGATCGGCTGGGCTTCGGCGGCGCACTCCTGCCGACGGGCAACAACTGCCTCGATGGCTGGATGGTCGGGTCCGCCCTGGCGCCGCAGACGAGGCGGCTGAAGTTCCTGCTGGCGCTGCGGCCCGGCTATCTGACGCCCGCACTTGCCGCTCGCCAAACCGCGGCGCTGGACCGCATCAGCGATGGGCGCCTGTTACTCAACATCGTCACCGGCGGGCAGCCGAAGGACCTGGCGGGCGATGGGATCTTCCTCGATCACGACCAACGCTATACGGCGACGAACGAATTCCTGCACATCTGGCGCGGCCTGTTGCGCGACGGTCATATCGATTATGCCGGCACCCACCTCACCGCCAAGGACGCGCGGCTCGGCTTTTTCGACACCCTGCAGAAGCCATACCCGCCGCTGTGGTTCGGCGGGTCTTCGCCGGCCGGGATCGAGGTCGCGGCAGAGCATGTCGACACCTACCTGACCTGGGGGGAGCCGCCTGCCCAGGTGAAGGAGAAGCTGGACACGGTCCGCGCCGCCGCTGCCCGCCGGGGCCGGACCGTGGATTTCGGCCTGCGCGTGCATCTGATCGTGCGCGAGACGGACGAGGAGGCCTGGGAGGCGGCGGATCGCCTGATCAGCCACCTGTCGGACGAGACGATCGCCGCGGCGCAGGCCAGGATGCGGGCGGATACCGACTCGGTCGGCCAGTTGCGGCAACTGGAGTTGCACGGCGGCCGGCGCGACCAGTTGGAGATCAGCCCCAATCTATGGGCCGGCGTCGGGCTGGTGCGCCATGGCGTGGGGACAGCCTTGGTCGGCAGCCCAGACACGGTAGCGGCTCGGCTTCGCGAATACCAGGCGCTGGGCGTGCGGATGATCATCGCCTCGGGCTATCCGCACCTGGAGGAAGCGTATCGGGTGGCGGAGCTGCTGTTCCCGGTACTGGGCATCGGCAGACAGGTCAGCGAACCCGGCCGCGATTTCCGCGCGGCCGCACCTCGGCTGGCAGCGGAGTGATGGACATGGAAGGCTTGCCTTGCGAGGAGGCAACGTCGGGTGTGAGCGACACGACGCTCTCTCCGTCGTGGTCGGCGAAGGCCAACCATCCACGGCTGGCGGTGTTGGTTGAGAGAAATCCCTGGATGGCCGGCCCTCCAGATTGTGCGAAGACTCCGAGCGCAATCGGAAGCATAGATGAATTTTCCACACGACCAGTGGCGGCCTCTCCTCCCTGTGTCATGGCCGGCCTTGTGCCGGCCATCTCCCGTGATCCTTTGCAAGGCCCACCAGCCTTACCCGGG
>DATJJW010000245.1:0-3242 GCA_035491935.1 Allostellaceae bacterium | reverse complement strand
GCCTTCTTCTCCGCGCCCAGCGATGCGGCGAAGTACCAGGCCGGCGCCTTTGCCATCAAGGGATCGGAATCGAGCTACAAGGCCGCCGGCGTATTTGCCGGGCAGCGCTAGAGCGTGATGGTTTGAGGTTGGGCATATCCTGCTTGGGCGAAGTAGTTTGAGCACTCGGCAGGCGAAGTGTGAGGCAGGATATCGGCGATGGCGTGGTAGACGGCATCGGCGGTGCGTTTGGCGGCCTTGCGCAGCCAGTGCTTCAGCTTGGCGAAGAACTTTTCGATCGGATTGAGATCCGGAGAGTACTTGGGCAGGAAGAAGAGCTTGGCCCGAGCCGCACGGATGGCGTTGCGAACAGCCTTGCCCTTGTGAGAGCCGAGATTGTCGAAGATGACGATATCGCCTGGCTTGAGCGTGGGCACGAGGACCTCTTCGATGTACTGGAGGAAGCTCTGGCCATCGATGGGACCGTCGATAAGCCACGGTGCGGTGAGCCGATCGTGGCGCAGAGCGGCGAGGAAGGTCATGGTCTTCCAGTGGCCGTGTGGCGCTTTGCCGGGCAAGCGCTGTCCGCACGGCGCCCATCCCCGCAGCGGCGCCATGTTGGTCTTGGTCCAGGTCTCGTCGATGAAGACCAGACGGCTGGGGTCTATGCGTCCCTGATAGGCCATCCACTGCAGGCGGCGGCGCGCTACATCCGGCCGGTCGCGCTCGCTGGCGACCAGCGTCTTTTTTTGTACGTCAGCTTCTCGCTATGAACGAAGTCCCAGACGGTGCGGTAGTCGACCTGGAGGCCACGCGCGGCCAGCTCCTCGACTAGGCCGCGCAGGGTAAAGTCCTGTGTCCGGCAACGCTCGAGCAGCCAGTCTCGGTGCTGGCCAACGATCTTTTTCGGCCGGCAGCCTCCCATCGGCTTGGCCGCTATGCTGCCCGTCTCATGGAACCGGCTAACCCAGTCGATCGCCGTCTTGATACCTATGCCAAAGCGATCCGCTGCCTGCCGGCGCGACAAGCCTTCCTGCTCAACTGCCTGCACCACCCGCTCACGAAGGTCCATCGAATAGGGTCGAGCCATCCATGCTGGCCTCCTGCCCAGCCAGCATCTTGAATCACTTCTCGACCCTCTTGGGAATCCCCTTCCGATTCGGATTCATCTCATCCCGCTCTAGAGAAACGCCGGTGCGCGCATTTCCGATCGAATCGAACCGCAAGCGGCTCCATTCGATCGCAATACGCTCTAGCCATCCAGCTCTGGATAGCGCCGGAAGATGCCGGTCTCCTTGAACGGTACACGCCGTTCGCTCGCCAAATAAGCCTTCAGTCGCGGCCGGGCCGCCACTGCATTGTGCAGGGCCGTCACGCGCGGCAAGCTCGCCAGCTCTCGCCCGGATGCGAGAGGAAACGCGAAACGCAGTCCCTCAACCAACTGGAACAAGGAAAGATCGGCGTAGGTGACGGAGCTTCCAACCAGGTGATCCGCCCCCGCCGGATTGGCCTCCAGGATCCGCTCGAACCAGCCGAGGAATTTCGGCATCCGATCCCTGCGGAAGACCGCGGCCCGCGCGACAGCCTCATCCTGTTGCTCGTGGAACCACTTATCTTCGTCGATCGGATGGTGCGAATTATAGACCTCTTTGACAATGTCGGTGATCGTCAGCTGGATCTGATGCGCCCACAGGCGACCGTCTTCATCGGTCGGCGCAAGTCCGATCCGCCCGCCCAGATACAGCAGGATCGTCGCGGTGTGGCTGACAATCACCTCACCATCGCGCAGGAACGGAGGGGCGAACGGGATGTGTGACGTGCCCTCGCCACGCATCAGGGCCAGCAAGGCCGGAACGCCGCGTCCTTCGCTTTCTTGGCCCCGCGCCACATCGACATAGGCAGCCCCCGCATCCTCCAGCGCGAGGCGAACGAACTCGCCGCGGCCCTGGATTTCCGGCCAATAGAAGAACTCGAAGGCCATGGCACGCCTCTCCTTGCGAGGGTGCGGAGCGTATTTTCGCCCCTACGATTTCTTCCCCAGCTGATTGAAGGGAATATCCTTGTCGACCCGCACGTCGGCGGGCAGCCCCAGCACGCGCTCGGCGACGATGTTGCGCAGGATCTCGTCGGTACCGCCGGCGATGCGGAAGCCGGCGCCGCCGATCCATTGCGCCTGGAAGCCGGCGGCCTGCGGCACGTCCTCCTTCATGATGCCGGCCGGCCCCATCAGCTCCATCGCGAACGCGCCCATGTCCTGCATCTTGGGCGCCGCGACGATCTTGATGATCGACGACTCCGGTCCCGGCGTCTGGCCCTTCGACAGCGCCGTGAGCGTCCGGTAGCGGGTCAGCTTGAGGCCCTGCTGCTGGACGTACCAATCGGCGATCTTCGACCGGACCTGCTGGTTGCGGATCGCCGGCCCGTCGTCGAGATCGGTATCGCGCGCCAGCTCCATCAGCTCGTCGATGTCGAGGCCGCCCGACGGCAGCCCGACCGCCAGCCGCTCGTTCATCAGCGTGGTCAGCGCCGCCTTCCAGCCCTCGCCGACCTTGCCCAGCCGCTGGCTGTCGGGAATGCGCACGTCGGTGAAGAACACCTCGTTGAAGTTGGCGCCGCCCGACATCTGCTTGATCGGCCGCACCTCGACGCCCGGCGTCTTCATCGACAGGAAGAACATGGTGAGGCCGGCGTGCTTGGGCACATTCGGGTCGGTGCGGGTGATGATGATGCCGTAGTCGGAATAGTGCGCGCCCGAGGTCCAGACCTTCTGGCCGTTGATCACCCAGCCGTCGCCCCCATCCGGCATCTTGGCCCGCTCGGCGCGGGTGCGGATGCCGGCGACGTCGGAGCCGGCCGCCGGCTCGGAGAACAGCTGGCACCAGACTTCCTGGCCGTGCAGCGCCGGCTTCACGTAGCGCGCCAGGTGCTCCTGCGAGGCATAGGCCATCATGGTCGGGATGCACATGCCGAGCCCGATGTCGAAGAAGCCGAGCGGCACCAGGTAGTTCGATTCTTCCTGCTGGTAGATCACCTGCAGGATCGGCGAGGCGCCGCGGCCGCCGAATTCCTTCGGCCAGGTCATGCGGGCATAGCCGGCGGCGGCCTTCTTGGCCTGCCACTCCTTCGCCTTCTTGAGCAGCTCCGGGTCGTCGTTGCGAGCGCGGAACGCCTGCTTGTCGTCGCTCTTGCGCGTCGCATTGGCGTCGAGCCAGGCGCGCACTTCATTGCGGAAAGCGTCTTCTTCGGGCGTGTCGTTGAAGTCC
>DATJJW010000244.1:0-3385 GCA_035491935.1 Allostellaceae bacterium | reverse complement strand
ACCATCGCGTCGCAGACCGGCATCGGCTTCCTGATATTGCAGGCCTCTTCGCAGTTCCGCATCCCGCTGATGTTCGCTGGCGTGGTGGTGATCGCGATCACCGGCGTGCTGACCTATGTCGTTTTCGCGATGATCGAGCGTCGCGTCACTGGCTGGGCAACCCGGCGCAACGACGTCATGGTCCAGGCCGGCGGCGGCTGAACGGCTTCAGGCGAAGGCGGGCGGATGCCGGTCCTGCCAGCCGCCGATGCGCTCCCATGCCGCTGCCGCCCGCAACACCGTGGCCTCGTCGAAATGGCGGCCGACGAACTGCACCGATAGCGGCAGCCCGTCCGCCGACAGCCCCGCCATCATCGCAATCGCCGGATGGCCGGTGACATTGAAGGGCGTGCGCGCCTGGCGCGGATATGTCCGCTGCAGCGTCGCCTCGTCATCGATCCGGCAGGCCGGGTCCATGGCGCTGGCGGTCAGCAGCAGGTCGACCTCGCCCATCACCGCTTCAACCGCCGCGATCATGGTCGCACGCCGCCGCTGCGCCATGACATAGTCCTCGGCCGTCAGGAAGGCGCCGGCCAGCAGCCGCCGGCGCCCCGACGCGCCGTAATCCTGTGGCCGTTCGCGCAGCCAGGGCGCGTGGATCGCCCAGGCCTCCGCCTGCAGGATGATGCGGTTGACCGAGGAGAAGGCGTTTAAATCCGGCAGGCGCGCCTCGACGATCTTCGCGCCCTCGCCCGCCATCGCCTCGGCGACACGATCGAGCGCCTGGGCCACCGCCGGATCGGCCGGCATATCGGTCTCGTGGAAATGCCGGACATAGCCGATGCGCAGATTGGCCACGCCCTTGTCCAGCATGTGGCCATAGGAACCTTTGGCGTTGGCTCCCTTGGTGCCGGTCCCCGTGACACTGGAAACGTCGGCCGGATCATGGCCAGCGATGATATCGAGCAGCAAGGCGATGTCGGCGACCGAACGCGCCATCGGTCCGACATGGTCGAGCGTATAGGCCAGAGGGAAGACGCCGCGCCGCGACACGAGGCCATAGGTCGGTTTCAGCCCGACGACACCGCACATGCTGGCCGGGTTGCGCACCGAGCCGCCGGTATCGGTGCCGAGTGCCAGCGGGAAAAAGCCCGCCGCCAACCCGGCGCCCGAACCCGAGGACGAACCGCCCGGATGGTGATCGGCGTTCCAGGGATTGCGCGCCGGCGGGAAAGGCAGGTCGAAGCTGGGGCCACCCAGGGCGAATTCATGGGTCGAAAGCTTGCCGAGAATGATGGCGCCGGCCTGGCGCAGCCGGGCGACGGCCGTCGCATCCTCGGCCGCGACATGGTCGAGCCGGACCTTGGAATGACAAGTGGTCGGCAATCCCTGGACATCGATCACGTCCTTGATGCCGACCGGGATGCCGTGCAGGGGACCGCGATAGCGACCATCGGCGATCTCCGCATCGGCAGCCAGCGCCGCCCGGCGCGCCTCCTCCGCATCGCAGCGGATGAAGGCGTTGACCGAAGGATCGAGCTTGGCTATCCGCGCCAGCAGCACCTCGACCAGCTCGACGGATTTCAGCTGGCCCGTCCGGATCAGCGCGGCCAGCTCATTGGCGCTTTGCCAATGCGGCGCGCTCATCGCCGCCTGTCCTCGGCGACGCGCATCGGCGGCCAGGGGTCGTCTGCGGGCTGGACCGCCGCGAGCGCCGGACGCTGCGACGCCACCTGACACGCCGCCGCGACCACGTCGCCGCGGAACTGCTCCCAGGCGCGACCCAAACCGGCGGCCCGCGCCATGATCTCGATCACCGCCTCGTCCGGTATGTCCATGGCCATCGCTCCCTTACTGCCATCGACGTCCTTACTCGAATACCAGCACCGGGCGGCCCGTCGCCGTGCGATCGCGCAGCGAGGCCAGGGCCTCGCCCGCCCGCTCGAACGGATAGACCGCCGCCTCGGCCGGCTTCAGTTTACCCTGTTCGTAGAAGCTGAACATCTCGGCATAGCATTCGGCGACCTGCGTCGGGCGGCGCTTGCGATAGTCGCTGACCTGCAGCCCGCTCACCTCGATGTTCTTCAGCATGAGGTAATTGACCTTGAGCGTCGGGATGCGCCCGGCAGCGAAGCCGATCACCACCAGCCGGCCGCACCAGGCGACGGCGCGGATCGCCGCATCGAAGATGTCGCCGCCCAGCGGGTCGAGCACGATATCGGCGAATTGGCCGTTATTGGCTGCCTTCACCCGTTCGCGCAGCGTATCGCGCAGATTCTCGCCCGAGAGATCGATCGTGGCGTCGGCACCGGCCTTGAGCACCATCTCCGCCTTCTCGGGCCGCGAAATGCCGGCGAGCACGCGCGCCCCCATCGCCTTGGCAAGCTGGATCGAAGCCAGTCCGACCGCGCCCGAAGCGCCCAGCACCAGCACGCTTTCACCCGTCTGCACCCGCGCCCGGTCGCGCAGCGCGAACCAGGAGGTGTCATAGGCCAGGCTCATCGAGGCCGCCTCGATGAAGGACATGGCATCCGGCAGGCGATAGCACTGGCTGGCATCGGCCGCGACCCGCTCGGCATATCCCCCCTGCTCGACCATGGCCAGCACCCGGTCGCCGGGCTTGAGGCCGGTCACACCCTCACCCAGCGCCTTGACGATGCCAGCCGGTCCCTTGCCCGGCACGAAGGGCAGCTTGGGCAGGAACTGGTATTGGCCGCCGATGACGAGCTGGTCGACGTAATTGACCGGCGAGGCCTGGACGTCGATCAGCACCTGCCCCTTGGCCGGCGTCGGATCGGGAAACTCGCCGGCCCGCGCGGCCTCCAAGGGCCCAAATTCATGGACGATGACTGCGCGCATGATGTTCTGTTCCTTCTTCTCGCGGCCGGTCAGGAGGTGCCTGTCTTGGCCTTGTAGCGGACGGCGCGGGGCTTGAGCGTGCCGGCATTCACCCGGTCGGTGAGCTCGCGCTTCAGTATCTTGCCGCTGGCGGTCAAGGGCAGCGCCTCCAGGTCGATCATGAATTCGGGCATGTCGTATTTCGACAGGCCCACGGCATCCAGATGGCCCAGCAGGTCATCGTCCGAGAGAGGCTGGCCCGGGCGCAGGACGACCGCAAGGCCGACCTTTTCGCCGAGGCGCGGGTCCGGCACCGGGAAGGCCACGACCTTGTCGACCGCCGGATGCTGTGCCGCCAATGCCTCGATGCGCGCCGGGTAGATGTTGTGGCCGCCGCGGATGATGACGTCCTTCTTGCGGCCGGTGACGCGCAGATAGCCGGCTTCGTCCATCCAGCCGAGATCGCCGGTCATGAACCAGCCGTCGCGATTGAAAGAGTCTTCCGTCGCCTGTTGATCATCGAAGTAGCCAAGCATCAGGCTCGCGCCACGCCCGCCGATCTGACCGA
>DATJJW010000243.1:0-15124 GCA_035491935.1 Allostellaceae bacterium | reverse complement strand
GGCCGCGCTTCAGCGACTACGACCATCTGGCGCGGCTTGCCGAATGGGGTGGGGGCGAGGGCGAATGAACCTGCCGGTTTTGCAGATATCGCCCGGCCATGACGACCTGAGGAGAGGCGGGACGACGGAGGGGGACGTGTGGCGCCAATGATCCCGGCACCCCCCGCCATTCTCGATCCCAATATCGCGCAACGCCTGGCTGCCAATGGCCGCGTTTCCGCCTGGGTCGCGGCCTCGGCCGGTTCCGGCAAGACCAAGGTGCTGACCGACCGGGTGCTGAACCTGCTGCTGATGGGGGCGCCGCCGGAGCGGTTGCTGTGCCTCACCTTCACCAAGGCGGCGGCGGCCGAGATGTCGAACCGCGTCAATGACCGGCTCAGCCGCTGGGCGGTCATGCCGCATATGGAGCTGCGCGAGGAGATCGCGGCGCTTCAGGGCGGCTATCCCGACGACGATGTCTATGACAAGGCCCGCAGGCTGTTCGCGCGCGTGCTCGACACACCGGGCGGCATGCGCATCATGACCATCCACGCCTTCTGCCAATCGGTGCTGCGCCGTTTTCCGCTGGAGGCGGGCATCGTGCCCAATGCCGAGATCATGGATGAGCGCAGCGCCGCCGAACTCCTGACCGAGGCGCAGAATGCCGTGCTGGTCGAGGCGCGTGCCAATCCCGGCTCGGCGGTAGCCCAGGCACTCGCGCAAGTCACCGGCCGGGTGGCGGAACTTGGCTTCCTCGACCTCATGAACGACCTCGCCAGCGAGCGGGGCCGTCTCTCCCAGGCTCTGGAGGCGGCTGGCGGGGCCGGTGCCTATCTCGTCCGGCTCCACAAGCGCCTGGGTGTCTCGGCCCAGGAGACCGAGGCCCATTGCCTGGCGGCCGCTTCCGACGAGAAAGCCTTCGATGGTTTGGGGCTGCGCCGGGCCGTGACGGTGCTGACCGGCTCGACCAAGGTCACCGACCAGAAGCGCGGCGAGGCGCTGGCGGTGTGGCTGGCCGCCGATGCCGAGACGCGCATTGCCGGCTGGGAGGCCTATGCCTGTGCCTTCCTCACCAAGGAGGGAGATCCCACGAAGCGGCTGGCGACGGCCGAGGTGCTGAAAATCGATCCAGGCCTGGTCGATGTCCTGGCTGCCGAGCAGGCGCGGGTGCTGGAGGTGCAGTCGCGGCGCGCGGCCGTGTCGGCGGCAGCATCGAGCACGGCGCTGCTGCGGCTGGCCGATGCCTTCCTCAAGGCGTATGACGCGCAGAAACGGTTACGGTCGCTGCTCGATTACGACGATTTGATCCTGTTGACCCGGCGCCTGTTCGAGCAGCCGGAAATCGCGCCCTGGGTGCTGTTCAAGCTCGATGGCGGCATCGATCATATCCTGGTCGACGAGGCGCAGGACACCAACCCCGACCAGTGGCAGGTGATCGCGGCGCTGGCCGACGAATTCTTCGCCGGCATGGGCGCGGACCCCACCCGCGAGCGCACCATCTTCGCGGTCGGTGACGCCAAGCAGTCGATCTTCAGCTTCCAGCGCGCCGATCCGGTCAAGTTCCAGGAGATGCGCGACCTGTTCCATGCGCGCGCCGCCGGGGTGGAAAAGCGCCTCGTCGACGTGCCGCTCACCGTCTCTTTCCGTTCCGCCCCGGCGATCCTGGCTGCGGTCGATGCGGTCTTCGCCCAGGAAGATGCGCGCGACGGCGTGGCGCTGGGCGGGGAGGCGGCCGGCATCGTCCACACGCCGATGCGCCGGGGCATGGCCGGCCGGGTCGAGCTGTGGCCGGCGATCCGGCCGGAAGACCTGCCGGAATTGGAATCCTGGGCGCCGCCCTTGACCCGGCGCGCCGCCGAGGATCCGAGTCAGCGTCTCGCCGGCCTCATCGCCGGCACCATCCGCCACTGGCTCGATACCGGCGCCATGCTGGAGGCGCGCGCCCGGCCCATTCGCGCCGGCGACATCATGGTGTTGGTCCGCCGCCGCAATGCCTTCGCCCGGGCGCTGGTCCGGGCCTTGAAGGCGCGCGACGTGGCGGTGGCCGGTCTCGACCGTATCGTGCTGAGCCGCCAGGCGGCGGTGCAGGATCTGATCGCGCTCGGCTATTTCCTGTTGCTGCCGGAGGACGACCTCAACCTCGCCTGCGTGTTGAAATCGCCGCTCATAGGCTTCGACGAGGAAGAACTGTTCGATCTGGCCCATGACCGGCGCGAGATGAGCCTGTGGCGGCGTCTGGCCGTTGCGGCCGCCAATGGCGAGGCACGATCAGCGGCTGCCCACGCCATGCTGTCGGGACTGCTGGCGCGCGCCGACTATGTCGCGCCCCACGCGCTTTATGCCGAGCTGCTGGGGCCGAGCGGTGCCAGGCTGAACCTCGCCGCACGGCTGGGGCCCGAGGCCGAGGATGCGATTGACGAATTCCTCAGCCAGAGCCTGGCCTATGAGCAGGCCCATGTGCCGTCGCTGCAAGGCTTCCTGCATTGGATGGAAAGCGGCATGGCCGAGGTCAAGCGCGACCTCGACCAGAAGGACCGCGACGAGGTGCGGATCATGACGGTGCATGGCTCGAAGGGGCTGCAGGCACCGATCGTCTTCCTGCCCGATACGGTGTCGACGCCGGTCAAGCTGCCGGTGTTGCTTTGGACGCCGGACGATCTGCTGCTCTGGGCACCGGGGGTGGGCGGCCGTGCGCCGCTGGTAGCCCAGGCCAAGAACGACGCGGCGGTAAAGCGCGACCAGGAATATCGCCGCCTGCTTTATGTGGCGCTGACGCGCGCCGAGGACCGGCTTTATGTCTGTGGCTGGGAGACGCGGCGCAAGGCGCCCACCGGCTCCTGGCATGGGCTGGTCGCCCGGGCATTGCAGGCGACGGGCGTCGAGGTCACGGTCGCCGTGCCGCCGGGGGAGGCGGATCTGCCCGAGCCTGGCTGGTGTATCGAGACGCCGCAGCATGGCGATGTCGCGCCCAAGCATGACGGTGCCGGCTTCGCCATCGCCGAGGATCTGGGGACCGCCCTGCCGGATTTCGTCTATCGCGCTGCCCCGGTGGAGCCGGCGCCGCCGCGGCCGCTGATCGCTGCCCAGCCATCGCATGAAGAGCCGGCGCCACGCTCGCCGATCGGGGCAGGCGAGGACGCCCATCGCTTCCAGCGCGGGCTGCTGATCCACCGGCTGTTGCAGACCCTGCCGGAATTGCCGCTGGAGGCCGCGGAGGCGGCGGCACGGCGCTTCCTGGCCCTGCCGGCGCATGGCCTGGCGCCGGAGGAGCGGGCGGCCATCCTGGTCGAGACCATGGCGGTGCTGCGCCATCCGGAGTTCGGGCCCCTGTTCGCGCCGGGCTCGCGCGCCGAGGTCGCGGTCGCGGGCCTCATCGACGGCCGCGCCTTCTCCGGCCGCATGGACCGGCTGGTCGTGACCGATACGGATGTCATGATCGTCGACTACAAGACCAACCGCCCGCCGCCACGGCTTGAGCATCAAGTGGCGCCGGCCTATGTCGAGCAGTTGGCCGCCTACCGCGCGGCGCTCGCCCGGATCTATCCGGACAAGCGCATCCGCACGCTGCTGCTTTGGACCGATGGTCCTTCGCTGATGGAGATCGGCGGGGCTGGGTAAGACCGCTTAGCGCCCATTTCGGGCGTTCGCAGCGGATTTTGGACTTCCGCATAGCGGACATCCGATATGGACTTGACAAATAAGAACAAAAAATGAACAATTTGAAGCTGATGGATCTGGGCTGTCTGTAGTTTGTTGGATTTGATAACGGCGACACAAGGGATAGTACCTTGCCCATTGTCCCCGTCCGCGAATCGAGGTATCGAGATTCACCGGACTGTGGACGGGGCTTCAATTGGAAATCGCGTTCGCTACCCGCGCGCTAAGAGAGCTATGTTCCGACGTGGCCAATGCAAACCGAGAGCTGGGCGAGGCCGCCGCCGCCGTTCTCATTCGCCGCCTGGCGGACATACGCGCTGCGTCATCCATCCATGATGTGGTGGCAGGCAACCCGTCTCAGTTGGATGCGCCTACCGATTGGTCCATCAGTCTCACTGATGGATTTTCGTTGCATATCCGATGTGCCGAACGTAAGCCGCCGCTCGATGCCCATGGCAAGATCGATTGGGCTTATGTCAGTCGCTTCAAGGTAATGGAGGTGCCGAAAAATGGCTGAATTTGCCTCTTTCCAACCTCAGTGGGCCTCAGCCCCCGGTGGTACGATTCTGGATATCCTTGATCAGAAGGGGATGTCGATCGAGCAGTTCTGCGCCGCTATGAGGACGTCGGAGGCAAAGGCCAACAAGCTACTGTCCGGCGATGCCGAGATCGATTTGCGAATCGCAACGAAGCTCGAAATCGTCTTAGGGGGATCGGCAGCGTTTTGGCTTCAGCGAGAGGCCCAGTATCGGTCAGACGTCAGCCGGTTGAACGTGGTTTCCTCAGATCTGGTGGATTGGGCAGCCACATTACCCCTGAAAGATATGATCTCCTTCGGCTGGATCGAGAAGGCTGTTAGCCGAGCTGCGCAGGCCGAAGCCGCTCTTCAATTCTTCGGTTCGGCATCGGTTGCGGCATGGCAACAGAGCTGTAAGACAACCGCCGCGGCGGTCGCCTACAGGACCTCGCCAACATACGAATCTTTGCCTGAGGCCTTGGCAGCGTGGCTGAGACAAGGAGAGATCGAAGCTGCCGAAATAGAATGTGCTCCCTGGGATAAAGACGGCTTGAAATGCCTCATCCCGGAGCTCAGGAAGCTGACTTGCGAGGAAGATCCTGCCGTCTTCATTCCCGAACTTCAGCGGCTTTGTTCTTCATGCGGCGTTGCCGTGGTGGTGGTCCGTGGACCAAAGGGATGTCGAGCCAGCGGTGCAACCAGGTTCATTTCGCCGACGAAGGCTGTGATTCAGCTTAGCTTCCGTTTTCGCACTGATGACCATCTGTGGTTCACGTTCTTCCACGAGTTGGGTCATCTCCTCTTGCACGATTGCTCGTCGATGTTCCTGGAGGAGACTGGCCTCATCACCACTCATGAGGAAGATGAAGCCAATGACTTCGCTACTTCGACGTTGGTGCCTCCGGAGGATGTAGAGGAGATGTTGGCTCTACAGGCCAATCATCGACAAATCATGCGGTTCGCGAGACGCCTTGGCATCGCGTATGGAATCGTCGTCGGCCAACTTCAGCATCATGGCGTGCTGGCACATAACCAGCTCAACAAGTTGAAGGTACGCTACACGTGGGCGGCGGACTGACCGACTAGCCTCGGAACGGCAAATATTTGTCGGGGCTCTTCTGCCAGTTGCAGAGTGCGTCTTCCATGGCCTGCATCCCCAACCCTAGATGATCGCCCAGCCTAGTAACCCACCGATCGAGTTTCTGGGCGGTCAGGTTGGCATCGTAAGATCCGCCAAACGCAAGCCGAGCGCCACGGAGAGGGCCAGTCGCGCCGACAAGATAGGGAATTCCTGGTTCGATATTCGCCAGCCCTACCTTGCCTACCATGGTGAGGAAGTCGAATCGGCCTGTCCTGCCAAATGACGTCACCGCGCCCATCGAATTGTACAGGTAGTCGAAGGTTGCCCTCGGATCTCCGCCACAGGCGTCTTGGGCTTCCTGAATGAGAAGTCCATGTCCTCTATTGGCGCCAACCCAGGCAATGTAGGATCTGAAGACGGCGCTCGTCCCGCGGGCAGAACCTGGTAGCAAGGTTTCATATTTCCGATGGTTCCCGAACCGTCGCAGCACGCCGTCAGATCTCAAGCTTGTATAAGCATTGACCAGCCAATCGTGAAAGCCGTCGGGGGTGCCACTAATCGTCGACCAGTTCCAACAAGGGCCTGTGCCGTTGCTGCCATATAGCGTGCGGGCCAGCCGCCAATGGTCGTCGAGGTGACGCCCACAATGGGTTGCGAGGAATACGAGCCAAAATGCCTCGTCTAGGTTCCCGTCCTTGTGCTTGAGGACCGCGGCACGAATTGGATCGAAGAGATCGTTGGTCGGGTCGCACCGGTCCGGATCGATAGTCGTCGTTCTCAGTCGATGGACGTATTCGATCCTCCGGATACTGTCGACAAATTGGGTCACTAGGGATGCTCGGCGCGTGTCGGTGGACAAGCCTGGCAACGGGCAGAGCTTGAAGGATTTAAGTCCCGCATCCAGAGAAGGAATGCGCTCTTCACCTGCTCTCATCGCTCAGATTCGTCCAGGTTGGAACGCTTGAGTTCGAGATCTAGCTGGGCGCTCTCCTGTCGGCGTCGGAGACGTTCGGCACGAGCACGGATGTATCCGTCGTAAAAGCCGCTGCTCATCGTCCTACCTATTTGGATCGCTTCGCGGCGATCACCGAAATCCGTTGAATCGCGGGTCAGTGAAAAAATCCGAAGAAGCTTCAAGATATCCTTCCAATAGTTCTTTAGGGGCAGCGCATCGATGTCTACATCCTCTCCAAATCGGAGTCGGCGTTCGACATCGATAACGATTTCGATCGCATCCCTCTGACTGCCGTCCGGCATTTGCGGCATCGACATGGCTTCCTGCCAGTCTTCATCCAGAAAATACTGCATTTTTTTCTGGTGAATGTCGTAGAGGTGCAAGCTCCCTGCGGCGTGCTTATATCGGCCCAGACCAACACCAAGCTCTCTGGCCATCAATTCTTGAATCATTGTAAACGCGAATACGTCGTGGGGGAGGCCCAAGTACGCGTCGTTCGATCGCATGGAGACGTACATGTGTAGTAAGTTGTTACGGACTAGGAACTGCATCGTACATGTACAGGGGATATCTTTGTGCTTCCTTACAAGATCATTAGCATCGAAAATCTGAATGACCGCTCGTCTCGATGAAGGCTGCTTCAACAGAAGTTTGCGAATTCTGGTGAATTGATTAGTTTTCTTTCGGTTGAAAATACGCGGACCGTACCCACCCCAGACCTTTCCGGTATTCCCGTCAGCCTCGTATCCCCTGCGGATGTAATACTGAATAAATGAGAGATCGTTGGAGCCAGCGAGATACCAGCACAACTCGCCAAGAGCGCTGAATATGACACCGCGATCTTCAGTGCGGCTAAGTCTTGCCCGCGGTTGGGTCAGTTCTAGAACGACGCCAAATAGCTCCTTGTTTCCCCCTTTGGAAGGAACCGGAAGGACCTGTTGGCCGAATTTCTCGATCCTGTTGAATACTGCCCTCAACAAATCATCGAACGTTCTTTTGCGAATATGCATCGGTCAGCTTCGGCATTTCTATGTAGCTCAAAACTTATACCATTAGTTGAATATTTTTCACACCCGTTGTTGTGGGATGGCGCACCGGGTTGCTCAACAGATAGTCGGCCTCCCGGCTGAATGTCGGCTAATCGTTACGCATGCTCCGGAACAGACTGACCGCTTCCGGCCCCTCACCGACGCTCTCTAAATCGCCTCGCCGCGCATGGCCTGGCCGAGCAAGCGGAAATAGGCTTGGGAGTTCTCGTCCGTGTCGGCGGCCCATTCCGGGTGCCATTGCACGGCCAGCATGGGCGCGCGGGTGTTGTCGGCGCGGACCGCCTCGACGACGCCGTCGGGGGATGTCGCCTCGATGGCGAGGTGCGAGCCCAGCTGGTCGATGCCCTGATAATGCGCGGAATTGACCTGGATGACCGATTGGCCCGTGGCGCGGGCAAGCGCGCCGCCATGGGCCAGGGTCACCTCATGCCCGTGGTCGAACATGGCGGCGTAATCGACATCGGCCGGCGCATGGTGGCGCAACGCCCGGTCCTCTTCCGACATGTCGCGGCGCAAGGAACCGCCGAAGGCGACGTTCACCTCCTGGAATCCCCGGCAGATCGCGAAGAGCGGCTTGGCAAGGTCGACGGCGCCCTGGATCAGTTCCATCGCGGTCTCGTCGCGCTCGGGGTCGAAGGGGCCGGGGGCGTCGGCGATGTGCTGGCCGTAGCGCTCGGGCGCCATGTTGGACGGGCTGCCGGTGAGGTAGACGCCGTCGAGCCGGGCCAGCACCGCACGCGGCGACTGGTAGCCGGGCATGGCCGGGATCAGCACGGCGTCGACCTCGGCATAGCGGATCAGCGATTGCAGGTAGCGTTCGATGACGGTCTGGGCCATCGGCACGCCAAGCGGCCGGCGGCAGCAGATGACGCCGACCAGGGGACGGGCGGTCACGGATGACACCTATTTGGCGAAGATCTGCGAGAAATCGGCGAAAGCCTTGAATTCGAGCGCGTTGCCGGCGGGGTCGTGGAAGAACATCGTCGCCTGCTCGCCGACCTGGCCCTCAAAACGGATATAGGGCTCGATGACGAAGCGCGTGCCGGCCGTCTTCAGCCGCTCGGCGAGATCGTGCCACTGCGCCATGGTCAGCACCACGCCAAAATGCGGCACGGGCACGTCGTGGCCGTCGACCGGATTGTGATGCGCCATGTCGCTGGCCGGCGCCTTCGGCTTGTAATGGGCGACGATCTGATGGCCGTAGAGATCGAAATCGATCCAGGTGTCGGCGCTGCGCCCCTCGGGGCAACCGAGCACCGTGCCATAGAAATGGCGGGCGGCGGCCAGATCGTCGACGGGGAAGGCAATATGGAACGGCGTCAGATTTGCCATGGGGCAGACTCTTGGGGCAGCGGCAACGGGTCGCGGGGATTAGAGCGCCGCCGCGGCAGTACTGTCAAACGGACAAACATTTGGCAAATGCAGGCGTGGCATTGCCTACCCGCAAGGCCCATATGGGTTTTTCAATGTTCGAATGGGGCAGGTCGGGGTTGCTTGCCGCTCCCGGGCCGGCCTCTCGACAGGGGATGCCCGGGGATGCGATAAGGAACGCCCAGCCCCTCCGTGGCACCGGCCGGATCGACCGGCTTCGGCCCAACCTCAGAAGATCGAGCGAACGGAAATGAGCCTTGGAACGCGGCTATTCACTTGGTTCAACGGCGAGCTGGTCGGCAGCGATGCCTTCGGCAACCGTTACTACCGCGACAAGCGCCGGCGCAACCTGGTCAAGGGCGGCGGCTTCTTCAGCCGCGAACGCCGCTGGGTGATCTACAAGGGTGCGGCGGATGCCAGCAAGGTGCCGGCCGAATGGCATGGCTGGCTGCATCATACGGTCGATACCGTGCCGTCGGCGGATGCCGCCGCCCATCGCCGGCCCTGGCAGAAGGAACACAGGCCCAACCTGACCGGGACGGCCCAGGCCTATCGTCCGCCAGGGGCGACGCCCGGCCTTGGCCGTCCCAAGGCCACGGGCGATTACGAGGCTTGGGTCCCCTGACCCGGCCGCTTCGCCTTACGTTCGTTTTTTGCTACGGATCATCTTGATGAATCGCAATGTCCTGGAGACGGTGATCGGGGCCATCGTGCTGTTGGTCGCCGTTATCTTCGTCGTCTTCGCCTATTCCGCCGCGCAGCTGCGTTCGGTCGAGGGCTATCCGGTGACCGCGCGCTTCAATCGCATCGACGGCATCCGCGCCGGTGGCGACGTGCAGATCAGCGGCATCAAGGTCGGCAGCGTCACTTCCGTGGCGCTGGATCCCAATACCTTCCAGGCGATCGTCAAGATGAGCATCGACAATTCGGTCAAGGTGCCCGACGACAGCGTGGCGCAGGTGACCTCCAGCGGGCTGCTCGGCGACAAGTTCATGGAGATCGTGCCGGGCGCCTCGGATAAGGATATCCCGAAAGGCGGCGAAGTCCGCTTCACCCAATCGCCGACCAGCCTCGAATCGCTGCTGGGCCAGGCGGTGTTCAGCATGAGCCATGGCGGCGGCAATTCCGGCGACGGCAACGGCTCCTCCGGGGAGAGCCAGCCACAGGCGAAAGGTGGGGGCACATCGGGTGCCGGCACGTCGGGCGCGGGCGCGGCGGCAGGTTCGGCTTTGGTGCCGCCATTGACCTCGGCGCCGTCGAACGGGGCCAAGCCGCAATAGCATGCTGCATTAAGCAGAAGGCATCGGTCATGATGACGAGTGAACAGGATTTCCGCGCGATACGCTGGCTGACGCCGGAAGGCGAGCCGGTATCTTGCGAGGAGAAGCTGAAGGTGCTGGCGCAGAACCTGGCGGAGCTGCGCCAATCGGCCCAGGATGCGCTGGAGGATGCGCTGCTCATGGGCTGTGCCGAGACGCAGATCCGCACGGTGCTGCGCGACCTGGTCGACGGCCTCGACAACCCCTACGCCCAAGAACATTGATGAAGGGGCTCGTTGAGGTGAAGCCTTATTTCCTGGCGGCGGCGCTGCTCCTGACTCCCGTCGTTGCGTTGGCGCAGGCCACGGCACCGGCGCAGCAGCCGGCGCCCACCCCGGCGCCTTCCTATTCCGACGTCCCGTCGAGGCCCGGCTCGCAGACCATCGCGGTGCTGCAGGGGCTGGACAAGACCACGGCGCGGGTCAGCACCTTCAACGCGCCGGTCGGCAGCCAGGTGAGCTTCGGCACGCTGCGCATCACCGTGCGCGACTGCCGCACCAAACCGGCCGAGGAAGAGCCTGAAAGCGCGGCTTATCTCGAGATCGACGAGACGCTGCCGGGCCAGGCGCAGCCCAAGCATTGGTTCAGCGGCTGGATGTTCGCCTCCAGCCCCGCCGTCTCGGCGCTGGAGCATCCGGTCTATGACGTCTGGCTGCTCGCCTGCAAGACGCCCAGTGCCCAGGCGCCAGCCCCCGCCACGCCAGCCCCCGTTACGCCGGCCCCGTCCGGCAAGGCACCCTCGCCGAAGGCCGGGGGGGCGAAGGGCAACTGAAACCGGGCCATTTGACCGAGCGCCTCGTTCAGCCGCTCGTGATACTCCGCGCGTGGGATCTCCACCGCGCCGAAGCGCTGCAGATGGCCGGTGATGAATTGCGTGTCGAGCAGGGTGAAGCCACCCCCGATCAATCCTGCGACCAAGTGCACCAGCGCCACCTTGCTGGCGTCGGTCATGCGGCTGAACATGCTCTCGCCGAAGAAGGCGCCGCCGAGTCGGATGCCATATAGCCCGCCGACCAGGCGGCCATGGTGCCAGGCCTCGACCGAATGGGCGTGGCCTTTGGCATGCAGCGCGGTGTAAAGCGCGACGATCTCGTCATTGATCCAGGTGCGCGGCCGGTCGGGCATGGCCTCGGCACAATGCCGGATCACATCCTCGAAGGCACTGTCGGCGCGGATGGTGAAGACGTCCTGCCGCACCGTGCGGGCCAGCCGCTTCGGCACATGGAAACGGTCGAGCGGCAGGATACCCCGCATTTCCGGATCGACCCAGAACAGCTCCGGGTCGCTGGCGTCGTCGGCCATCGGGAACATGCCGATGGCATAGGCGCGCAGCAGCAGCTCAGGCGTGAGCCCGCTCCGGCTCATGGCGTCGGTCCGCCTTCCGGCCGCCGCCTTGGGCCGCCGAGATGTATCGCAGGTTTCACGCAGACGGCCGTCAGGCCGCCTGCAGCGACTTCACGAAATGCTCCAGCCAATGAATGTCGTAGTTGCCGGACAGGAAATCCGGCTCTTCCAACAGGCGCTGGTGCAGCGGGATATTGGTCTCGATGCCGGCGATGACATATTCGCCGAGCGCGCGCTTCAGCCGCATCACGCATTCGTCGCGGGTGCGACCATGGACGATCAGCTTGGCGACCAGGCTGTCGTAATAGGGCGGCACGCGATATCCGGCATAGAGCGCCGAATCGACGCGCACGCCGTAGCCGCCCGGCGCATGATAGGCCGTGACCCGGCCGGGCGAGGGCACGAAGGTCAACGGATGCTCGGCATTGATGCGACATTCGATGGCGTGGCCGAAGAGCTTGATGGCGTTCTGATCGTAGCCCAGCGTCTCGCCGGCGGCGATGCGGATCTGCTCCTGCACCAGATCGATGCCGCTGATCATCTCCGACACCGGATGCTCGACCTGAATGCGGGTGTTCATCTCGATGAAGGCGAACTGCCCGTCCTGGAACAGGAATTCCAGCGTGCCGGCGCCGCGATACTTCAGGTTCTGCATCGCCTTGATGGCGACCTGGCCGATCTCCTCGCGCTGTGCCGGGGTCAGTACCGGCGAGGTCGCCTCCTCGAGGATCTTCTGGTGCGAGCGCTGCAGCGAGCAATCGCGCTCGCCCAGATGCACGACGCCGCCCTGGCCGTCGCCCAGCACCTGCATCTCGATATGGCGGGGCTTGTCGAGATACTTCTCGAAATAGACCTCGTCATTGTTGAAGAAGGCCTTGGCCTCGGCCTGCGCCAGCGGGATCAGCTCACGCAGCTCTTCCTCGTTGCGCGCGACTTTCATGCCGCGGCCGCCGCCGCCGCCGGATGCCTTGATCAGCACCGGATAGCAAACCTCGGCGGCACGCGCGCAGGCCTCGTCGATGTCGCCGATGGCGCCGACGGAGCCGGGAACGGTCGGGATGCCGAGCTCGGTGGCGACCCGCTTGGCGATTACCTTGTCGCCCATCATGCGGATATGTTCGGGCGTCGGGCCGATGAAGACGAAGCCGTGCTCCTCGACCATGGTCGCGAAATCGGCATTCTCGGCCAGGAAGCCCAAGCCCGGATGGATCGCCTCGGCGCCGGTGATGGAGGCCGCGCTCAGGATAGCGGGCACGTTCAGATAGCTGTCGCGTACCGCCGGCGGGCCGATGCACACGCTCTCATCAGCCAGCCGCACGTGCATGGCATCGGCATCGGCTGTCGAATGCACGGCGACGGTGTGGATGTCCAGCTCGCGGCAGGCGCGCAGGATGCGCAGCGCGATCTCGCCGCGATTGGCGATCAGTATCTTCGAGAACTTGCCCTTCCGAGGCGCCTGGGGGATGGCGGACATGATAGGGGCCTATTCCAAAATAACCAGGACCTGTCCGAACTCGACGGGCGCCGCATTGTCGACCAGGATCTGCGCAACGCGGCCGGCCTTGGGCGCGCGAATCTGGTTCATGACCTTCATCGCCTCGATGATCAGCAGCGGCTGGCCGGAGGCGACGGTGTCGCCGACCTTAATGAAGGGCGGGGCGCCGGGCTGCGCCGCCAGATAGGCGGTGCCGACCATCGGCGACTTGACGGCGCCCGGATGGGCAGCGAGATCGGCACCGGGAGCGGCCGGGGCTGCGGCCGAACCGGCGGGTACCGCCACTGCCGCGCCGGCCACTGCCTGCACGGGCGCCGGCTGACGGGCGATGCGCAGGCGATGGTCACCCCAACTATATTCGATCTCGGTCAGTCGGGTTTCGTCGAGCAGGCCCGCGAGCTTGCGGACCAGGGCGGCGTCAATGTCGAATTGCGAAGCGGTCATGGTTTCCCGATATCTGTCAGTCGGTTGCCCGAGATTACGGCCGATAAGGATTGTCTGGGCTTTGGCTCGCCTGGGCAAAATGCCGGGCCAGGGCTTCCAGGGCCAGTTCGTAGCCCAGGCCGCCCACACCCATGATCACGCCCTTGGCGACCTTGGAGATGTAGGAGAGGTGTCGGAAGGCGTCGCGCCGGTGGATGTTGGAGATATGCACCTCCATCACCGGCAGGTCGACGGCGATCAGCGCATCCATCAGTGCCACGGAAGTATGGCTATAGCCGCCGGCGTTGATGATGATGCCGGCGGCCTTGGTCCTGGTTTGCTGCACCCAGTCGATCAGCTCACCTTCGCTGTTGCTCTGGCGAAAGTCGATGGCGAGGCCCAGTGCCGCCGCCCGTGCCCGGCAGGCCTGCTCGACATCCGCCAGGGTTTCGCGACCGTAGATATGCGGTTCGCGCGTACCGAGCAGATTGAGATTGGGGCCGTTCAGGATGAGGACGGTCGATTGAGCCAAAACGCTGGACCTGTGATGACGCCGATGGGCGCGTTATAGCACGACCGGCCCCTGCATCAAGTAATCCGGCCATCAGGTAATCCGGACATCAAGCAATCCAGGTATCAAGCAATCCGGATATCCACAGGTCCACGGTATCCTGTCCCGGTTTACAAGCACCGCCGCCTCCGTCTAGAAAAAACGCATGACCCGCCTCGCTCCGCTCCATGCCCTTTGCCGGTTCGCCCTGATCAGCCTGAAGACCATCGGTCTGATGGTTCTGGCGCCGGCCGCCCTGACCGTCGCCGCCAGCGTGTCGGCCCATGCCGACCTGCTGAGTTTCAGCCATGGCGACGTCTATATCGATACGGTGAAGGGGCCTCGGCACTTCACGGTCGAGGTGGCGCAGACGGAGCCGCAGCGCGAGCAGGGGCTGATGTTCCGGCAGTCGCTGCCGGCCAATGCCGGCATGTTGTTCCTCTATGGTCAGCCGCAGCAGGCGGCGTTCTGGATGAAGAACACGTTTATCCCGCTGGACATGCTGTTCATCGGTGCCGACGGTCATATCGTCAATATCGCCAAGCGCGCCGTGCCGATGTCGCAGGCGACGATCTATTCCAGCGGACCGGTTCAGGCGATCCTGGAAATCAACGGCGGTACCGCCGATAAGCTCGGCATCAAACCGGGCGATATGGTCCGTGTTCAGCTCGCGCAGTGAAGGTATTCCGTTAACGTCGCACGCCTTTCTCTTGCCCTGAAACCGCTCCTGCCGTCATGCTGCCGGGTCAAACGAGAAGCCGGCCCGATCGAGCAGACGAAAGCGGCAGGCTGGAGGACGAAGATGGGCGAAATCGTCAATCTCAACAAATTCCGCAAAGCCAAATCGAAGGCTGAGGCGCAGCGTCTGGCGGCGTCGAACCGCACGAAGTTCGGTCGGACGAAGGCCGAGAAATCCGCCAAGGACATCGAAACCCACCGCGAGGAACGCGATTTGGATGGCAAGCGCCTGGATTGAGTCACCGCCGATGTTGTCTTGCCGGCCGGCGAGGATCCCGATCTAAAGACAAAAATCGAAGAGGTTGGTCCCCGCCGGAAATGGCCGTGGTGACGTTGAACCCCGCCCGAATACCCGTCTGCCAAATCCGGTATATCTACTTTAATTCTATCTAAAGGCTTTTTTGGGCAGAAGGGTTAAGAACGTTGGGGTACGAGGCGCAAGATATGGTGTTTCGGCGATTGGTAGGGGGGTGTGCCTAATGCCTGATGGCAATCTGGCGGCACGCCTGCTGGAAGTCATCGACCAGCGTGCCAGCGTTTCCCTCAAGACCATGGCCGCGCGCATGCTTCTGCGTTGCCGGGAAATCACCAAAGCTCAGGCCGGCAGCATCTTCCTGACCCGCGGTCATGGCAGCAGCCGGCAGCT
>DATJJW010000242.1:0-5267 GCA_035491935.1 Allostellaceae bacterium | reverse complement strand
TGTTGCCGTCGGTGGTGGCGACCGGCAGGTCCAGCCCGGCATCCCTGATCGCCTTGAACACGGTACCGATGGCCGCGCCTGTCGACCAGGCGATCAGCGCCTGCGGGTTGGCGCCCTTCAGCCGCTGGATCTGGGCCGCAGCGCTGACATCCGTGGGATTGAAGCTGGCCTCGGCGACCAATTGCATGCCCTTGTTCTCGGGCAGGGCCAGCTGTGCCTTGATCTGCCTTGCGGCATCCGTACCCGACGCGTCGGTCGAAGTGATCATGGCGATCTTGGTCTTGCCGCTGAGGCGGTAGTAGCGCAACGTCGCCGCCGCCAGATCCTTGGTCGCCCCGCTGGCGCTGAACACGAAGCTGCCGGGCTTGGGGTAGAGGCCCGGCGAATGGCAGTACATGACCGGCCCCCTGGCCATCAGCGGCGCCATGGCATTGCACATGGCGACGATGGTCGAACCCAGCATGACGGCGGGCTTCTTGGAGACGATCTGGGTCGCGAGCTGCACCGCGGTCTGCGGGCTCGATTGGTCGTCATAGAAGACGAAATGCACCGGCCGGCCCCCGATGCCACCATCGGCAGAGTCGATCGGTTCCTGCAATTCCAGCGCCTTGCGCTCCGCCTGGCCGAGGAACGAGGCGCCGCCGGTCAATGGCAGCACGACGTCGATGGTGTAGGGCTCGGCCGCCCGGGCAGGGCTGGCGCCGATCAGCGCGCAGGCCGAGAAGGCACCTGCCGCCAAGGCACCACGCATAGTGCTGGCACGTCTCCCGTCTCGGCCCATGTGCTTCCTCCTGACCTCGCGCGGTTGGCCGATGGCCGCCGCTGTTGATTTGCGCTATTCGCATATTTTGCGAATTTTATTGCTTAGCTGTCTAAAGGGTTTTCATCCCCGGACGGTCTTGTCAAGCAGCTTCGACGCTGCCGGAAAAGCGGTTCCCGCACAGGGGACGGCTAGCGATCCGGCGGATGGCGTCAGGCAGGCGGCGTCAGGCTGCCGAACCCTTGGCCGCCGCCGCCATCTCCCGATCCTCGGCCGATTCCTCCATGCCGAGCAGATATTGCCGCTCCTCGGTGCTGGCGCCCAGCAGCCGCCAATTCTCCTGCTTGGCGACAATGCCCTGATAGGAGCACAACTTGGCCTGCGGCAGATGCGGGGACGCCAAGCCGATCGGTTCGTCGCCCGCCTCGAAGCGCGTCAGCGCGTCCAGCATGATGCGGCGGAACTGGATGATCGCGATATCGCTGGCGCCCAGCCGCTCGGATGTCCGGTCGGAGATGGTGCCCATCGACTCCCACATCGGGATGTCCTGGTTGGGGATGCCGGGGAAGCCGGTGAAATTGCCGTCGCCGCGCATCGCCGCGCGGTCCTGCAGGTAACGGTTGCCCGCATGACGCAGGATCGGCTTGAAATCCTGGTCGACGTCGACGCCGATTTCGGCCACGCAGAACTTACGCCAGGCATCGCGGTCGATGGCGCTGTCGTCCTCGGTCCAGGCGATGAAGTGGAAATACGAGCTGGTATCGTCCTTCGGCACGATCACGCTGGCGACGTTGTAGGAGCTGTTCGGCGGGATCAGCGAGATGAAGGGGGCGACGAAGGTGGTGATGCGCACATAATCATGCGTATCGGCCCGGGCGATCGGCTTGCGGATCGCGGCGTAGCGCATGCCGTAATTGGTCACCTGCACCTGGATGCGCGGCATCTTGTCGGTGGATGGGCGCAGCCAATGGGTGTCCTTGGCCTCGGCCGAGCCGATCTGGGCCGGCCGCATATCGGAGGAATGCAGGGTCGAACTATGGGCGGAATCGATCTGCCCCTCGGTGATCTGCGCCCAGTTGCAGGGCAGGTCCCAACGCGCGATCGAGACCTTGGCGGTGGGCGTCGGTGCCCAAGGCGGCGCCTCGAATTCCGGCATCAGCTTGGGATCGCCCATATAGACCCAGACGAAGCCGCCGGCCTCGCGCACCGGATAGGCCTTCTGCTTCAGTTTCGGCGCCATGGCGGCGGCGCGTGGCTCCGAGGGCATATCGAGGACATTGCCCTCTACGTCGAATTTCCAGCCGTGATAGAGGCAGCGCAGGCCGCAGTCCTCATTGCGGCCAAAGGCCAGCGAGACCTTGCGGTGCAGGCATTGCGCGCCGATGACGCCCAGCCGCCCCTTGGTGTCGCGGAAGGCGACCAGATCCTCGCCCAGCAGCTTGACGCGCACGGGATCGCCATCGGGTTGGGATACCTGTTCGGACAATACGGCCGGAATCCAATGGCGGCGCATCAGGGTGCCCATCGGCGCCTTGCCCTCGATCCGGCACAGCCGGTCGTTTTCTTCCGCGGTCAGCATGGTTCCGTCCTCCCGATACGCGCCCGTTTCCCTTGAGCTTCATCTATAACTAAGTTTCCTAAGTGATTCTGGCAAGCCTGAATTTTTCATGCTGTCGGGCGATGTCGGGTGGCAAGGTATCACGTTCCCAATAATGCTTTGGTGCCTATGGATAATATGGCGATTTCCTTGTGCGGCGCAGCATGGGCGGGGCGAAGCGGTCCGGTTTCCGGAATGGGCTCTTGCTCCCAGATGTTAAGAGTTCTAAGTATTAAGGATAACCAATGGGGAGAGGGTGGAATGACGAGACGACCGATCCGGTTGGGCGTGGCAGGGCTGGGGCGCGCCTTCATGCTGATGCTGCCGACCTTCGTGCGTCATCCGGGCGTGCGACTGGTCGCCTGTGCCGATCCGCGGGCAAGTGCGCGCGACTGCTTCACCAGGGATTTCGGGGGTGAGGGTTCTGGGGGCCGGGCCTATGACAGCGTCGAGGCCCTGGTGGCCGATAGCGAGGTCGAGGCGATCTACCTCGCGACCCCCCATCAATTCCATGTCGCCCATGTCCGCGCCGCCGCCGCCGCCGGCAAGCATGTGCTGGTCGAGAAGCCGATGGCGCTGGATTTGGCCGATTGCCGGGCGATGATCGAGGCCGCCGCCGAAGCTCGCGTGCATCTGATGGTCGGGCACAGCCACAGCTACGACCTGCCCTATCTCAGGACACGGGCGCTCATCGACAGCGGCGCTTTCGGCCGGGTGCGCCTCATCACCGCGTTCAATGCCACGGATTACCTGTATCGCCCTCGCCGGCCCGAGGAGTTGGTGACGGCGGAGGGTGGTGGTGCGGTGTTCAGCCAGGCGCCGCATCAGGTCGAGGTGACACGGCTGCTGGCCGGCTCGGCTGTCCGCAGCATCCGGGCGGCCACCGGGATCTGGGATCCGGCGCGGCCGACGGAGGGCGCCTATACCGCGTTCATGAGTTTCGCCGACGGCGCCGCCGCCAGCTTGACCTATAACGGCTATGGCCATTTCGACACCGATGCGCTCGCCGGCTGGGTCGGCGAGATGGGCCAGGCGCGCAATCCCGACGAATACGGTGCCGCGCGTCGGCTGTTGCGCACGGTCTCGACGCCGGCGGAGGAGGCGGCGCTCAAGGACAAGCGCGCCTATGGCACGACCATGAGTGCCGATGCGGTGCGCGCCATGCCGTTGCCGCCGGCCTATAATCATTTCGGCTTCATCACCGTCGCCTGCGAGCATGGCACGCTCCGGCCCATGCCGAACGGCGTCGAGATCTATGGCGATGACGAGCGGCGCTTCGAGGCGCTGCCGGCGCCGGAAATCCCGCGCGCCGAGGTCATCGAGGAACTGGCCGCTGCCATCATCGACGGCAAGAAACCGCTGCATGACGGCGCCTGGGGCATGGCGACGCTGGAGACGTGCGTGGCCCTGCTGGAATCCGCACAGCGAGGCCAGGAGGTGTTCCTGTGAGTGATGATTTTATAACATTGTAAAAATTGACCTCGCGATGTTGTTGTCTTAGTCTGAGGTCATGGCAGAATGACGAGGGCCGCGGATCGGGGCCCCAAGGGAGGCGGAACCATGTTCCTCAAGGATACCTGGCAGGTCGCGGCCTATGGCGTCGAGGTCGGGCAGTCGCTGCTGGCGCGGCGGTTGTGCGGCGAGGATGTCGTGCTCTACCGCACCGCCGACGGCTCGGTGCATGCGCTGCGCGATGCCTGCCCGCATCGCTCGGTGCCTCTGTCGCTGGGCAAGCTGGTCGGCGACATCGTGCAATGCGGCTATCACGGCCTGTGCTTCGATACGGAAGGCACCTGCGTCAATGTGCCGGGTCAGGACCGCATTCCCCAGGCCGCCAAGGCGCGTGTCTATCCGGCGGTCGAGCGCTACAGCTTCGTCTGGATCTGGCTGGGCGATCCGGCCCTGGCCGATGAAGCCAAGGTGCCGAACTTCTTCTGGATGACCAGCCCCGATTGGGCGATCAGCGAGGGTTATCACCATGTCGAGGCCGATTACCGGCTGCTGAACGACAATCTGCTCGACCTCAGCCACGAGACCTTCGTACATGCGCACACGATCGGCAATGCGGCGGTCGCGGATTCGCCGCTGGCCGTGAAGATCGAGGGCGATACCGTGCGTGCCCATCGCGACATGATGGATTGCGAGCCGCCGCCCTTCTATGTCCGCGCCACCGGCTTCAAGACCAATATCGACCGCTGGCATACGACGATCTATACGCCGCCGGGCTTCCATGTCATCGAGAACGGCTCGATGCCGGCCGGCAGCGACAAGGAGGAGGCGCGGGCGAAGGGCATGACCCGCGAGCGCCGCGTGCTCAATCTGATCACGCCGGAATCCGAGACCTCCTCGCATTATTTCTGGGCGATCGCGCGCTGCTACGACCTCGAGGATGCGGAGCTCACCGACTATATCCGCCGCGAGGTGTCACGCACCTTCGATGAGGACAAGCATCTCCTGGAGGCACAGCAGCGGCGCCTGACCACCCAGCATGGCGACGGCGCCTTCGTCGTGGCGCTGCGCGCCGACGCCGGCGCCATCCAGGGCCGCAAGGTGCTGGAGACCATGCTGAACGATCAGGAAGTCCGCACGGCGGCGCAGTAAGATTAAGCGGCGCAGTAAGATTAAGCAGTAAGGCTAAGGGGTGTACCAGCGGCGAGGCATCCGCCCTCCCGGTGCCGGTTTTCCATCCGTCATGGCCGGCCATGACGATAGAAGGAAAAGCAGTCAGACTAAAACAGCGGCAGTTGCTCGGCCTCGTCCTGGTCGCCATCCTCCTCATCCTCGCCCAGCGAGGACAGCGACAATCCCAGCAGGCGGATGCCTTTCTCGGTCGGGAAGATCGGAATGAGCAACTCCCGCGCCATCTGCTCCAGCGTCGCGTGGTCGCCGACAGGGTGTGCCTGCGAGCGT
>DATJJW010000241.1:0-13346 GCA_035491935.1 Allostellaceae bacterium | reverse complement strand
CCCGCCCGGCGTCATCCATTGCTACGAGAACAACAGCCTGGAGCCGGTCTACTTCCAGGTCATGCTCGGCCGAGCCCGCCCCGAAACCATGGGCTACAAAGACCCAACCCTCTTCGGCCAGCGCGACGCCCATCTCGGGTGAAGAAAAAAGCGACAGCAGCGCAGCGGGGAACACGCTGCTGTCGCCATAGCCGACCCAAGTCCTTGGCTGGCCCGATCAGCCATCAGGCCAGCCGCTACGTAGGAGATATTCCTCAACTCTCCTGCATAGCGGCAGGCTTGAGCGACCAGGACAGCAGCGCGATCGCCAACCCGGCCAGCAACGGCGCCGCCGCCATGACGACGAGAATGCTGGCCGGAACCCAGGACAGCGTCAGCATCAGGCCGATCAGCAGCGGACTGCACACCTGTCCGAAACGGCCGACCCCCATGCCCCAGCCAACGCCGGATGAGCGTATCTCCACCGGATAGAAGGCCGCTGCCAGCCCCAACCCTCCAGCGACGCCCAGCGGCGCACTGAGACCGATGATCACCATGCAGCAACCAAGCAGGAACGGGTTGTGGAACATGCCGAGGATGGCGAGCGAACCCGCCCCGACCACGAAGGCGGGCGTCAGGACGGCAACGGGCCCGAACTTCTCCACCAATTTGCCGGAGGCGGCCATGCTGAGCATCGAACAGATACTGTAGACGCCGACGAGCGTGCCGGTCAGGCCGAGGCCGATCCCGGCGGCATGCAGAAGCGTCGGGCTCATCAACGTCGCCACCGTCGTCGTCGCGAAGCCCAAATAAAGCACGATCCAGATCAACGACGTACCGGCACGGCGCGGCGCCGAGAACAGGATGGTCAACGATTGCACCAGGCCGCGTCTTGTCGGCGCGCCGACCGGCCGGGCCGGACCGACCAATTCTATCGGCTCCGCACCGATCGAAGGGTCGAGGCGCCGCGCCAAGCGGTGGATGCGGGCGTGGTCCCGATCGGTACCTGACGCCGCTTGGCGGGCGACGAGGTAGCGAAGAGACTCCGGCAGGAATATCAGCATGAACACGGCCAGCAGGACGGTCGGAATCCCTGCCACGATGAAGACCATGTGCCATGTCGAATGGGTGATGACAAATCCGTTGGTGAAACCGCCTACGGCATTGCCGAGGGGAAAGGCAGCCCATTGCAGGGTTGTGATGGCGGTACGATGGCGCGCCGGCGCGAAGTCCGCGGTCATGGTGATGAAACAGGGCGTCGCGCCGCCAAGACCGAGACCGGCGATAAACCGCAGGACGACCATCGCACCGAAACTGGTTGGCAAAGCGGTCAGCAAGGTGAAGACGCCGAAGATGGCTGTCGCGCCGATCAGTACCGGCCGGCGGCCATAGCGATCGGCGATGCTGCCAAATGCCATGGCACCGATCGCCGCCCCCAACAGGCCGGCGGACAGCGCAGGCGTAAAACGCCCAACGGCCATGTGCAGATCAGCCGCAATCCGGGGAGCAGCGACGCCGATCGCCTGGCTGTCCATACCGTCGACCAACGCCACCAGCGCGCAGGTGATGATCACCAAGTATTGCAGCGGTTTGAGTGGTGGCGTGTTGAGCAGGGTATCGACAGAGATACTCCTGCTGTCTGTTGTCCTTGGCGACTTCGCATGTGCGTCCACGGAATTGTCTCCTGTTATTCTTACGTTTCGCCGGAAACGCGCCGGCCTCACTTTGCGCCGCTTTTCGGCGGCTTCTGATTAGGCTTGTCCTACCACCCGCACGTCCCGACACTGGGCCGCTCTGCGGGACGGCCTCATCGTCAACGAACCTCGGCGCGCCCGTCACGCTCCGGATCCCTTCACGGACCCTATTGTAGAACCAACTAGACAGTCAATTATCTAATCCAGGCCGCCCTTCCGTATCGGCCCTGTATCCGATGGTAGGCTCTGGCCGAAAGCTGTACGATGGCACGGGGTTCAACCGGATAAGCGGTAAGGATGATGCCTGAGCAGCAGAAGTCTGGTCCCGGACGTCTGGAGAGATGGCTCGAAGCCGTTCTCTTCGCCGGACGCTGGATCATGGCGCCCGTCTATCTTGGGCTCTTGATCATCCTTGCGGCGATCGCCGTCAAATTCGTCCAGGATCTCGTCATCACCATCCCCGGCCTGCTCACGATGCCGGAACATGGGCTGGTGAAATTCGTCCTGAGCCTGATCGACCTGGCGTTGTTGGGCAATCTCGTCCTGATGATCATCTTTGTCGGCTACGAGAATTTTGTCTCGAAGCTCTACACCGGCGACCATGAAGACCGGCCGTCATGGATGGAGCATCTCGACTTCGGAGGCCTGAAACTCAAGCTGCTCGGCTCTATCGTCGCGATCTCCGCGATCCATCTCCTGGGTACGTTTCTCGACATCTCTGAGATCGCCAAGGAGGATGTCGCCTGGCAATTGGCGATCCAATTGGGCTTCGTGGTGTCCGGCGTGCTGTTGGCCATGATGGACCGGCTGAGCGGCGATCAGGAAAAACATTAGGGCATGGTCCATGAGCCCCGCTTGTTCGGAGCCCATCGATAGTCGCCGGGGTTTACTAGAGACCTGAAGCGGATGCGGTCGATTTCGCGTAATTGGCCCGGCCGCATGATGACCGGAGCATTCATGGCCGATAGTGAGAATTACAGGGGCTTCCTCGTCAATTTGGAGGAGCGGCCGAGCGGCCTCGGCTGGAAGGCCGTCATCTCCAGCGACGATCCGGCGCTGATCGAGCTCATCGCCGATGGCGGCATCGCCACACTCGACGGACCGGACCGCCAGCATGCGCAACGGCAGGCACGCCGGTTCATCGACACGCTGCTCGAACCCCACATCGAGCGTGTCGAGCATTTCCAGATCGGCCAGGTCTGGATTAACGACGGCGTCGAGGGCGAAGTTGTCGAGACCCGCCTGAACGGGCTGGAAGCCAGGCTGCGTATCGATGGCGAGGTGGGCGATTGGCAGGCGTTGGATCCGAGAGAAGGGAGTTGGACGCCCAGGCGCCCGTCCTAGCAGGCCAATCCGCTATTCCAGCTCACCGCGCGCCGCCAGAGTCTTGATGCGGTCGGCCGTCCGGCAGGCGATCGCCTGGATGGTGAGTGACGGGTTGACCCCGCCCACGGTCGGGAAGACCGAACCGTCGCAGATCCAGAGATTGCGGATATCCCAGCTGCGGCAATCAGCATCGACGACGCTGGTGCGCGGATCGTCGCCCATGCGCGCCGTGCCGTTGAGATGACAGGTGTCGTTCTCCTGCCGCCAGATCTCCTTGGCGCCGGCGGCGGCCAGGGCCTGGCCCATGAAATCCATGGAATGGTTGATGAGCCGGATGTCGTTCTCGCACCACGAATAGGTCACGCGGGCGATCGGCAGACCGTACTGGTCCTTGTCGTCGGCCAAGGTCACGCGGTTGCGCTCCTGCGGCATCATCTCGCCCACGACCTTCAGCCCGACGGCATGATTGTAGCGGCTCATCTCGTCGATGAGCGCCTGGCCCCATAGCCCCCGTGCCGTCGCCAGGGTATTGGCCCAGAGCTGCGGCAGCGGCCCCTGGCTCATGTAGCAATAGCCGCCGAAGAAATCCTTGTTGTCGTCGTAGTTCCAATGCTCGGTGATCGCCAGCGACGGCGGTCCCTTATAGGATCGGATCTCGTCGTCCATCTGGCCCCAGACCGCTTGATTGGCCTGCACCATCAGGTTCTTGCCGACAAGGCCGGAGCTGTTGGCGAGGCCGTCCGGAAAGCGCGACGAGGCGGAGTTCAGCAGCAGCCGCGGCGTCTCGATGGCATAGCCCGCCACCACGACGTGGCGCGCCTTCTGGAAGCGCCATTGGCCCTCGCGGAAATATTCGACGCCTGCAGCGCGATCATCCTCGCCCATGACGACGCGGCCGACCATGGCCAGGTCGCGAATCTCGGCACCCGCCTCGAGGGCGCGCGGCAGCCAGGTGTTGAGCACGCTCTGCTTGGCGTTGGTCGAGCAGCCGGTGACGCAGAAGCCGCGATAGACGCAAGGATGCGCCAGCCCGCGCGGTGCCGAGACGGTGGCGAGCGGCGTCTCCGTCCATTTGATGCCCATGGCCTCGGCGCCTTTGGCCAGCACCAAAGCCGCCGCATTCATCTCATGTTGGCGATAGGGATAGCGTGGCCGTTTCGGACCCCAGGGATAACTGACCGGGCCGGCAATCGCGAGCGCCGTCTCGACCTCGTCGTAATAGCGCCACATCTCGCGCCAATCGACCGGCCAATCGGCGCCGTAGCCCAGAACCGTGCGCGACTTGAACCATTCCGGCCGGAAGCGCAGCGACACCATGGCGTAATGCACGGTCGAACCGCCGACGGACTTGCCGGAATTGTTGGAGCCCATCTGTATCGGATTCTCACCGTCGGCGATGCGGTCGTCGGTCCAGTAGAGCTTGGTTTGCGCCGTCTCGTCGGAGGCGAAATCCTCCAGCGGCCGCCAATAGGCCCCGGCATCCAATGCCACGACCGAGAAGCCGTATTCGGCGAGCTTGCAGGCAAGCGTGCCGCCGCCGGCCCCCGTGCCGACGATGGCAAAATCGACCATCTCGCTCTCGGCATATTCGCGCATCGGGACCCATGCGCCCACGCGCATGACATCGGGTGCGCGGCCGTGTTTCGCCCGGGTGACGCTGCGCGGATCATCGGACACGGGCGTTCTCCGCGCGCGCCTTATCCGCCTCGCCGGGCTTGGCCTCGACCGCCTCCCAAGGATCGCGGCGGTTGAAGCCCATGCGGACATAGCCGCGCGGGCTGGCCGGGCCGCCGAAACCGATCTCGTTCCAGGCGGTCGGATGGCTGTAATAGGCCATGACGAGGTCGTGCATCAGGCGCTGTTTGTAGAAACCCTTGGGCGGCATGGTGCCCCAGGCCGGATGGCTCACCCTGCCCTCGCCGATATCGCGGATAAGCCGGTCCTGGACCGCCGCGTCGAGGGCCACGAAGGTTTCGCCATGCTGGGTCTGCGCCTCGGCATCGACGGCATCCAGGCCGATGCGCCAGGCCTCGTCCTGCCGGGGCATGCCCGGTCCGCGGAACCCGTCCTGTTGGCCGATATGCAGTTTTTGATCGACCAAGGCCGCCACAGGAATGGGCGCTCGTGTCCTCGGCTGCGGCAGGATACGGGCCGCCAGCGCCTCCAGCACCGCGAATTGCGCCGGGCTCAGGCATCTGGGCTCGCGCGGCACCGCCAGGCGCTGGTCGACGGCGCGTCGGGTCGGCTCGTTCCAGGACGGTGTCTGACGCTTGGCCAGCACGTCATAGCCGGGGTAGCGATCGTTCTTACGTGATGAATCAGGCATCGGGATGATCGTCCAGCAGGCCGAGGGCAGCGAGGCCGGCCAGCGCCAGCCCGGTGAAACTGGGCGGTGCCGGCAAGGGCGGGCCGTTGACCAGATTCTGACGCCAATTGCGCCAGCCGCCCATGGCGCGGGAAACGCCATAGATGTGGAATCCCACGCCGGCGAGGCCCAGAAGCGCAGTAAACCGGACCCAGAGCCGGGTGAACCAGCGCCGCCGATGGGCCTTGCCCAGCGCGGCATCGGCAAGCAGCAGCGCCGCGACCGGTGGGACGGCCACCGGCAGATACATCGCCGGATTCTGGAAGCGGCCCCGGAAATGCATCAACCCGACTTCGCCGATGGTCCCGACCAGCCCGGCGGCGGCCAAGGCCGCCAAGGCCCGGCCGGCCGGCAAGCCCAACACCTTGGGATCAGAACGCAAAGATGCACCCGCTCGGGCCGCGTCACGCAGGCGCTCGGAATAGAGCCCGAGCAGCCCGGAGAGCAATAACGCCATCGGCGCCCCCACCGGCGCACCATAGAAGAAATTGTGCCATGACCAGCCGCCGACCCGCTTGCTTACATTCCAGAAATGGATGCCGGTGCCGGTCAGGCCGGTCAGCGCCGCCAGCCCATAGACCGCATCGCGCAGGCGATGGATCGCCGGCCGCGCATCGGCGGTGCCATGGGCCGCAACGCCGAGTACGGCGGTTGAGACACCGAGCGGCAGCCACATCACCCTGTTGCGGAATGAGCCGCGGTAATGCTCGACCGCGCTATCGGCCAAGACCGAGAATGCCAGGACGGCCGATGCCCTGTTAAGGCGCCGGGCTGCCCGGACTACCGGCGGTTGCCCGGCCAGGGGCTTGGCGGGTGCCAGGGCGCTTGGACGCAGCAACGCACTCAGCCCGGTGCGGAGGGCCATGGCGGCAAGATGCTCGGCTCCCTGCCCCTTCCGTCTAACGGGCGTGATGGTGTTCGGCATCCTATTCCTGAACGCGAGGCCGTGATCGGGCATCTTCCGGCTCAGCGCTTCTTGCCGCCTGGCAGCATGCCGCCCAGCACTTCCTTTGCCGTATTGACGATGACACTGCCCTCGTCCGGATCGCCCTTGATCAGGCTGGAGGCGAAGGCCTTGGCCTGTTTCAGGGTGATGTGCGGCGGCAACGGCGGCACATTCGGGTCGGTCTTGACCTCCAGCAGTACCGGGCGGTCGGCGCTTAGCGCCTCGTCCCAGGCGCTGGCCAGGCGTTCGGGGTTGTTCACATACATGCCCTTCAGCCCGATCATCTCGGCGAAGCGGTGGTAAGGCACATCCGGGATGCGTTGGGTCGCCTCGAATTTCGGATCGCCCTCCATCACCCGCTGCTCCCAGGTGACCTGGTTCAGATCCTCGTTGTTGAAGACGCAGCACACCCAGGTCTTGTTCGGCCATTGCTGCCAGTATTTCGCGACCGTGATCAGCTCGGCCATGTTGTTCATCTGCATGGCGCCGTCGCCGACCAGGGCCACGACCGGCCGGTCGGGATGGGCGAATTTGGCCGCGATGGCGTAGGGAACGGCCGCGCCCATCGATGCCAAACCGCCCGACAGCGAGCACATCATGCCGCGGCGAATCTTGACGTCGCGGGCATACCAATTGGCGCAGGAGCCGGAATCGCTAGTGATGATCGCCCGCTCCGGCAGCCGCGGCGAGAGCTCCCATGCTACGCGCTGGGGATTGATTGGGTTGGCAGAGACGTGGGCACGTTCCTCCAGCGTCTTCCAACTATCCTGGACCCACCCCTCGATTTGGTTGCGCCATCCTCGATCGGCTTTGTCCGACAGCATCGGCAGGAGTGCCCGCAGTGTTTCGGCCGTATCGCCGACCAGGCAGGATTCCATCGGGTAACGAATGCTAAGCATGCCCGGATCGATATCGATCTGCACTCCTCGCGCCTGGCCTTCCTTGGGCAGGAATTCCGAATAGGGAAAGCCCGAGCCGATCATGAGCAGCGTGTCGCAATTCATCATCATGTCGTAGCTGGGCTTGGTGCCGAGCAGGCCGATCGAGCCGGTAACCCAAGGCAGGTCGTCCGGCAGCGCGCCCTTGCCCAAGAGCGCCTTGGCAACCCCCGCCCCCAGCTTGTCGGCGACCGCGATCACCTCGTCCGTAGCCTGGAGCGTGCCGGCGCCGACCAGGATCGCGACCTTCTTGCCGGCATTCAGGATCTCGGCCGTCTTCCTCAGGTCCTTCTCATAGGGCACGACTTTGGGTGCAACGTAGCCCGTGCCGGAATGCAGCGTGCCATGGGCGCGTGGTGGTTCCGAATAGGGCATCTCCTGCAAATCGTTCGGGAAGATCAGCGCCGTCACCCGCCGCTCGCCGACCGCGATCCGTACAGCCCGGTCGACCAGATGGCGCACCTGGGCCGGGGCCGATGCCTGCTGCACGAAGGCGCTGGCGACATCCTTGAACATGGAATGCAGGTCGACCTCCTGCTGGTAATGGCCGCCCATGGCGGTACGGGCCTGCTGACCGGCGATCGCCAGCACGGGCATGTGGTCGAGCCGCGCATCGTAAAGGCCGGTGAGAAGATGGGCCGCGCCCGGCCCCGAAGTGGCCAGGCATACGCCCAGTTCGCCGGTGAACTTGGCATAGGCCGAAGCCATGAACGCCGCCATCTCCTCGTGCCGCACCTGGATGAACTCGAAGCGATCGCCTTGGCGTTGCAAGGCACCCAGCAGGCCATTCACCCCATCGCCCGGGTAGCCGAAAATCTTGCGCACGCCCCAGGCGTGCAGTCGGTTCCAGAAGAAATCGCCGACGGTCATGCTCATGGGCCGCGCTCCAGGTCGAAGGAAGGAATTACCTTCCCTCAACAAGGCGGTTCGAAATTGAGTTCCTCGACATGTATTGGAGTAGTCAACCCCGCGTTATCCTGCGCGGTGTCGCGAAAGCGGTTGGTCGGCTGCGGCGAATGCGCGAGATTGGCAACTGAAGAAGTGCCCGACGCGGGGCGGCTTGGAGGGTCGATCAAGATGCGTATCGTCGATATTCGCGAGATTGCGGTGCCGGTGCGCTCGACCATGCGCAATGCGGCCTTCGATTTCTCCGAGATGACCACCTCGGTGGTAGCCGTGATCACCGATGTCATGCGTGACGGCAAACCCATCGTCGGATTCGCCTTCAACTCGACCGGCCGTTACGCCTGTGGCGCGGCGATGCGCGACCGCTTCATCCCGCGCATCCTGTCGGCCAGGCCTGATGATCTGCTGGATGCCGACGGTCTTGTCGACCCGGATAAGGTGCTCCAGCGCATGATGCTGCGCGAAAAGCCGGGCGGCGATGCCGAACGCTCGATCCCGATCGGCACGATCGAAACCGCTGTGTGGGATGCGCTGGCCAAGGTGCTGGACAAGCCGCTCTGGGCAGTATTGGCCGAAAGGTTCAATGACGGCAGCGTGCCCGCATCCGTGCCATGTTACGTCGGCGGCGGCTGGTATCGCGAAGGCGGCATCATCGGCCAGTTGCAGGACGAAATCCGCCGTCATCTCGATGCAGGATATCGCCAGGTCAAGATCAAGGTCGGCGGCGCCCCGATCCCCGACGATGTGAAACGCATCGAAGGTGCATTGAAGATATTGGGCGATGGCAGCAGGCTCGCAGTCGACGCCAATGCCGCCCTATCGCTCGACCGGGCGCTGGCCTATGCCAAGGCGCTGGCGCCCTACAAGCTGCGCTGGTTCGAGGAGCCTTGCGCACCGGTGGCCTATGACGAGTTCGCCGAGATCGCCGCCCTCTATGCCCCAGCCCTGGGCACGGGCGAAAATCTCTATTGCCTGCACGACGTCACCAATCTCCTGAATTTCGGCGGCTTCCGCACCGATCGCGACATCCTGCAGATCGATCCGCCCCAGGCCTACGGCATCGGCAATTTCGTGCGCACCATGTGGAAGGTCGAGGCGATGGGCGGCAGCCGGTCGCGTATCTTCCCGCATGGAGGCAACATGATGTCGTTCCAACTGGTCGCCGGCTTGGGCCTGGGCGGCAGCGAGGCCTATCCCGGCGTGTTCGGCCAGTTCGGCGGCTATGCCGAGGGCATGGTACTGACCGACGGCAAGTTGAACCTGCCGGAGTGCCCCGGCATCGGCTTCGAGAAGCAGCCAGCACTTTATGGGACCATGGCGAACCTGGCCGGCATCGCCTAAAGCGATTTCATCGCCTGAGCTTTATCAAGGAATCAGGAATTTCGAAGGGCTGCTCTTTGAAACTGTAGCCGGGTTTCTTCTTGAAACCGGCCATTCCGACACCACACAGGGTTAGATGTTCCCAAGCTGTTCGTCGGCCGTAGGGCGGGTTTGCCAAGCACGGTTGCC
The DNA here is from genome assembly GCA_035491935.1 of Allostellaceae bacterium. Lineage (GTDB taxonomy): Bacteria > Pseudomonadota > Alphaproteobacteria > ATCC43930 > CGMCC-115725 > DATJJW01. Next base: position 3,683 of record DATJJW010000241.1, on the reverse strand, counting down.
CTCGAAGCCGCCAGCTTCCGGTTCGCCGAAACAAAGGCCTAAGGCCAGCCGACCGGCATCACATGATGATCGCGAGAGAAGGAAGGCGCCGTCGGCTTCGTCCGTCGGCTCCAGGATATGCTCATGACCGAAACGACTTTTTATGGACCGATCCTCGCCATGCCCGGTGGTTACGGCTATTCCACGTGGAGCAGGCATGCCGGCCGTGCCCATAGTTTCATCTATGGCCGGCTCGACCATGCCCGCGATGCACTGCGCCGCGAGGTCGGCGTGAAGACAGAGACGGTGGAGGAATTCGAGAACCGCATCTCACAAGCCCGGGGAAGCGCGGCGGCCCGCATCGTCTAGGCCGACCCACGACCTGAGACGCAGCGGTAAGAAAGCGCACTTCATCGAAGTCGAGCTGCTATCATGACCCCATGTCCGACCTCGTTCCTCACGGCGCCCTGGCCTCGCCCGCAACCGCCCGCAACCGCGGGCCGATCCTGGACGTGCTGAAACCCCGCCTGCCGAAGGGCGGCGTCGTTCTGGAGATCGCCTCCGGTGCCGGCGAACATGCCGTCTTCAACGCCGCCGCCCTACCCCACCTGCAATGGCAGCCAACCGACCAGGACACCGCTGCGCTGGAGAGCATCACGACCTGGCGCGAACATGCCGGGTTGCCCAACCTGCTGCCGCCCTTGCGGCTCGACGCCGCCCATCCCGATGGGTGGCCGGTCGACAAGGCCGATGCGATCCTGGCCATCAACATGGTCCACATTTCACCCTGGAGCTCGACCGAGGGGTTGATGACGGGTGCCGGCCGTCTGTTGTCAGAGGGCGGCCTGTTGTTCCTCTATGGTCCCTATATCGAGTCGGATGTCGAGACGGTGCCCAGCAATCGGGCATTCGACCTGGACCTCAGGAGGCGCAATCCAGCCTGGGGCTTGCGCCATTTGGACGAGGTCGCGGCCCTTGCCGCCGTACATCGGCTGGTGCTTTCCGAGCGCATCGCCATGCCGGCCAATAACCTGACCCTTGTCTTCCGGAAGACATGAGGCGCGGATACCCGCCCGAGGAAAACTCCAAATAATGACGCAAAATCAATAAGGTGCTTTTGAGGCCGGTTCCCGATTCGAAGCCGCGCGACTAAATCCGTGATTGCCGAAACGGGCAAACCAATCCAATCTCGGGCCCGATAACAAGCTGGTACGGCAACCGTACCTGGAAGCGATCAGCGTCGCACGCCTGCACATTGGACTTCAGGTCCCAGGGGGAATTCCGTTTTCAGGGAGGATTGATGAGCGACGATTTCGAGAATCATTGCTGGCGCGATCTCGTGCCGGCGGATGTGCTGGAACTCTACAGCCATTACAAGCGGCCGATCGCCGTAGGTCCACGCCCCGCGCTGCTGGCGATCGATCTCTATGAGCTGGCCTATCAGGGCGGCCCGAAACCGGTGGCCGAGGTCTCCAAGCAATTCCCCAGCTCCTGCGGCATCAATGCCTGGAATGCCATCGAGCCGACCAAGCGGCTGTTTGCCGCCGCCCGGGCCGCGGGCCTGCCTATTTTCTACACGACCAGCGAAACGAGGCCCGACAGCAAGCCCGGCGCCATTCGTGCCACCAACCGGCGCAGCACCAAGGATGATCCGGCCGTCTTCAACATTCGGCCGGAATTCGCGCCGCAGCCGGGCGATGTCGTCATCACCAAGCAACGGGCCAGCGGCTTCTTCGGCACGCCGCTCATCGCGCATCTGACCCAGCTCGGCATCCAGACCGTGATCGTCTGCGGCGAAAGCACCTCGGGCTGCGTGCGTGCCACAACCGTCGACGGCTATTCCTATGGCTTCAAGATGGTCATGGCCGAGGAAAGCTGCTTCGACCGCAGCGAGCTTTCGCACAAGATCAACCTGTTCGACCTGCACCACAAATATGCCGATGTCATGCATGTGGACGACATCGTGAAGCATCTGAACGGTCTGACGTTGAAGGAGGCCGTCTGATGACGCCCGGTAAATACGGTCCCTTCCCCTATTCGCCCATCATCGACCGGCCGAAATGGACCCTGCCCGGCAATGCGCGCCTGGCACTCTGGGTCATTCCGAACATCGAATTCTTCGCGCTGGACGAGCAGGTTCCGGCCGCGGCCGGCGGCGGCGGCAAGACCCCGGACGTGCCGGCCTGGGCGGTGCGCGACTATGGCAACCGCATCGGCGTCTTCCGCATGATGAAGGCGCTCGACAAATACGGCGTGCGCGGCACCGTGGCGCTCAACAGCGATCTGTGCCTGCACCATCCCCGGATCCTGGAGGAAGCGGCCAGGCTCAAATGGGAGCTGATGGGCCATAACGAGAGCAATACCCGCCGTCTCAACGCGATCGCGCCCGAGGAAGAGCGCGAGGTCATCCGCAATACGCTGGAGACCATCGCATCGCGGACCGGCCAGCGCCCGGTCGGCTGGCTGGGCTCCGGCCTTCAGGAGACATGGCACACGGTGAACTACCTGGCGGCCGAGGGCGTCGAATACGTTGCCGACTGGGTCAATGATGATCAGCCCTATCGCATGAGTCTGGAAAACGGCGCCAACATCCTCTCCGTGCCCTATAGCCTGGAGCTCAACGACAAGCCGGCCTTCGAGAAGAAGAACCAAACGCCCGAGCAATTCCGCGACATGATCTGCCGGCAGTTCGACGTACTCTATGAGGAAGGTGCCGAGAACGGCCGGGTCATGGCCATCGCGCTGCATCCCTATATCACCGGCATGCCCCACCGCATCCGCGCGCTGGAGGAGGCGCTGGCCTATATCTGCAAGCATCAGGGCGTGTGGCGCGCCACCGGCAGCGAGATCGCTCGCGCCTATGCGGAGGCGTTTCCGGCATGAGGATCGTCATGAAAGCCGCTTTCGCCGCATCGATCGCTCTTTTGTCCCTGCCGTTCGCGGCGCATGCCGCCGATAAGATCACCATCGCCACGGTCGGTTCCAGCTCGGCGATGAACTGGCCGCTTCTGGTCGGCATCGAGAAGGGCATCTTCGTCAAGGACGGCGTCTCGCTCGACCTCTATGCCGCCCAATCCAGCGCCGCCGTGCAGCAGCAGGCAGCTGCGGGTTCGGTCGACATGGCGACGGGCGGTCTCATCGACCCATTGCGCGCCATCGATCAGGGTGCGCCCATCACCGTCGTCCGCATCGAGGCCAAATATCCGCCTTACGGGCTCTACGCGCAGAAGAACATCCACTCCTATGCCGACCTCAAAGGCAAGACCCTGATGGTCGGCGGCGCCAAGGACGTGACGCGCATATATCTCCAGCGCATGATGGCACCGAACGGGCTCAAGCCCGGCGATTACGACCTGATCTATGCCGGCGCGACCTCGGCACGTTTCGCCTCGCTGCAATCCGGCGCGGTCGCGGCCTCGCTTCTATCCGCGCCGTTCAACTTCAAGGCCCAGTCGCTGGGCTTCACGGATCTCGGCACGACCATCGATTATGTGAAGGATTTCCCTTTCACTGCCTATTCCGCCAACATCGCCTGGGCCAAGGCGCATAAATCCGCGCTGCAGGGGTTCCTCAAGGGCTACGCCGACAGCGTCGCCTGGTTCAACGATCCCGCCCATAAGCAGGAGGCGGTCGACATCCTGGTGAAGCGCACCGGCGCCCAACCGGACGATGCCGCGAAGACCTACGATTTCTTCATCAAATAC
>DATJJW010000240.1:0-27281 GCA_035491935.1 Allostellaceae bacterium | reverse complement strand
GACGGCGTTGACCTCGGATTCGCCGGTCAGGTTCTTGATGGCATCGAGTGCTGCCAGCGGTCCCTCGACCATGTAGTCGTCGAAGCCCTTCTGCCCCAGCCGCTCGTCGGGATTGACCCAGGAGATGATGAACACCGTATGGCCCTGGGCTACTGCCCAGCGCACGAAGCTGTTCTTCGCCTTGAGGTCGAGGATGTAATACTTGTTGATCCAGGCGGGGATGACCAGCAACGGCCGCTTGCGCACCGTTTCGGTCGTGGGCTCGAACTGGATGAGCTGCATCAGATCGTTCTGGAACACGACCTTGCCCGGGGTGGTCGCGATGGTCTCGCCCAGCTTGAAGGCGGAAGGGTCGGCCATGCGGATGGCGAGCCGGCCATGGCCGCGCTCCAGATCGTCCAGCATGTTGGTCAGGCCCTTGACCAGGTTCTCGCCGCCGGTGTCGATCGTCTCGCGCAGCACGGTCGGATTGGTCATGATGAAGTTGGACGGGGCCAGCGCGTCGACGAATTGCCGCGTGTAGAAATCGACCTTGCGCATCGACTTGTCGTCCAGGCCTTCGATCTCACGCGTCGCACTTTGCATGAAGCGGGCAGTCAGCAGATAGGACTGCTTGATGAAGTCGAACAGCGTGTTTTCCTGCCAGGCCGGGTCCTGGAAGCGGCGGTCGCCGCGCGGCGTCGCGATCACCGGGTCGGATGCCGCCGCCTCCTCGGCCTGGGCACCGCCGAAGAATCGCTCGGCCGTGCGCTGCCACAGGCGCAGATAATCGTTCCACAGGCTGACCTGCGCGCGCAGCAGCCGGGTCGGGTCGCTGAACAGCTTGGTCGTCATCTCGACGAAGGCGCCGGAGATGTTGAATGGGTCGGCGCTGGGCGCCTCGCTCGCCTGGCGGCTCAGGAATTCCTGGACGATACGCTGGCTGCGCTCGGCGATCTGGGCCACGGCGCGCGAGATTTCGACCGGATCCGGCATCTTGGCAGCCGCGGCCCCCTGGGCTACGGCCGGGGCTGGCGAGTCGGGGCGTTTGGCGCTTGCCTGAGGAGTTGCCTGGGCATCTGCCTGAGCATTTGCGGGGGCGACGTTCTGAGCGGAGGTTCTGGGCGAGGGCGTGTCGGTCATGGGGCTCGAGTATCGTTCTAGGGCGGCTCGCGAAGGATGCCTATCTTATATAGGCACGGAGCTGCCCGTTATTTTGTGACGGCCTGACGATTGTGTAACATGAAAGCGATGACGCCGCTAACGCTTGCCGTTCCGGCTACGGCGGTGGCTGAGGCCGCGACTGGGCTTGATTGCTGGGCGCGGCCCCACTAAGACGATGCGGGCGCAGGGTCGGCTGCATGTTCGGGGGTTTTTGGATGAGTGATGGAAAAACGTTCTGGCGTCGCTACGCGGGTCTAGCACCTTTGATGGTTTCGATGGTGGCGCTCGGTGGCTGTGGCGTTTTGGATTCCTTCACCGGACCGTCGGATAGCACTCCGGCGAGTGCTGCCCAAGGTGCCGAAGCCCAAGCCAGGGCCGGTGACAAGGCGACGGCCCCCGTCAGTGGCGCGCCCGCCAGCCTTGCCGCCGCCAATGCCGTGCCTGCTGCCGCCGCACCCGCCGGCGCGCAACCGGCTAGCCCGCCACCGGGTACCGCCCAGTTCAACGCGGCCAATACGGCGGCCATGAACGCGACCGCGACCAAGCCCTATCCCAAGCTGTCCAGCGTGCCGCCGCCGCCGTCGACCGGACCGACCGCCGCCCAGCGTGCCGCCATGGCCAATAGCCTGATCGAGGATCGCAGCCACGCGATCTATGCCGACAACCAGGTGCGCGACAACAATGCCAACATCGCGTCGCTGGTGGCCCAAAGCCAGATTCCGCAGAATATCCCGATGCAACAGCTCGGCCGGCCAGGCTCGCAGGTGAGGCGTACGGCCTCGGCCGCGCTGCCGGCCGGTGGCGGTGATGTGCCGCGCCGTGCGCCCGTGGCGCAGGTGCGCCGTCAGCCGCTGCTGGGGCCGTCGGTGGCCAGCCAGGCGCCGGCACCACAGCCGGCACCGGCTGCCCCGGTACCCAATGATTCCGGTCTCTCAGCCGGCGGTGCGCTCGGCGTTGCTGCGGCGGCGCCGTCTTCCGCGCCGGTGAACGACAGCGGCCTGTCAGCCGGCGGTGCGCTGGGCGGTGATAACGCTGCCCCACGCGCCACACCGCAGCCCGAGGCAACCCAGCCGCCGCCGCCGCCGCCGAAGCTGGCGCCGTCGCCGGCCATCAGCAAGTCGGCGCCCAAGGCGCCCGAGGTCACGGGGAAGGCTGCCGCGAATAACGCGCCGGCTGCCGTGCCTGAGCAGGTCGGCGCCCTGCCGTCGGCTCCGGCGTTGTCGGCGGCCCCCGCTGCAATGCCGTCGTCGGCGCCCGCCGCCGCGGCCGGCGTCAGCCATCTCGGTACGGTCAAGTTCGCCGCCGGCTCCAGCACCGTGGCCTCCGGCGATCCCGCGATCGCCTCGGCAGCCTCGGCCTATAAGGCCAAAGGCGGCAAGATCCGCGTCGTCGGCTATGCACCGCAGGCGGCGGCCGAATCGACCGGCGGCGTGTTGTCGGGTTATCAGGCGGCCCTCGCCAACGCCACTGCCGTCAAGAAGGCGCTGGTCGCGGCCGGCGTGCCGGCGGCCGATATCGTGGCGGAAGCGGGTCCCAAGGCGGAAAGCGCCCACGCCGATATTCTGCTGGCGCATTGAGCGGAAGGCCCGGGATCTTGGCGTCTTCCGCCTCGTCGCATCACACCCAGCGTCCCCTGCGTATTGGCATCGCCGGTCTCGGCACGGTCGGCGCGGGCGTTATCAAGCTGATCACCGGCAACCAGGCGCTGCTGCAGGCCCGCGCCGGCCGTGCCCTGGAGATCGTCGCCATTTCCGCCCGCGACCGGCGGCGTGAGCGTGGCGTCGATCTCTCATCCTATCGCTGGTACGACGATCCGGTAGCGTTGGCGCGAGACCCGGATGTCGATGTCGTGGTCGAGCTGGTCGGCGGTGCCGATGGCTCGGCGCTGGCCCTGGTGCAGGCCGCCCTTGCGGCCGGCAAGCAGGTGGTGACGGCCAATAAGGCGTTGTTGGCCTTCCACGGCGAAGAGCTGGGCAGGCTGGCCGTCGAAAAGGGGGGCAGCGTCGGCTTCGAGGCAGCGGTGGCGGGTGGCATCCCGATCATCAAAGCCTTGCGCGAGGGTCTTTCGGCCAACCGCATTTCGCGCGTCTTCGGCGTCCTCAACGGCACCTGCAACTATATCCTGTCGACGATGCGCAAGACGGGCCGCGACTTCGCGGACGTGCTGGCGGAGGCGCAGGCGCTGGGCTATGCCGAAGCCGATCCCACGCTCGACATCGACGGCCATGACGCCGCCCATAAGCTGGCGCTGCTCTCGGCCGTGGCCTTCGGCACGCCACTCGATATCGGTGCCGTCCATGTCGAGGGCATCCGTCACGTCACCAGCATCGATATCGAGCATGCCGAGGATCTGGGCTACCGTATCAAGCTGCTGGGCACGGCGATGACGACCGAACACGGCGTCGAGCAGCGGGTGCATCCGACGCTGGTACCGGCCGATGCGGCGATCGCCCGCGTCGAGGGCGTGTTCAACGCCGTTGTCATCGAGGGTGATTTCGTCGGCCCGGTGATGCTGGAGGGCCGAGGTGCCGGTGAGGGGCCGACCGCATCCGCCGTGGTCGCCGACATCGTCGATGCCGCGCGCGGCCACATCATGCCGGCCTTCGTGCCGTCGGGGGCGGCTGCGGCGCGGGCCGTGCCGATCGGCGAGCATTCCGGCCCCTATTACGTACGATTGATGGTGCGCGACCAGCCGGGCGTCATTGCCGATATCGCGGCGGAACTGCGCAATGAAAGCGTTTCGGTCGAGGAGATGATCCAGCGCCGCCATACCGGCGGTAGCGTGCCGGTGGTGCTGACCACGCATCCCAGCCAGGAGACCGCTTTGATGCGCGCCTTGAAGCGCATCGGCGAGCTTGGCACGATGCGCGAGCCGCCACGGATGTTTCGTATCGAACCTTAGGCCTTTAGGCGTGTTGCTACGCCATCCCTGAATAATTGACGACTAAGGAAGGTGGGTACGATGTCCGAGTTAAAGATGGACCGCAATCTGGCGCTCGAAGTGGTCCGCGTGACCGAGGCTGCCGCGCTGTCCGCCTCCCGCCTGATGGGGCGTGGTGACGAGAAGGCAGCGGATCAGGCCGCCGTCGACGCCATGCGCAATGCGCTCAACAGCCTGAATATCGACGGCACCGTCGTCATCGGCGAGGGCGAGCGCGACGAGGCACCGATGCTCTACATCGGCGAGAAGGTCGGCCTTGGCAATGGGCCCAAGATCGACATCGCGCTCGATCCGCTGGAAGGCACCACCATCACCGCCAAGGGCAGCCCGAATGCGCTGGCGGTCATCGCCATGGCCGATGAAGGTGGGTTTCTCAACGCGCCCGACGTCTACATGGAGAAGATCGCCGTCGGTGGCGGCCTGCCCGAAGGTGTGGTCGACATCGATGCCAGCCCCGAGCAGAACCTGCGCGAGCTGGCCAAGGCCAAGAAGGTCGATATCGCCGACCTCGTCGCCTGCATCCTCGACCGTCCGCGCCACGAGGCGCTGATCAAGGCGGTGCGCGCGGCCGGCGCTCGTATCATGCTGATCGGCGATGGCGATGTCAGCGGCGTCATCGCGACCAGCCAGGCGGAAGCCGGCGTCGACATCTACATGGGCTCGGGCGGGGCGCCAGAAGGCGTGCTGGCGGCGGCTGCATTGCGCTGCATCGGCGGCCAGATGCAGGGTCGCCTGCTGTTCCGTAACGACGATGAGAAGGCGCGTGCCGCGCGCTGGGGCGTCACGGATCTGAACCGCAAATACAGCCTGAACGATCTTGCCCATGGCGATGTCATGTTTGCGGCGACCGGCGTCACCAGCGGCAGCATGCTGAAGGGCGTACGCCGTACCCATAACGGCGCCTACACCCACTCCATCATCATGCGCTCGAAGAGCGGTACGGTCCGTTTCGTCGAGGGTTATCATAATTTCGAGCGCAAGAGCGACTGGCGCGGCCTGGTTCGCTAAGCCTCGCCCGCTGAGCTTCGATGGACGACCAGCCGCCCGCCGAACGTGCCGATGGGTCCGATGCCTTCCTCGGCGTCGGACTCTCGCTCGGCGGGCGGCGCTGGATGCCGCGTCAGGCGGGCGGGCCGGGTGAAGACCGGCTGGTCGCAGCGCTGGCCCAAAGGCTCGGTCATCCGGAGGTGATCTGCCGGCTGCTCGCCGCGCGCGGCGTCGTGCTCGACGATTGCGCGAAATTCCTCAATCCCACCTTACGCGACCATCTGCCCGATCCCTCGACGCTCGCGGATATGGACAAGGCGGCGAGCCGCCTGGCCGATGCCGTGGTCGCGGGACGGCGCATCGCCGTCTTCGGCGACTACGACGTCGATGGCGGCACCTCGGCCGCGTTGCTTTCGCGCTTCCTCGCCCATCTTGGACAGGCGCCGCTGGTGCATATCCCCGACCGGCGCAAGGAAGGCTACGGCCCGAACGCGCCGGCGCTGGCGGCCCTGCGAGAGGCAGGCGCCGAGATCGTCGTCACGGTCGATTGCGGCACCACGGCGCATGAACCGCTGGCGGCAGCATCCTCATACGGGCTCGAAGTCATCGTCATCGACCATCACGCGGCCGAACCGGCCTTGCCTGTGGCCTATGCCGTGGTCAATCCCAACCGGCTCGACGACATCAGCGGCCTGGGCTATCTGGCGGCGGTGGGGGTCACCTTCCTGCTGGTGGTTGCGATCAACCGGGTGCTGCGGGCGCGGGGATACTATGGCCAGGTGCCTGAGCCCAGCCTGATGCAATGGCTGGATCTGGTGGCGCTGGGCACGGTCTGCGATGTCGTGCCCTTGACGGGCGTCAATCGTGCGCTGGTGTCGCAAGGGCTGAAGGTGCTGGCCCAGCGCGGCAACCCCGGCATCGCGGCCTTGGCCGACAGCGCCGCCATCACCGAGAAACTCGACGCCTATCATCTGGGCTTCGCCTTGGGGCCGCGCGTCAATGCTGGTGGTCGGGTGGGCCAGGCCGATCTCGGCACAAGGCTGCTCTCGACCGACGATCCCTTGGAGGCCGCCCGGCTGGCGACGGCACTGGAAGGCTTCAATGTCGAGCGGCGCGAGATCGAAGCGCTCGTGCTGGCCGAAGCTGTTGCCCAGGTCGAGACGTTCCAGGAGGGCCGTCCGCCGATCGTCATCGTCCATGGCCGCGACTGGCATGCCGGCGTCATCGGCGTTGTCGCCTCCCGTCTCAAGGATCGCTACAACCGCCCGGCTCTGGTCATCGCCTGGGAGGGCGATGAGGAAAAGGGGCTGGTCGGCAAAGGTTCTGGCCGTTCCATTGCCGGGTTCGATCTTGGTGCCGCGATCATCGCCGCGCGCCAGTCCGGGCTGCTGCTGGCTGGTGGCGGCCACCGCATGGCGGCCGGATTCAGCCTGGACCCGGCCAAGCTCGCCGATTTCCAGGCCTTCATGGCCACGCGTCTGGGTGAGGGCGGCGCCATCCAGCTGCAGCCGGAACTCAATATCGATGGGCTTCTATCGCTGACCGGCGCCAATGGCGCGCTGGTGGCGACGCTGGCGGGGCTCGGTCCCTTCGGCAGCGGCAATTCCGAGCCGCGTTTCGTGCTGCCGCGGCTCAAGGTGCTGCGCGCCGATGTCGTCGGCCAAAACCATGTCCGCTGCATCCTGGGTTCCGGCCTCGGCAGTACGGAACGGCTGAAGGCGATCGCGTTCCGAGCGCTGGAGACGCCGCTCGGCCAGGCGCTGCTGCGCTCGGATGGCGCGCTGCTCCACGTCGCCGGCCATCTGCGTGCCGATAGCTGGCAGGGACGGGACGGCGTCCAGCTCTTCATCGAGGACGCCGCCTTCGTCTGATCCTGAAACAAGGCGGGCATGCATGGCGCCCTGACCTGAACGGGCTTGCATTTGCGCCGTTCGCCCTGTATCTCACGGGCCCTGCCCAGCCGGTCGGCCACGAGCCGCCGGGAACGCGATGTCCCCATCGTCTAGAGGCCTAGGACACCAGCCTTTCACGTTGGTAACGCGGGTTCGATTCCCGCTGGGGACGCCACCTACAAGACATCGATGCATCAAAGGCTTTGCGGCGATATTTCTATCGCCGCCGGGGCTTAAGCCTTGTCGACGTCGACGATCGCCTGGGCGAAGGCGACGGGGGCTTCCTGGGGCAGGTTATGGCCGATGCCGCCCTTGATCGTCCGATGCTGGTACTTGCCGGTGAATTTCTTGGCATAGGCCGCGGGCTCGGGATGCGGCGCGCCGTTGGCATCGCCTTCCATGGTGATGGTGGGCACGGTGATCGCGGGGGAGACGGCGAGCCGCTTTTCCAGATCGTCGTAGCGTGCCTCGCCCTGAGCGAGTCCCAGGCGCCAGCGATAGTTATGGATCACGATCGCGACGTGGTCGGGGTTCTCGAATGCCCGGGCGGAGCGCAGGAAGGTCGCGTCGTCGAATGCCCATTTCGGCGAGGCAGTCTGCCAGATCAGCTTAGCGAAATCGTGACGATAGGCGGCATAGCCGGCCTGGCCGCGCTCGGTGGCGAAATAGAACTGGTACCACCATGCCAGCTCAGCCTTGGGCGGCAAGGGCGCGGCATTGGCCGCCGGACTGCCGATAAGATAGCCGCTGACCGACACCAGGGCCTTGCAGCGATCCGGCCAAAGGGCGGCGACGATATCGGCCGTGCGCCCACCCCAATCATAGCCGCCGATGACGGCGTGTTTGATCTTCAGCGTATCCATGAGGGCAATGACATCAACGGCGACCACCGCCTGCTGGCCGTTGCGTGGCGTGTCGGCCGACAGGAACCGCGTCGAGCCATAGCCGCGCAGGTAGGGCACGATCACCCGGTAGCCGGCCGAGGCCAGCAGCGGCGCCACATCGACGAAGCTGTGGATGTCATAGGGCCAGCCATGGAGCAGGATCACAACGGACCCGTCGGCCGGACCCGCCTCGGCATAACCGATATCGAGCGTGCCGGCGTTGATCTGCTTCAAAGGCGCGAAGGCGGTGTGGGTGCCGGGTTTGACCGCCGGCAGCTTCGCGGACGCCGCCGCTTGGGCCGAGGTCAGGATGCCAAGGCCCAGGGGGGCGGCCGCCATGGTGGTCGCCGCCAGGCCGAAGAAACGCCGGCGTCCCTGATCGATCGAGACGGGGGGCTTGGTCGTGCTCATCGCTATTCTCCGTGATCTACGAGTGGAAGGGGGCGGGCTTCAAGCCACGGTGAGCGTCACGTCGATGTTACCGCGCGACATCCTGGAATAAGGGCAGAGATGGTGGGCCTTCTCGACGACGACCTGGGCCTCGTCCTTGGCGAGGCCGAGCAGGCTGATGGTGAGGCGCGCCTGAAGGAAGAATTCCTCGCCGCCCGTGCACAGATCGACTTCCGCATCGACCGCGAGATCCTGCGGCAGCGTTACCTTCAGGCTCTGGGCGGCACGGCGCATGGCACCGATGAAGCAGGCCGACCAGCCGGCGGCGAAAAGCTGTTCCGGATTGGTGCCGTCACGGCCGGAGCCCGGGGGCGACAGCTTGATGTCGAGCTGGCCGTCATGACTGCGCGCGACGCCGTCGCGGCCGCCGGTGGTATGGGTCTTGCCCGTGTAGAGGACTTTGTCGATGGTCGGCATGGAGGAGGTTCCTTGTTAAAACGATACCGATTAAATCGGGTGCGATTTAATTAATCGGGCTGGGCAGCGGTGTCAATGTATCCGTTATAATCGGATACGATATTTATATGAAATCCATTCCATCGCATACGTTGTATCGTCTGGGCTCTGACGATGTCCGGCCGGAAGTTTGCGCTATGATCGCTGATGGGAAGCTTAAATCCGAAAAGCCCGAAGCTGGCCGATTTCTCTTCCTGGAATCCAATACGGACGCCAATCCTGACGAAGCTCGAATCCTCAGGGTATCTCCGCCGCAAACGTGCTCCTGCGGATGAGCGGCAGGTGCTGATCAGCCCTGACGGACAAAGGGGCAAGCGCGGCCTGAAAAGGGCGGACAGAAGAATTTGGTCACGGCCTGAGGTCTCACGCCGGAGGAATTCGCACGCGTCCAGAAGACCCGTGTCCCGGCTGCGCGACAATCCGATCGAGCACGCCCGATCGGAGAAATAAGTGGATCAGGCCGGCACCAACCCGGTCTCGACCAGGCTGTCGAGAATGCGGCCGGTGCGCTCGGCCCAACTATGGTGGCGCGCATAATGCGGCAGGCCGCGTTCACGTAGGGCATCGATGCCGGCCATGTCGGCGAGCAGCCCATCGACCATGTGGTCGATGTCCGTTTGGGCCTTGGGCAGCGCCACCATGCCGAAGCCGCCGGCTAGATCGGGTGCCAGGAACCGGCTGGGCTCGGTCACGGCCACGGCACCTCGGCTCAAGCCATAGAACAGCCTTTCATGGGCACCGCCCGAGAATGTGACCCTGCTGTTGAGCAGCAGCTTGGCCTTCGCCATCTGGCTCAGCGCCGTGGCGAAGGTGGCGGGGCCACGTAGATCGTGATGCGCCAGCACCCCCGCCGCCGCGGGGTTGACGTTGCCGAGGATGGTCACCCGCCGCGACCGGATCGCCTGCAGCATCTCCAGCCGCCGCGACCGGGCGATATGGGCATCCAGCGCCTGAACGAAGCGCGCCAGAGCCAAGGCGCTGGTATCGCGTCCGGCCCTGCCGAAGGCGGCGATGAGTGCCGCGTAGAGTTCGATACCATCCTCGCGCACCGCATCATGCGCCTCGGCCAAGGCCGTGCGTAAGCCTGCATCGCCGGCGGATGTCCCGTCGAGCCAGGCGCCGGTCGGCGACTCGGCTTCGACATTGCCGATGAACAGCAGGTCGATCGGCCGGTCGGCGGCGTCGCGCTGTGTGGGTATGGGCAGGGGGCCGCCATGGGGGCAGAAGATCCGCCCGGCGGCCTTGATGCCGAGATCGGCGATGAAGCGTAGATGATCCTCATCGATCACGGTGATCAGCCCCTTGCGCGGGGCGCGCTGCAGATGCGGGATGTGATGGGCGGGGTGGTCGACCATGAAACCCACCAGCGGCAGGTTCCAGCCGTCATGGATCGTCACCACCTCGCCGCCGCGCTGCTCCAGCACCATGTCGCTCTTGGCGTTGCAGTCGAGCATGAATCCCGCCAAGCCGCTGTCGCGCATGGCGATGATCAGCGCGTGCAACAGCGGCTCGTTGGGGGCGGCTGGGGCATAGGACATGACCCGGGTGAAGACGCCATGGCCGCCAAGCGCGGCGCCGATATCGGCCATCATGGTTTCGACCGACGCTTGCGGCGTGATCGTCGTCGTCACCAACGCCATCAGATCCGTGACCCGCATGATCCCCTTGTCCCCAACGAATCGCATCTAGCGGCCGGCATGTTGGTCGATGACCGTGGAATTTGCCACTGCAATAGCGCGTGATGGCGCTACCTCTTGGCATCCGGCGCCTGGCCCAGCACACGCCGCCGGGCGCGCGCGGCGGCGCCCTCCTGCAGCAGGCTGTGCAGTGCCGTTTGCAGGGCCTGGGTCCCGCTGCGGGCCAGCAGGGTGCGCGCCAGCCCGCGTTTCAGCCCATGCATCTCCGCCGCCCAACCGGGCAGGAGGTCGATGCCGGCATCCATCAACGGCCTCTGGAAGGGGGCAGCCGCCATGGAAGGGGGCGGCTGGTTCAGCAGGGCGCGTGCGACCTCGCGGGTTCGCTCGTCGCATCGAAGTGCCGGACGTATGCTTGCCAGATACTGCTCCACCTCCTGCCGGCTCTTCGGCACCGCTGTGGCGCCCAGAAGCTCGGCTATGACCGAAACCTCGGCGTAATAGCGGTCCTGCTGGGCAAAGGGCAGGTACGGGTCGCGATAGCGGATGAAGGCCTTGAGGAAGCTGCTGACCTCCGCGATATGCACCCAGGTCAGGAGGTCGGGGTCGTTCGCGGAATAAGGCGTGCCGTCGGGCAGGGTGCCCTGGACCCGGTCATGGACCTGCCGCACCCGTTCGATGAGGCGCATGGCCTGCTCGGTCGGCGCGTAGGTCGTGCCGCTGATGAACTGCGCCGTGCGCTTCAGCCGCCCGGCCATATCTTCGCGGAAATTGGAATGGTCCCAGACACCGGCCAACGCACCCGGATGCAGCATCTGCAAGAGCAGCGCCGTGATACCGCCGACCATCATGGTGGTGAAATCGCTGTGGATCTTCCATGCCATGCAATCCAGCCCGAACAACCCCTTGTCGCCGACGGGATGGTCGAAATCGATCTGGCCCGGTGCGAAGCCCACGAGTTGGCGGATGTGCCGCCGGACCGTATCCCGGGCACCCATCAGCAGGGATGCGCCTTGCTGCAATGATCGGCAGCATGGCGTTCCCCAGGATGCGAATGGCTGCGCTCGGGATGTTCCTCTTTGTACGCCTCGTACCGTTCGTGCCGGCGTTGCTTGCGAGCCAGCTCCTTCTCGGCTCCATCGGCGACGGTGGCGAGGACGGCCACAACCTCGGTGAGAGCCCGCCGCCGGTCGGCCAGTTCGCTCTCGATGCGCTGGTTTTCTGCTGCCGTCCAACTCTGTTTGGCGTCGAGCATCGCCTGCAGATCGACGCGCAATCCCGCCTCAAGCTGCTCGTTGCCGTCACCCCAGCTCATCGTGCCCTGGACCCAACGCTGATAGACTGCCGTGCGGGCGATTTCGGCATTGTCCAGGGGCGCGATCATATAGGGGGCCGCGTCCTTTATCTGGTCGAACAGAGTGGCCCGGCAGTGCTCGACATCGTTCTGCCAGGAGACGATCGCCGCCCGCTCTGCGGCCGACGGAATGTTGGGGTCGGTGAGCTGGGCTGTGGTCGGATGCTGGAACACTCCGGCGGGGGTGTGCGGCGTCAGGATGGCATAGTTCGGGTTGGCCGCGATCTGGTTCAGGCAGCTTTGATAACCGGACGTCGCCTCGGCGACTTGGTGGTTGGATTCGGCCATCCTCATCTGGGTCGCGGTCGGGCCGCAGCCGGCCAAGACCAGCGGCAGCAGAAACAGAGGAAAGGGACGCATCAAGGTACCTGTGGATGAAAAGGCGCGTAACGATAGATTGCCGAGCATGATCGAAGCTCAACTCCAATCCTAACGCCTTTTGCCCACTTTGTATTCCAGCGACGGTTCGACTATCGTCGACCTCTGCACCTGCCGGATGACCGGATGGCGGTTACTGCGTCATCGTCCCGTGGCCCAAGGGCTGCAGGGTGGAGGTCGGCACGCCCGTCGACATCACGCCATTGGTTTGCGGCAATTCAGGCGCCGCGGTCGGGCTGCTGGCCATCGGATTGGCGGCGGGGTCCGCGATGGCGCCAGCAGGTTGGGGGATGCCGCCGCCGATCGTGGGGGCTCCCGTGGTGCCCGAGCCGCCATTGACGCCGCCGGCGCCGTAACCGCCGCCGGAGCCGCTTTGCCCCCAGGAATGGCCGCCGAGTGCCAGTGACATCATGGTGGCGGCGACGAGGGATCGCTTCATGAGTTTCTCCTTTGGGCATAGGTGCCCGTCGATGACCCAAGGCGTTAATGTCGCTGCCGGTTCCCTGCAGCGTTTTTTGGTATGGCACCATATCAATTTTTGGCTATGCTGCAGGTCAGGTGACCACGAGTAAGAACGATCAGGGAAGGAGAGGCTTCGATGCCCCATGACGCCGTTGGCCAGGAGCACTGGCATGAACCCAAAGCCGGCGAGAATGCGGGTTTCGGCAAGTTTGGCCGCCCGGCCATGCCCTATGACAGCTACATGGAGGCCGAGGGCATCCCGATCTTCCGTGGCCTGGGACTGAAGCGCGTTCACGACCTGCCGCTGGCGCCGTGGAAGCGGTTGGGCGGGCGCGGCTCCTTCATCCAGCTCTGGGGCACCGAAGGCCTGTGGGGCATGTATGTGGTCGAGGTGCCGTCAGGTGGCGCGCTCGAGATCGAACGGCACATCTATGAGAAGGTGGTGCTGGTCGTCGAGGGGCGCGGCTCGACCGAGGTATGGCAGGAGGGCCAAACCAAGCCCCAGGCCTTCGAATGGCAGAAGGGCTCGATGTTCTCGATCCCACTCAACGCCAAGCACCGTTTCGTCAATGCCAGCAATGCTCCGGCGCTGCTGCTGTGTGGCACGACGGCGCCTAACATCATGAACCTGGTCGATAATTTGAAATTCGTCTTCGACTGCCCGTTCAATTTCACCGACCGCTATTCGGGGGCTGACGACTATTTCAAGCCGAAGGAGGATCTGGCGCCGGACCCGGTGCGCGGTCTCGCCATGCGGCGCACCAACCTTATCCCCGATGTGGTTACGACCACCTTGCCGCTCGATAACCGCCGCTCGCCGGGCTATCGCCGGGTCGAGCCGCATATGGCCGGCAACCGCTTCTATCACTGGATCGGCCAGCACGAGACCGGCCGCTATTCCAAGGCGCATAAGCACGCCTCGGCCGCCGTGCTCATCTGCCTCAAGGGCAAGGGCTATACCTATACCTGGCCGGAAGCGCTCGGCCCCCAGCCTTGGAAGGCCGGGCTTGGCGACAAGGTGATGACGCAGGAATACGAGTTCAGCGGCATGGTGACCGCCGCGCCCATGTCCGGCGACTGGTTCCACCAGCATTTTGGCGTCAGCAAAGACCCGCTCAGGCTCACCGCCTGGTTCGGCGCCAACAATGCCCGCGCCCGCAAGCCGGGCCTGCCGGGCGAGGCGATCGCCGATTACGGCGCCATCGACCTCAAGAAGGGCGGCAGCGCCATCCCTTATCATGAGGAAGACCCGGCGATCCGGGCCGAGTTCGAGCGGCGCCTGGCCGAGGAAGGCTGTGTCACGCGCATGAACCCCGAATTCTATGAAGGCCCCCCGGCCGAAGGCGTCGAGGTACCCGGCGACGCTTTTTAAGCACTGAAAACGGAAACGAAGGCGACCCGGGCCAACCGGGCGCCGGCAGGGAGGATGGATCGGTGGGCAAGCTCGTAGGGTCGAGAGGGGTGGCGGCTGTCCTGGCCATGGCACTGGCGGCCATGCCCCTGGCGGCAAAGGCTGATAGCGCCCGGGATTTCTTCAAGGGCAAGGTCATCACCTACGTGGTCGCCACCTCGCCCGGTGGCGGCTACGACACCTATGGCCGGCTGATCGCCCGCTTCATGCAGAAGGCGATGCCCGGCACTAAGATCATCGTGCGCAACGTGCCGGGCGGCGGCAATGTCGTCGGCGCCAATACCATCTACGCGGCCAAGCCGGATGGTCTGACCATCGGCATCTTCAATACCGGCCTGCTGTTCCTGCAGTTGCTCAAGGACAAGAGCATCCAGTTCGATCTGACCAAGATGAGCTGGATCGGCACGGCGGCCAGCGATACGCGGGTGCTGGTGCTGCGCAAGGATCTCGGCATCACCAAGCCCGAACAGCTGTTCAAGGCCTCCGCGCCTCGGCTCAAGCTCTACTGCTCGGGCGCGGGCTCCGCCTCCTATTACGACGCCAAGACCGTCGTCTATGCCCTGCACATGAATGCCGAGCTGCTGACCGGCTACAGCGGCAGCGAGGGCGCCATGAGCATGATGCGCCATGAGGCCGACGGCACGATCGGCTCGGAAAGCTCCGACCGGCAATTCGTGCAGAACGTCCATGGCGTCTTCGTCATGGAGATCGGCGGTGCGCCCGGCAGCAAGCTGCCCCAGGCCGAGGCCTATGCCAGGACCGAGGATGGCAAGAAGCTGCTGGCCATCGTCGCCGCCGAATCCCGGATCTCGCGCCTGACCGTCGGGCCGCCCGGCATCGCGCCCGACCGGCTGGCCGTGCTGCGCCAAGGCTTTGCCAAGGCGTTGGCCGATCCCGAGCTGCTGGCCCAGGCGAAGAAGATGGGCATCCCCATCGGCCCGATCGACGGTGATACGACCGCCCGGATCGTCCATGATGCGCTGAACCAGAGTCCGCAGAACGTGGCGTTGCTGACCCAGGCGGTGAAGTAGCTCAAGCCGTCAGCTGGTCGGCCGGGTCGTTCGGCGGCATGCGGGTCAGGTTGAAGATCATGCAGGCGAAGCTGAAATAGCCGACGATGCCGATGAGGTCGACGATGCCGGCCTCGCCGAAGCGGGCGAGCGCGCGGGCATAGGTCTCATCGGCGATGTCGTGGTTCTGCAACGCCTGGGTCGTGAAGTCATAGACCAGCAGCGTTTCGGCATCGGCCGAATCCGGCCGGTGCCGCGCCTTGATCGTCTCGACCACGCCCATATCCATGCCGATCTCGCGGGCGATCTTCACATGCGCGCCCCATTCGTATGAGGCGTCCCAATGCCGGGCCGTGGTCAGGATCGCGATCTCGCGCAGCGGTAAAGGCAGGGAGCTGGTGGCGCGGATGCAGTCGCCCATGGCGCGTGCGCAATCCGCCAGCTCCGGCCGGCGCAGCAAGGCTGGGAAGGGGCCGCGTACGGCACCGCGCGGGCCGGAAATCAGCGCGTCGGCGACCCGGCGCTGCTCCGGCGTCATGGCGTCGAGCGCGATGGGGCCCAGGCGTTGGGTGGTCATGAGGTTCTCTCCCTGTCGGTCGCGCAGGCTTGACAGGTTCGGCCCGCGTCGGTGATCTCTCGCGCCGGCTAATAGGCCGCGACAGGCGGTACTGTCCATTGGGGAGGTGGGGAATGGCGCAAGAAAATGATCGGGCGGGCGGCCAGCCCTTGCATTTCACGGCCCAGCCGATCGATCCCGCGATCCCCACGCCTTGGGCGCCGGCGACGCGCTGGCCGGACCCCGCCGTGCGCGTGCTCGATAAGCGCTTCGAGAAATACTACCTCTACAACGCCCCCATCGAGCGTCTGGCCACTGGCATGCGCTGGGCCGAGGGACCGGTATGGTTCGGCGATGGGCGCTACCTCTTGTGGAGCGACATCCCGAACAGCCGCATCATGCGTTGGGACGAGCAGACAGGGGTTACCGCCGTGTTCCGCCAGCCCTCCAGCATGGCGAACGGCAACAGCCGCGACCCGCAGGGGCGGCTCGTCACCTGCGAGCATGAAACCCGGCGCATCACCCGGACCGAATATGACGGCAGCATCACGGTGCTGGCGGATAGTTACCAGGGCAAGCGGCTGAACTCGCCGAACGATATCGTCGTGAAGTCGGACGGCTCGGTCTGGTTCACCGATCCGATGTCCGGCATCCGCAACAACTACATGGGCCGCGTGGCGCCGTCGGAGCTGCCGACCAACCTCTACCGCCTCGATCCGGATTCGGGGGAGTTGACTTTGGCCACGGCTGAGATCGCGTGGCCCAACGGCCTCGCTTTCTCGCCGGACGAGAGCAATCTCTATGTCGTCTCCTCCGGTCCCAAGAAGGCGATCCATGTCTTCGACGTGCAGGATGGCCGCAATCTGACCAATGGCCGGATGTTCATCGATTGCGGGCCGAAGGGTACGCCGGACGGCATACGCTGCGACACGGACGGCAATCTCTGGTGCGGCTGGGGTACCGGCGAAGGTTTGGACGGCGTCTTCGTCTTCGCGCCCGATGGTGTCGCGATCGCGCAGATCCAGCTGCCGGAACGCTGCGCCAACCTCTGCTTCGGCGGGGCCCAGCGCAACCGGCTGTTCATGGCGTCGAGCAGCTCGATCTATGCGCTCTACACCAACGCCCAGGGTGCTACACTCGGCGGCTAGGGATGGGTCATATCCGTGGAGGCTGGCAGCATGAGCGTATCCTTCCTCCATTCCCATGGCAGCCGATCCCCCATCAAGATCCCTGAGATCGGCCTTGATCTCTTCATCCGCATGCCGCCGGAGGCGAGCGGGGGTGAGTTCTGCTTTATCGAGACGATCAACGCCCCTGGTGCCGGCCCGCCACGGCACCGTCACCCGGAGGCGGAGGTCTTTCGTATCCTGGAGGGACGATATCTCTACGAGGTGGATGGAAGGCGCTTCTATGCCGAGGCGGGCGACGTCGTCAGCATTCCCGGCGGCGTGGCCCATGCCTTCGTCAATGTGACGGATGCGCCGGCGCGGCAATACATCCTCATTACCCCGGCACTCGATGCCGCGGCCTTCTTCACCGAGCTTGCCGACACGATGCGGGGCGGGCTGCCGGATCGGGCGGCGCTCAATGTCTTCGGCGTCAAATGGCAGGTCGATTTCCTGGGGCCGCCGTTGAGCCCGGTCGAGCTACCGGCCGGGCCTTGATGCTAGTGCCTTTTCTCGACCTGGCGCACGACATCGGCGAACAGGTGCCTGAACCAGCGATGCGCCGGATGGCGGTGCGTGCGCTCGTGCCAATAGAGCACGACCTTGAGGTCGGGCACGTCGAAGGGCAGGGGCGAGATCGTCACGGTTGTCGGGATGAGATGCGAGGCCAGGCGTTCGCTCAACGTACCGACCATGTCGGTGGTGGCGACGACATTGACCATGGTGGCGGCGTTCTGCACCCAACTGCCGACACGGATGCTGTGGCCGGCGCGCGCCGCCGCGGCATCGATGGTCATCATCGAGAAGCTTTGGCCCAGGCGCTTGATGCGGAGATGCCGGGCCGAGAAATACTCCGCCGCGCGCACCGGTGCCGACCAGCGCGGATGGCCGGCGCGGGCGATGCACACCAGCTTCTCCGTCCATAGCAGCTTGTGCCGCAGGGCCGGCGCCGGGTCCGGCCACCAGCCCAGCCGGAAATCCACCGTGCCCTGCTCCAAAAGTTCCAACGCCGTCGAGGGATCGGCGGCGATGAACTCGATCTCGACATGGGGTGCTTCCTGCTCCAGCCGGTGCAGCAGGGGCGGTGCGATCAGGTCGCCGGCGAATTCCGGTGCCATGATCGAGAGTTTGACGCGGCTGGTCGCGGGATCGAAATCCTCGTCCGGCGCCAGCAGCCGGTCGAAGCGCTGGACCAGTTCCTCGACCTGAGCCTGCACGTCCAGCCCGCGTGCCGTCGGCGTCATGCCACCATGGGTATTGAGCAGCAGCGGGTCGTTGAACAGGCGCCGCAGGCGGCCGAGCGCGTGGCTCATGGTCGGCTGGCTGAGATTGAGGCGCATCGCCGCGCGCGACACGCTGCGCTCCTGCATCAGTACCAGGAAGGTCTTGAGCAGCCGCAGTTCGATTTGTGCGGCATCGATCGATGTATTCATAATGATCTATATACATTATCGATCTACCTTCATGGACTGCCATGATGCGTTCGGTCAAAGCTTTGTCCCAAGAACAGCAGGGGTTGATGGCCCCGCGAGGCCGGGGAGGCATTGTCGGGAAGCCCACCACATCGATGGTGAGCATTCGTTCCTTGCACCCGGGTCGCGCATCATGGACGAGGCGATCATGGGTTCACCGAATACGACTGCACAGGGCACGACCACGCGGCCTAAGGTCGATCTCAAGCATTTCTTCAATCCGCGGCGGGTGGCGTTGCTGGGCGCCACGGAGGGCAATTCGCGCTTTGGCGGCAAGTGCCTCGGCCGCATGATCGATTTCGGCTACCAGGGCCGGATCCTGCCGATCAATCCGAAATACACCGAGCTTCGGGGCCTGCCTTGTTATCCCAGCATCGCCGACCTGCCGGAGGTGCCGGACCATATCGGTGTCATCGTGCCGGCCGATGGCGTATTGGCGAAGCTGCAGGAATGCGCCGATGCCGGCATCCCCTTCGCCACGGTCTATTCCGGCGGCTTCGCCGAGGCCGGCACCGACAAGGGCCGGGCAATGCAGGCGGAGATCACGGCGCTGGCCCGGCGTACCGGCCTGCGCGTCATGGGTCCCAACTGCAACGGCATGATCAATTTCCGCGACGCCTTCGCCATGACCACGACGGCGACCATCGCCGGGCCGCGCAAACCCGCCGGCGATGTCGCGGTCGTGTCGCAAAGCGGCGGCGTCGGCCAGGTCAACACCATGTGGCGCTGCCAGGCCGCCGGGATCGGCGTGACATATGAGGTCAGCTGCGGCAACTCCGCCGATCTCGACGTCATCGACTTCCTGGAATTCATGATCGATGACGAGGCGACCAAGGTCGTGCTGATGGTGGTCGAGACCATCCCGAGCGGCGAGCGCCTGGCCGCCGCCGCCGCGCGCGCC
Source organism: Allostellaceae bacterium (assembly GCA_035491935.1). Lineage (GTDB taxonomy): Bacteria > Pseudomonadota > Alphaproteobacteria > ATCC43930 > CGMCC-115725 > DATJJW01. The sequence goes on along the minus strand of DATJJW010000240.1, from coordinate 8,184 downwards.
GCAGATGTCGAGAAGCCGATCGTCATGCTGAAGCTTGGCCGCACCGAGGCCGGCGGCAAGGCGGCGGCCTCGCATACCGGCGCGGTCATGGGCTCCGACGATGTCTGCGACGCGGCCTTGCGCCAGCTTGGCATCATCCGCGCCATGGACACCTCCGAACTGGTCGACCAGGCGATGCTGCTGCGCCAGCGCCGTTGGCCGCGCGGCACGCGTATCGCCACGACGACGGCATCGGGCGGCAATGCCGTGCTGCTGGTCGATCTGGGCTCGAGCCTGGGCCTGACCTGGCCGCAATATGATGATGCGACCAGGGCCAAGCTGGCTGAGGTGCTGCCGGCCTTGGGCTCCAACAGCAACCCGACCGACGTCACCAATGTCGCGATCGGCCGGCCGGATATCTACCAGACCTGCATCCAGGCGATCGCGCAAGACGACAACATCGATGCGGTGATCCCGATCTTCACCATGTCGGCGACCACCGATCTGCAGCAGGCGACCACCGTCGCCGGCCAGATCGACAAGCCGATGGCGATTCTGTGGACCGGCGGCTGCTCCAACGACCCGAGCTTCACGCCGGAGCAGGTGGCGGCGACCGGCGCGCCGGTGTTCCGCGACACCTATGCCTGCGCCAAGGCCGTGAAATCCGCCGCCTTCTATGGCGCCTACCTGCGCGACCGCAAGGCACGGGGGCCGCTGGCCCGGCCCGGCGGTATCGACAAGGATGCGGCCGCCCGGCTGTTGAGCGGCTCCGCCGGTACGTTGACCGAACGCGCCAGCCGCGAGGTGCTGGCAGCCTATGGTCTGCCGCGCATGAGGGAAGGGCTGGCGACCACGGCCGAGGAAGCGGCCAATCTCGTTGCGGGCTTCGGCGCTCCGGCGGCGATGAAGATCGAATCCCCCGACATCCCGCACAAGACCGAGGCCAAGGCCATCCGCCTGGGCGTCGAGGGTGCCGATGCCGCGCGCATCGCCTTCGACGGGATCATGGCGGCCGCCAAAGCCTACAGGCCGGATGCGCAACTGAACGGCGTGCTGGTGCAGGAGATGGCGCCCGAAGGCTTGGAGATGGTCGTCGGTATCGTCTCCGATCCGACCTTCGGCGCGGTGGTCATGGTCGGTGCCGGTGGCATCCATATCGAGGTGCTGCGCGATCTCTCCTACCGCATGGCGCCGGTGGGACCCGATGAGGCCCGATCCATGTTGCAGGAGCTGCGGACCTATCCGCTGCTGACCGGCGTGCGCGGCGAAAAGCCCAAGGATATCGACGCGCTGGTCGATGCCATCGTGCGCCTGTCCTGGCTGGGGGCCGACTTCGCCGGCCAGATCGCCGAGCTCGACGTCAACCCGTTGCGCGTCTGCGAGGCCGGCAAAGGCATCCGCATCGTCGATGCGCTGGTCGTGGCGGCGGAGGCTCCCTGATGAACCGGCCCGTCATCTGTGGCATCGGCCAGAGCCGCGTCGGCAAGATCGAGGGCCGCTCCGCGCTGCAATTGCAGAGCGATGCGGTGCAGGCGGCCCTGGCCGATGCCGGTCTTTCCTTGCGTGACGTCGATGGCTTGCTGACCACGCCGGTGCGTGTCGAGCACTGGCAGGCGCCGGCCGGTGCCGTCGCCAACCATCTTGGTATCAACCCGCGCTTCATGACCACGGTCGACATGGCCGGCGCATCGGGCTGCGCCATGGTGGCGCAAGCTGTCGCGGCGGTCGCAACCGGGCAGTGCACGACCGCGCTGTGTGTCGCCGGCCAGAACCTGCTCTCGTTCAATTCGCGCGCTCAAGCCGTAAAGAGCATGGCCGAAAGCGGCAGCGCCCATCCGCAATTCGAGGTGCCCTACGGTCCCGTCGTACCATCGCTCTACGCGCTGGTCGCGCAACGGCACATGCATGAATTCGGCACGACCTCTGAGCAGATGGCTGAGGTGGCGGTGGCGATCCGCGGCCATGCCGCGCTCAACCCGATGGCACATAAGCGCGAACCGATCACGATCGAGGACGTGCTGAACTCGCGCATGATCTCGACGCCGCTGCATATGTTCGACTGCGCCATCGTCTCGGATGGTGCGGCCGCGCTCATCGTCACCACGGCGGAACGCGCGCGCGACCTCAAGACCAGGCCAGCGCATCTCCTGGGTTCCGGCTATGGCGTGCGCCACAGCCATATCGGCGAGGCCCGCGACTTCACCACCACCGGTGCCGTCGAATCCGGCAAGACCGCCTTCGCCCAGGCAGGACTTAGCCCCGGGGACGTGCAGGTCGCCCAGCTTTATGACTGCTTCACCATCACCGTGCTGATCGAGCTGGAGGATCTGGGCTTCTGTGCCAAGGGCGAGGGCGGTGCCTTCGTCGAAGGCGGCCGGGTCCGCCTCGGCGGCGCCTTGCCGATCACGACATATGGCGGGCTGATGTCCGCCGGTCATCCGGGTGTCGGCGGCGGGCTGTTCCACGTCCTGGAAGCGGTACGCCAGGTGCGCGGCGATGCCGGCGAGCGCCAGGTACCGAACGTCAACATCGCGCTTGCCCACGGTAATGGTGGTGTGATGAGTGTTCACTGCACATTGCTGATCGGCGGGGAGGGCACGCGATGATTGAGACGACACCGATGCGGCCCTTGCCGGCCCCCGACGCCCTGACCGCGCCCTTCTGGTCGGCGGTCAGGCAGCATCGCTTCATGCTGCCCTCCTGCAAGGCGTGTGGCCGAACGCATTTCTACCCGCGCAGCCTGTGCCCGCATTGCAGCTCGGCCGATCTCGAATGGATCGAGGTCTCGGGAACCGGCACCGTCTATTCCTTCACCCTGGTGCAGCGGGCACCGAGCCCGGCATTCTCGGGCCAGGTCCCCTACGTCGTCGCCATCGTCGAGCTGGCGGAGGGCCCGCATCTGATGACCGGCATCACCGGCTGCGATCCCAAGGATGTCGCCATCGGCATGGCAGTCGAGGCGGATTACCTCGATATCGCGGATGCGACGCTGCCGATGTTCCGGCCGGCGGGGAGCGCACGATGAATTTCCAGACCGCTCCCCATTCCCCGAATACCGCCGCGTTGCCGCGCGAGCGCATCGCGGTGCGCGACGTGCGCAAGACCTATGGCAGCGGCGCGTCGCCGGTCGTCGCCATCGAGAATATCTCCTTCACCGTGCGCGAAGGCGAATTCGTGGCGCTGCTGGGCCCATCCGGCTGCGGCAAGTCGACCGTGCTCAACATGGTGGCCGGACTGATCGCCATCACCGAGGGCGCCATCGAGATCGACGGCCAGCCGGTGCGCAAGGATCATTGCGCGAAATCGGTAGGCTACGTCTTCCAGCGCGACACGACATATCCCTGGCGCACTGTCGCCCAGAATGTCGGATACGGGCTGGAGATCGCAGGTGTGAAGCCGGGCGAGCGGAAGGAACTGGTCGATGAGGCGCTGGCGGTTGCTGGCCTCTATGCTTTCCGCGATCATTTCCCGCTGACGCTGTCTGGCGGCATGCGCCAGCGCGTCTCGCTGATGCGCACGCTGGTCACCAAGCCGCAGATCCTGCTGATGGACGAGCCCTTCGGCGCGCTCGACACCCACACCAAGCTGGAGATGCACCGCTTCCTCCTGGAGCTGTGGGACCGCGAGCGCCAGACCGTGCTGTTCGTGACCCACGATCTGGGCGAGGCGCTGACCTTGGCCGACCGGGTTCTGCTGATGTCGGCCCGGCCCAGCCATCTGAAAGAGGATTTCGCCATCCCCTTCGCCCGGCCGCGCGATGCCGTGACACTGCGCGAGACCAAGGAATATGGCGAGGCCTTCTCGCATATGTGGCACAGCCTGGGCGAGGAGTTCCGCCGGGACGACCGCCCTGAAGGAGCGGCGCGATGAAGAACCAAGCCGCCAAGATCGCCTTCTGGCGCATCATCCAGATCGTCTTCGTCCTGGTCCTGTGGCAATGGGGCGCCACATGGCGCGACAATGATGGGGTCTGGCTGATTCCCAGCCTGATCGACCCCTATTTCATCTCCAAGCCCAGCGACATCTTCACACGCTTCCTGCAGCTGGGATGCCTGACCGACTTCAACGGCGATTGGCTGCTGTCGAAGCCGGGCGGCGTCGCCGCCTGTCTCGCCCAGCACCCGAACAATCTGTGGGTCGCGACCGGGGCGACCCTGCTCAACACCTTCTGGGGCTTCACAGTCGGTACTGTCACCGGCGTCGTCGCGGGGCTGGCGCTCGGCCGGTCGGAGATCCTGGCCAAGATCTATTCGCCCTTCATCATCGCTTTCAATGCGATCCCGCGCATCGCCATGGTGCCGGTCATCATCCTGATGTTCGGGCTGGGCGACGTGTCGAAGGTCATGACCGCCTGGGTCACCGTGTTCTTCGTCGTGTTCTTCAACACCTTCGAGGGCGCGCGCTCGGTCGACCGCGACCATATCGCGGTCTCGCGCCTGTTCGGCGCCACCCGCTGGCAGATCATGCGCACGACCATTCTGCCCTCGACCATGAGCTGGGTCTTCGCCTCGCTGACCCCGGCGCTCTCATTCTCGCTGATCGGCGTCATCGTCGCCGAGTTCATCGGCACGGAACGGGGCCTGGGCAAGTTGATCGTCGAGGGCCAGGCGCGGGCGGATGCGGCCGATATGATGGTCTCGGTCTTCGTGCTGATGATCGTCGGCGTGGCGCTCTCGCTCGGCATCGGCCGGGTGCAACGCTATCTGCTGCGCTGGCAGGCGCATTACCAGGATATCGGCTGATGGCGGATAGTCATGACACCAGCTCCCTCAAGGTCACTCGCGAGCTGGCGGCTTACGTCGCCAATTCGCGCTTCGACGCCATGCCGGACGCGATCCATGCGGAGGCGAAACGCGCGCTGGTGAATTGGATGGGCGGTGCGCTTGGCGGCGCCGACCATCCAGCGCTGGAGAAGGCGGTCGCCGTCCTGGCGCCGGCCTCGGGTCCGGGCGAGGCGCAGGTCATCGGTCGGGATTTGCGTGTCGATGCCATGCTGGCAGCCCTGCTCAATTCGATGAGCGCCAGCGTCCATGTCTATGACGATACGCATCCGCCCTCGGTCGCCCACCCGACGAGCCCGGTGGCGGCGGCGACATTGGCCCTGGCCGAGCGCATCGGTGCCAGCGGCGAGGACACGCTGCATGCGCTGATCCTCGGCATCGAGGTCATGTGCCGTGTCAGCAATATCCTGACGACGGCGCCGGCCAAGAGTGCCTTGGGCCTGTTCATGACCGGCATCACCGGCGGCATGGGTGGCGCCGTCGCCGGTGCCAAGCTCCTGAAGCTCGACGCGCAGAAGACCGCCTGGGCCATCGGCTCGGCGGCGGCCCAGGCGGCCGGCATCCGTGTCGTCCATGGTACCGATGCAACCCCCCTGATGCCGGGTGTCGCGGCCCGTGCCGGCGTGACATCGGCCTTGTTGGCCGCGGCGGGGTTCACGGCGAACGAGGGCAGCATCGAAGGGGCCAAGGGCTTCGCGGAGGTCTTCGCCGCCCCGGCCAATCTGGACGTCGCGGTCGAGGGGCTGGGCCAGCGCTTCGAACTCGCGACATTGACCTACAAGCCCTATCCCTGCGGCATCGTCGCCCATCCTTCGATCGATGCCTGCCTGGAGCTGGCACACCGTCCGGGCTTCAACGCCGGAGCCATCGAACGGGTCGAACTTCAGGTACACCCGGTGACGTTGAAGCTTACCGGCCTGCGCGCTCCCAGGACCGGCATGCAGTCGCACAACTCGGTCTATCACTGGGCGGCGGCAGCCCTCATCCGGGCCAAGGCCGGTATCGCCGAGGAGAGCGACGAGGCGGTCGCCGATCCCGCAATCCGCACCCTGGCCGAGAAGGTGACGGCCACGGCCGATGCCTCCATGGGCATGGATCAATGCACCGTCTTCGCCCATATGGCCGGCGGCCAGGTGCTGGAATCACGCGTCGAGCATTGCCGGGGCAGCACCGCTCGGCCGATGACCGATGCGGAGCTGGACGAGAAATTCCTGGCCCAATCCCAGAATATCCTGGATGAGACGACACGCGGCATCGTGCTGCAACGAACCCGCGGCATAGAGAGCCTGGGAGCCATCGGCGACCTCACCCGGCTTTGCGTGCCGCAGAAGAAGAGACACATTCAATGACGCAGAAGACCGCCCTGATCACCGGTGCCAGCCGCGGCATCGGTGCTGCCGTTGCCCGAAAGCTGGCAGCAGAAGGCTATGCCGTGTCGCTGGCCGCCCGCTCGGCCGACCAGATGCACGAGCTGGTCGCCTCGCTGACATCTGCCGGTCATAAGGCGATCGCGACCCCCATCGACCTGACCCAAACCGAGGCGCCCGCCGCCGTGCTCGAGGCGACGCTCAAGGCTTTCGGCCGGCTTGACGTCATCGTCTGCAATGCCGGCACGGCGCAGCATAAGGATTTCCTCAGCTGCACCGATACCGATTGGGCCAATGGCTTCGACCTCAAATTCTTCGGTCATGTCCGACTGCTTCGCGCGGCCTGGAAGGAGCTGGAGAAGACGAAGGGCAATATCGTCATGATCGCCGGCGCCGCTTCCCGGACGCCGCCCGCGGGCTATGCCATCGGCAGCACGGTGAATTCGGCCATCCTGGCGCTCACCAAATCCTTGGCCGATTTCGGCCGCCATTGCGGCATCCGGGTCAATGCCATCAACCCGGCGCAGATCCGTACCGATCGGCTGGACGGGCGTATCGCCAAGATCATGAAGGATGAGAAGCTGGATCGCGCGGCTGCCGAGCAGAAACTTGTACGGCAGAGCGGCATCGTGCGTATCGGCGAGCCCAAGGATATCGCCGAATTGGTGGCCTTCATGGCGGGAGAGGTCGGCAGCTATCTGCACGGCTCGATCGTCGACATGGACGGCGGAATGACAAGAGGCCTGTGAAGGGGCCCCGATAATAGGGAGAAGCAGCATGTCTGGATTTGATCGTCGATATTTCCTGGGTGGGGCCGCCAGCCTGGCGGGCGCGCTCAGCCTGCCGCGCACCGGCCTGGCCGACGGCGGCAAGCTCACGCCGACCAGCCTGGTGCTGGGGCCGGCCGATACCGCCACCATCTTCCCGATGGTGGCGTTGGAGGGCGGCTTTGCGAAGCAGGAGGGTCTCGACCTCAAGATCACTGTGACCGATGCCGGTGTGCAGACGCGCCAGACGCTGGCTGCCGGCCAGACCGACTATGCCATCGGCGATACGGCGCATCCGCTGCAGCTCACCAATCGCGGCAAGGCATCGAAGATCCTGTTCGTGACGGCGACCTTCCCGACGACCTCGAATATGGTCGTGCGTTCCGATCTCTATGCCCAGGGCATCACCAGCCCGGAAGCCTTCGCCAATTGGAAGAAGCCGGGTGGCGCCAAGCCGGTGATCGCCGCCACCCAGATCGGCGCCAGCACCTGGACCTATGGCAGCTACATCTTCGAGAAGCTGGGGCTGGCCCAGAAGGTCAACTGGGTCGCCGGCGGCGGTGCGCAGAGCCTGCTGGGCGGGCTCAAATCCAAGCAGTTCGATGCGATCATGGCCCAGCCGGGCTGGATGTTCGAGGCGGTCGACAATAAATGGGGCAACCTCATCTTCGATCCGCTCGACCGGAATAACCTCGATCGCATCTTCGGCGGGCCGATCCCGGTAGGGGCCGTGATCTATGCCCTGCAGACGACGATCAAGAAGCAGCCGGATGTAACGCAGGCGATGGTCAATGCGATCTATCGCGCGGCGCATTGGATCAAGGCCGCCTCGGTCGACGACATCTTCAAGCTGGTCGGACCCAAATATCTGGGCGAAGGGCGCGAGGCCGCGGTCAAGCGCGAGATTACCTATTACAAAAGGCCCGGCGTCTATAATTACAACGGCTTCATCAGCGCCGACTCCTATGCCCGCGCGGCGCCGGTCTGGTTCCGCGAGGGGACTGGCATTAGCAAGGTCGATTACGACACGGCCTGCGATTTCAGCTTCCTGCAGAACACCAAGAAGAAGCTGGGCTAAAGCTGCCCTTAAAGCCCGACGGAAGCGGCGATACGCATCTGCCGCTTCTGTTCGAAGCTGCCCTGGCTGCCGATCGTCTCGGCCATCGGTGCGCCCAACACGGCGGCGAGGTCGCGGATGACGATGTCTGGGCGGTGGCGCGTGATCGCGCGCACGACACAGAACAGCGCCGCCTGGTCGAGGGTCCAGGTCTGCTTCTCGCGCAGCTTGCG
>DATJJW010000239.1:0-3452 GCA_035491935.1 Allostellaceae bacterium | reverse complement strand
GCGCGCACCAGCCCGGTCGCCACCATGCGGCCGATGCCGGTCGCCGCGCCCGTCACCAGCGCGGTCTTGCCGGCGACCGAGAACAGCTTGTCCAGATAGCTCATTGCATTCCTCCGCACACCTCGATCAAACCGACGAGGGACTCGCGTTGACAAGGCTAGCCGAAGTACGGTCATCCTTGCCACGGGTAAAGCTCTATCTTCGGAAAGGCCGGAAGCGATGACGGATATGAATCTCGGCATGACCGAGCGGCTGAAGCCAATCCATCAGCGCGTGGCGGCGATGGTGCGCGACGAGATCGCGCCGCTCGGCGAAGAATTTCTCGCCGAGATCGGCAAGGGCGGCGACCGCTGGTCCTATACGGCGAGGCAAACGGAAATCCTGGAAGGCCTGAAGAAGGCGGCGCGGGAGCGCGGGCTGTGGAACTTCTGGCTGACCGATTCCAAGCGGGGCTACGGCCTTTCCACCGTCGAATACGCCTACCTGGCGGAGGAGATGGGCAAGGCGCATCTCGGTGCCGAAACCTTCAACTGCTCGGCGCCCGACACCGGCAACATGGAGGTGCTGGAGCGTTACGGCTCGGAGGCGCACAAGCGGGACTGGCTGGAGCCACTGCTGGAGGGCCGGATACGCTCGGCCTATCTGATGACCGAGCCGGACGTCGCCTCCTCGGATGCGACGAACATCTCGATGCGCTGCGAGCGGCAGGGCGGCGATTATGTGCTGAACGGCGAGAAATGGTGGGCGTCCGGCGCCGGCGATCCGCGCTGCGCAATCTATATCGTGATGGTCAGGACCGGATCGGACGAGGAGCCGCAGCACCGCAGGCATTCGATGATCCTGGTGCCCGCCGACAGCAAGGGCATCAGCAAGCTGCGGCCCATGCAGGTCTATGGCGACGATGACGCCCCGCATGGCCACATGCATCTCAGGTTCGACGATGTGCGGGTGCCGGCGACGAATTTGATCCTGGGCGAGGGCAGGGGTTTCGAGATCGCGCAGGGGCGGCTGGGGCCTGGCCGCATCCATCACTGCATGCGCGCCATCGGCCAAGCCGAGATGGCGCTGGAGATGCTGTGCCAGCGTTCGGTGCGGCGCGAGGCCTTCGGCCAGTCGCTGGCCAAGCTCGGCGCCAATTTCGACATCATCGCCGAATGCCGCATGGAGATCGAGATGGCGCGGCTCTTGTGCCTCAAGGCCGCGTGGATGATCGACCAGGGAGACGCCCGCGCGGCCGCGCCCTGGATCAGCCAGATCAAGGTGGTGGCGCCCCGCGTCGCGCTGAAGGTCACCGACGAGGCGGTGCAGATGTTCGGCGCGCAAGGCATCAGCCAGGACACGCCGCTCGCCCGCTCCTGGACGCATCTGAGAACCTTGCGGCTGGCCGATGGGCCGGATGCCGTGCACCGGCGCCAGGTGGCGCGGACGGAACTGAAGAAATACACGCAGGAAAAGGTCTGACGGCCATGACGCTTCCATCGCAAATGCGGGGTCTGCTGCTTGTCGGCGACGGTTACACCAGGACGCCCTCGGCGGCCGCGCTGGAGGCGATGGAGCCCTATCTCCAGCCCGGCAGCATCGCGGTGCCGGCGCCTGGTCCATCGCAGGCGCTGATCAAGGTCAATCTCGCCTCGATCAATCCGTCCGATATCGCCTTCATCAAGGGCCAATACGGCCAGCCGCGGGTGAAGGGCCGGCCGGCGGGCTTCGAAGGCGTCGGCATAGTCGTCGCCACCGGCGACGACGCCTATGCCAGGAGCCTGACCGGAAAGCGTGTCGCCTTCGCCACCGGTGTGTCGAACTGGGGGGCGTGGGCGGATTATGCGGTCGCCGAGGCCGCGTCCTGCATCGCGCTCATCGACACGGTGCGCGACGAGGACGCCGCCGCGATGATCGTCAATCCGCTGACCGCCCTGGCCATGTTCGACATCGTCAAGCAGGAGGGCGAAAAGGCCTTCATCATGACCGCGGGCGCCAGCCAGCTCTGCAAGTTGATCATCGGGCTGGCGAAGGAGGAAGGCTTTCGGCCGATCGTCACCGTACGCCGTGACGAGCAGATCCCGCTGTTGAAGGGTCTCGGCGCCGCCCATGTGCTCAACGAGAAGGCGGCGGATTTCGAAGCGGCGTTGCGCGAAACCATCAAGGCCGAGCAGCCGCGCATCTTCCTCGACGCGGTTACCGGCCCGCTGGCTTCAACCATCTTCAACGCCATGCCGAAGCGAGCGCGCTGGATCGTCTACGGCCGGCTCGACGCCGAGCCGACGATGATCCGCGAGCCCGGCCAGCTGATCTTCCAGCATAAGCGCGTGGAAGGCTTCTGGCTGGCCGAATGGATGCGCCAGTTCCGCGACCGGCTGGGCCCGGCAGTGCTGGAAGCGCAGAAGCGCTTTTCCGACGGGCGTTGGTCGACCGACGTCACGGCGGTCGTGCCGCTGGACGAGGCGATGGCGCGGCTGCCGGCCGAACTCGCCAAGCCGAATGGAAAGGTGTTCCTAAAGCCGTGATATCGCCGGGCGGCGGATCGGCGGCTATACCGTGCTGTTTTCGCCATGATATGGCGCCGCCATCAAAATGCCGGGACGGTGCTCGACTGATCCCGCTTCGAAGGTTGGGTGGGGCATTCGATGATGATTTCCAAGCCGGTTTTCGACCGTTTGGGGCTTTGGCTGTGGATCGGGTCGTTTCTGGTCGTGCTGGGCCTGGTGCTATGGTCGCCCAATGCACGTTCGGTGATCCATATCTATCGATATGGCAGTGAAGCTTTTCTGAGCCGCCGACCGCTGTATCAGGTCGAAGTCGCGATGGGGTATCTGTACGCTCCGGCCTTCGCCATCCTCTACGTCCCTCTGCTGAAACTCGGGCCGTATCTGGGTAACATCCTTTGGCACGCGCTGGGCTTTGGGGTGCTCACCTTCGCCGCGATGCGCCAGGTCCGCAAGATCGGCGGCCAGGAGCAGACATGGCTCCTGTCTTTCGGCGTTTTCCTTGCCCTGCCGGTTTCGCTGGCGGCTCTTCGCAACGGCCAGGCGACGATCCTGCTCACCGGGGCGTGCTGGTTTCTGACGCTGTCCGCACTCGAGGGGCGCCGCGCCTGGTGCTTCTTCTGGGCCTCCCTTGCGATCATCGCCAAACCCACGGCGATCATCATGCTGCTGCTGGCGGGAGCGCTGCGCCCCAGATTGATACCGGTGCTGGCGCTGGCGGTGCTCGTTGTGCTCGCCATCCCCTACGGCTTTGCGCCCACTGGCTATATTAATGCCCAATACTACGATTTCTTCCGGATGCTGACTTCAATGACGGTCGACCCAACCGGCCCCTTCGTCCCGGCCGACTTCACGGCGCCTTTCACAAGGTTCGGGATGGCGCTTCCGGAGTTCGACGCGACGATCGCGCGCGTCGTCGCGGCTCTGCTTACGTTGTGGGTGGTGCTCCAGTTGGACCGCAGGCTGGAC
>DATJJW010000238.1:0-28485 GCA_035491935.1 Allostellaceae bacterium | reverse complement strand
GCCCGCTGGCCTTCGCCCGTCTCGTCCGCGCCAATCTCATGCACCGAAAGCGCATCGACCGGCTGCTCATACAGAAAGACGACCCAGCCTCAGATCAGCTCGTCCTCCAATGGCTCTGAATTCTAAACCGGACACCAGTGGATCAAGTCCGGGCATGACGAATGGGGACGCCAACAAAAGCAGAAAGCCTTTGGGAAACCGGCTTCAATCCTGCTTGCGCGTCTCCGGCATCAGCATGGCGGCGATGGTGCCGATGATGCTGAAGGCGGCGAGGTAATAAGCCGGCGCCAGCTTGTCGCCGGAGATCGCGATCAGCTTGTTGACGACGTAATTGGTGCTGCCGCCGAAGATCGAGACCGAGAAGGCATAGACGATGGCGAGCCCGGCGCTGCGCACACCGCGCGGCAGGGATTCCGGGATGCCGACGATGATGGCGGCGGCGTTGATCGAGGACAGCATCGACATCAGGAAGGTCACGCCATAGACGTTGAGCGCCGTCGGGTGCCGCTCCAGGAAATAGAACACCGGAATGGCGATCACCAGGATCGCCGCGCGCGGCCAGATCAGGACCGGCCGGCGGCCATAGCGGTCGGCGAGCCAGCCGCCGACCAGCGGGAACACGACCGAGGCGATGCCGAACGCGATCGGCACGGCGCTCGAAACCCGCTCCGCGAGCCCCAGGGTCGAACGAGCATAGACCGGCATGTTGGTGCCGATGGAATTCGAGACGGTGGAGGCCGCGATCACCAGGAACCCCAGGAACAGCAGGCGGCCATAGCGGGTGAACAGGCGCAGGATCACGCCGGCCGTGCTGCCTGCCGCCTCCGGGTCCTTGGCCGTGCCGGCGGTCTCCGGCAGCTGGCTGCGGATGATGAAGCCCACCGGCACCACGGCGAAGCCCAGCAGGAACATGACGCGCCAGCCCCAGTCGCTCATCGCCTGGTCGCCGATGATGGCGGTGAGTATGGAAGCGATGATGCCGGAGAAGAGCGCGGCACAGCCTTGGCTGGCGATCTGCCAGCTGGCGATGAAACCGCGATGCCGGGGCGGTGCCGCCTCCAGCAGATAGGCGGTGGAGGGTCCGACCTCGCCGCCCAGCGCCAGCCCCTGAATCAGCCGGCCCGCTACCACCAGCACCTGGGCCCAGCCGCCGATCACGGCGTAGCCTGGCGTCACTGCCAGCATCAGCATGCCCACCGCCATCAGCGCGATGGTCAGCAGCATCGCAGGCTTGCGCCCGGCCCGGTCGCCGAAGGCGCCGATGACGATGCCGCCCAAGGGCCGCATGACATAGCCGAGACCGAACAGCGCCAACGACGACAGCAGGCTGTCCATCGGGTTCTTGGCGGGGAAGAAGGCATTACCGATCGAAACAGCGAAGAAGGCGTAGATCGTGAAATCGTAGAATTCGAGCGCGTTGCCGAGCGCCACGGCGGCCACCGCCTTGCCCTCAAGCTTAGGCGCCGTCACGGATAGCGTATTGTTCTCAACCATTTCCCATCCAATCGCCGGCCTCGGTCACGTGGCGACCATAATACAGCCGGGCGCATTGCGCGCATATTTAGGTCGAGGTCCCCCGCTCAACCCCTGGCGCTCAACCCGACGCGGCTCAAGCGACGCGCATCTCTTCGCCATCGGATATCGGCGCATCGACAATCAGCGGCTCTTCGATCACGAAGCGGTCGAGGGAGAATTCGTCGGTCGATTGGTGGCCCTGCATCCCCGCTCGTAGCGACTCGAGTGCCATCCGGCGTTCGTCATGCTTGCGGGCGATCCGCTCCAGCGCCTCGCGTGCGGTGGGGTCGCCGGTCATCTCTGCCAATTTGCGGCAATTGGCGGCCTCGGCGAGCAGGATCTCGGTCTCGGTCTTGTCGGTCATGGACAACCTCCAAATCCAATGACGTCTCGCCGTGTAAAATCAGGATCGCTTCGTCCGGTTCCGTCTGTCGTTCAAGGAACGGAACCGTCAGGCCAAGGAGGTGCCCGGCACCTCGGTCAGGAAGCGGACGAAACCATTATCGGCATTCACCAGCACCACCTTGGGCTCGATCGGTTCGGATGTCAGTTCGAAGCCCATGATGATGATCTGCTCGCCCTCCTTGATGAGGTGGGCGGCCGCCCCGTTCATGCAGATGGCACCCGAACCCCGAGGCCCGCTGATGACATAGGTTTCAAGCCGCGCGCCCGAGGTGTTCGAGACGACCAGTACGCGTTCGCCCGCCCACAGCCCGACCTTGTCCAGCAGATCCTGATCGATGGTGATGGAGCCGATATAGGCGAGATTGGCCTCCGTGACGGTGGCGTTATGAATCTTGGAACGCATCAACCAGCGCATATTCACCTGCGGTCTCGATTATGGGGAAGAAACCTATCCCGGGCATAGATGCCGGATCGATCCGAAAAAATAAGCGTTAGTGAATGCAGGTCTGCCTTGATCCAGGCAGCGGCGAGGCCCTGGAAACGGAAGTTGCCATGGACCGCACCCATACGAGTGATTCGCGCCAGAGGATCGACACGATCCGTGTACCGACGCTGATGGTGCAAGGCGGTACCGATTTACTTTGCCGAGGGCTATTCAACGGATCGTCCTCGACGACGTCGGGCATTTCCCGCCGCGCGGGCTCCAGGCAAGGTCGGGGACGCCCTCATCGTCCACTTTGCCAGGTATCGTTGATCGAACGACAGCTAACAGCGCGAATAGCCGCAATACAGGCATTCGGCGCAGCCTTCCTGCTCGATCAGGCCGATCTCGCCGCAGGAAGGACAGGCATGGGGCTCGTCGGCGGCAGTCACCTTCTGGCCAGTCACCTTTTGGCCGGTCGATAGCACCGCACCGGTGATCTCGTTCGGGCGATATGTCGTGCAGCCCTTGCAGCCGAGTTCATAGGCCCGCCAGTAGATCGAGCGGAACTGCTCGAAAGGAATGTCGACCGGCACGTTGATCGTCTTCGATATCGCGCTGTCGACGTATTTCTGCGCCGCGGCCTGCATCACCAGATGTTCTTCGGGCGAAAGTTCCATGGCCGTGACCAGGCCGGCCGGCAGCGGCGCGTCGTCGCCATGCAGGCGACGGAACAGCCGATAGGCATGGTCGCAGACATTCTCGTGCCGTGCCGAACCGTCGTAATCCAGGATGGCCCGGTTGAATTCGAGCGCGAAGATCGGTTCGATGCCCGACGATACGTTGTCGGCCAGCAGCGAGATGGTGCCGGTCGGCGCGATCGAGGTCAGCAGCGCGTTGCGGATGCCGTGGCGGGCGATGCCGTCGCGGATGTCGCCCGGCAGATCGCGGATCATCGGCGCAGCCAGATAGGCTTCACGCTCGAATAGCGGGAAAGCCCCCTTCTCCGCCGCGAGATCGACCGAGGCGCGATATGCCGAATCGCGCAGGATGCGCAGCCAGCGTTCGGTAAGATCGACTGCCGCCCCGGAACCATAGCGGATGTTGCAGAAGGCCAGCGCATCCGCGAGCCCAGTGACGCCGAGGCCGATGCGCCGCTTGGCCCCGGCTTCGGCCTCCTGCTCGGCCAGCGGGAATTTCGAGGCATCGATGGCATTGTCGAGCATGCGCACCGCCACCGGCACAACGGCCGCCAAGGCCGCCTCGTTCAGGCTTGCCCGGCTCGAGAACGGATATTCGACAAGCCGGGCCAGATTGACCGAGCCCAACAGACATGCGCCATAAGGCGGCAGCGGCTGCTCGCCACAAGGGTTGGTCGCGGCTATGCGTTCGCAATAGGCCAGGTTGTTGCGGGCATTGATGCGGTCGATGAAGATCACGCCCGGCTCGGCATAGGTATATGTCGCCCGCATGATGCGGTCCCACAGCGCCCGCGCGCTCAAGGAGCGCACCACGCGGCCGCCGAAACGCAACTCCCATGGCGCGTCATCGGCGACCGCACGCATGAAGTCGTCGCTGACCGTGACCGAGAGATTGAACATCGACAATCGGCCGGGCGTACGCTTGGCGTCGATGAACGCCTCGATATCCGGATGGTCGACCCTGAGCGTCGCCATCATCGCGCCACGCCTGGAACCGGCGCTGCTGATCGTCCGGCACATGGCATCCCAGACATCCATGTAGGAGATCGGCCCCGAGGCATCGGCGCCCAGGCGCCGCACCAGCGCACCGTGCGGTCGCAACGTCGAGAAATCGTAGCCGATGCCGCCGCCCTTTTGCATGGTCAGCGCCGCTTCGCGCAGATGGGTGAAGATGCCGCCGAGATCGTCGGGCACGGTGCCCATGACGAAGCAGTTGAACAGTGTCACATCGCGATCGGTCCCCGCACCGGCGAGGATGCGGCCGCCGGGCAGGAAACGGAAATCCTCCAACGCCGCCTCGAAACGTGGCCGCCATGTGGCTGGATCGGCCTCGACCGCGGCCAGGGCTACCGCGACCCGACGCCAGCTATCGGCGACGCTCGCCTCCGCCGGGCTGCCATCGGGATGACGGTGACGGTATTTCAGACGCCAGACCTGCTGGGAAATCGGCGCCAGCTCGTCGAGAGGGATGGTCATCTGCCAGGCTCCACCCGCGATCCTTGTTACCGCAATATTTCACTTTGCCAACAATCGCACCTTCGGACGTCTTGATGGCTGCTATTCTCGCAAAGGCCCGGAAATCCTGGCGTGGATACAGGTAATCCACGCATCGATCCCCAAGTTTGTCCACATACTTATCCACAGAACGTCCGGAACCTCTACAGAACGGCCTGGACCGTTGCAGAAATCCCTCAAATATAAGCGCGGCGGTCCTGCATGGTTCGTGGGGTCTCGACCAGGCGCTGGGTTGCGGTTTCGATCCGCGTCTCCAGCTGGGCGATGGTCTCGCGCCGGTCGGCGCCAGGGGCAAGATTGGGTAGGAATTCGATGATGATGACGCCGGGCGCCTTGTCGAAAAAGCCCTTGCGCCAATAGAGGCCGGAATTGAGCGCCACCGGCACCAGCGGCAGGCCCAGCTGGGTATAAAGGGCGCCGACCCCTGGGTGGTAGGGCAGCTTCTCGCCGATGCGGCCACGCGTGCCTTCGGGAAAGATCGCGATCGGCCGGCCTTGCGCCACCGCCGTACGCGCCTGCGCCACCATCTGCTTCAGAGCGCCGGCACCCGCCATGCGATCGATGGCGATCATGCCGACGCGGGCGAGATACCAGCCGAAGAACGGGATCGACAGCAATTCGCGCTTCAGCACGATCGCCGGATCGTCGAGCAGGCAGGCGAGCGCGATCGTCTCCCACGCGGATTGGTGCTTGAGCGCAAAGATCGCCGGTCCGGCGGGCTTGTGCTCCACCCCGCGCACCTCGTGGCGCAGGCCCAGAAACACGCGCATGAGGCACAGGCTACCCGAGGCCCAGAGCTTGCTGATGGCGACCGCCGTGCGACGGTGCTTTCGGAATATCGGCAGGAACACCGGCAACCCGACCGTACCCAGCCCCACCGTCCAAGCGGCCCAGCAGCACCAGAACAAGGCGGCGCGTAACGCGATCACGGCAGCGATTCCATCATTCGGAATAAATGAACGGGTCACCGTGGCCATAGGCATGGCCGGGTGCAAGCAGCATACGGGCCGCCGAAAGGAGATACTTGATATATTCGACGACGATCAAATGAATCCGGTACCGCCAGGGGAAATGCCCGTAGTCCGGATGGATCGGGTCGGGGATGATGCGGATGTCGGGCGGCAACATCCGGCGGAACTCGATCAGGCTGCGCCGGATGTGATAGTCGGCGGTGACCAGCCGGATGCTGTGGGCGTGACGCGTCGCCAGCCAATCGGCTGTCTCCCGCGCATTACCCACCGTATTGCCGGCCGCATGGCCCAGGCTGACATGGTCGTGCACCCAGGCGGGAATGGCTGGCGATAGGCGCAGGATCTGCGCCCGGTCAATCTTCGGCGGCACGCCCGAGACGAAGACCTCTTTGCCCTTGCCCTCGACCAACATGCGCAACCCGCTGTCGATGCGCTGGCTGCCGCCGGTCAGCACGACGATGGCATCGACCTTGGTCACTGCATCCGGCGTGCCCTTATCGAAGCTGGCAACGAACCAGGCAAGACCGGCCAGCCACAGCATGGCGGCCACCCAGATTGCATTCCAGAACCAGCCGCCCAACATCCAGGCGACTGGCTTGCGAGGTGCCACATCGCTCAAGGCAGGCGTCCGAGCGCGCCCAGGACGGTCAACCGCGCGGTCAGAAGGCCGATGCCCCCGGCGCAGAACGGCAATAGCACGGCCAGGATCACCGCCGCCGACACGCCGTTGGCCGTGAGACCCAGGCTCGGCATCACCGCCTGCTCGCCTCCGTTCGCGCCCATCATGCCGACGGCATAGAACGCCGCGATGGTCAGGGCCGCGGCCACCACGCCGATGATGCCGCCGCGCAAGCCCAATCGGAAGGCATGCCATTGGAACTGGCGCGCGACGAAGCTGTCGCGCGCGCCGATCATGTGCAGCAAGTCGATAACATGGCTATGGATCAGCAGTCCCGTGCGCACGACGAAGACGATGGTGGCGACGGCAGCCACCGCGATCAACGCCACGATGGCGAAAGCCGTCACCTCGATGGCGCGGGCGACGCGGAACAGACGGCCGAGCCAGCGGTCATGGGTCGCGACCGCCGCCCCTGGCACGATGGCATTCAGGCGCTTCTGCAGCCCATCGGTATCGATCGCGGCACCGTCGGCCACATGGACATCGACCAGCACCGGCAGGGGCAGGCTCAACGCGTCGGCCTTGTCGCCGAGCCAGGGTTTCAGCAATTGCGCCTGCGCATCGTCACCGAGTTGGGTCGCGCTGACGATGCCCGGCGTCTTGCGCAGAGCATCGAGCGCCGCGTTCACATCCTTGGCCGCCAGCGGCGTACCGTCGACGGGGCGCGGCAATTGGACGGTGAGCGTGCCGGCAAGACCTGCATCCCAGCGGTCGATGGCGCCGCTCAAGCTCATGGCGCCGCCGATCGCCAGCGCCGCCAGATAGACCATGAGTGCCGTGAGCCAAGGCAGGAACCGGCCGGAACCATCGGTCTCCAGCGGCAGGATCGAGGGGCGGCGGGCCATCATTCGCCCTCCTCTTCCAGCGACACCGGAACCCCTTCGCCATTACGGCGATCGATTCGGGTCAGCGCGCCGCGCTCCAGATAGAGCACCGGATGGCCGAAATGATCGATCAGCGCCTGGTTGTGGGTCGCGATCACCACCGTGGTTCCCAAACGATTCAGCTCTTCGAACAGATACATCAGGCGCATCGCCATGGCGTCGTCGACATTACCGGTCGGCTCGTCGGCGATCAGCAGGGCCGGCCGGCCGATGACGGCGCGCGCAATGGCCAGACGCTGCTGCTGGCCGCCCGAAAGCGTGGAGGGTTGGGCGGCCAGGTGCTTCTCCTCCAGCCCGACCCAGCGCAGGAGCTCGGCGGCATTGGCCATCACCGTCTCCTCCTTGATGCCGGTGACCCTGAGCGGCAATGCGACGTTGTCGACGGCACTCAGATGGTCGAGCAGACGGAATTCCTGGAACACGACACCGATATGACGGCGCAGTTGCGCCCGGCGCGTGCGGCCCAGGCTCTGCACATCGTGGCCGAACAGGCTGATATTGCCCTCGCTCGGCCGCTCGGCCAGATACATCAGGCGCAGCAGGGTCGATTTGCCGGCACCGCTGGGACCGGTCAGGAAATGGAAACTGCCTTGCTCGAGATCGAGGTCGATGCCGTGCAGGATCTGCGGCCCGTTGCCGTAGCGCATGGCGACCTTTTCAAAACGTACCACGGCCGGCCCAATCCCTCGGCTTGTTCGTTAACATCCATGATGTACCCGTCGTCGCTGGGAACGACAACCCCGCTCCGCAGGCTAGATCAAATCACGTTTCGACGTCTCCGTCGAAGCGTGTGAATTTGATCTACTACCAATAAGTTGTAGAGCAGATTCACATGCTCGGCACTCGCGCCGAAGCACGATCCGCTCCAGCGCGACCAAGCCCGCTTGCAAGTTGGCGAGACCGCTGCCTATAAGGGAGGGCCTGAGTGCTCGCCAGACCTTTCATGATTCTCACCTGCCCTGCCTGTTCCGCCCGCTTCATCGTCGACCCTGCCGCCCTCGGGGCGCGCGGACGCATGGTGCGATGCGCACGCTGCCGCGAAACCTGGCACGCGACGCCTTCTGACGAAGAGTTCGCCGCTGCCGTACCGCCGGCCGAAGCCTTCCCGGAGCCAGCGGTCCATGAAGGACCGCCCGCCGAGCCGGAGCCGCCGGCCGCCTGGCCATCCTTCTCCGGCGATTCGATGCCGAACTTCCTGACCGATTCGGTGCAGACGCCACGGCTGTCTTCGAACCGGAAGGCCCTGCCCGCGATTCGCAAGCCGCCGAGGTCACGGACCAAGATGGCCGCCTGGCTGATTATAGCGGCACTCGTCGTGGCGCTGGCGGTACTGCTGGCGGTCGGTCGGTCGCGGATCGTCGCATTATGGCCCGCCGTCGAGCCGATCTATGCCGCCTTCGGCCTCTCGACCCCATTGGCCGGCACCGGACTCGAATTGCGCAGCGTCAATTCTGCCGTGACTCCGGTTGACGGCAAGCCGACCCTGATTGTCGCCGGACGCATCGCCAATGTGACGAGCCAAGCTCAGAAGGTACCGACCCTGGTCGTCACCCTGCGCGACACGCGCGGCAACCTGGTCAAATCCTGGTCGTTGGCGCCGTCACAAGCGACGTTGCTGCCGGGCGAAGGCATGAGCTTCCAGACCTCGATGCCCTCGCCGCCCGCCGACGCCACCTCGGCCGTGGTGACATTCGGTAGCCTGCCGAAGTAAATCGTCACGGCTGATTGCTCACGGAGCCGCTCAAGAGTCGCCGTGATCTATGATGACGGCGGCTTTGGAGCACCGGAGCGCAAAATGCCGCCACTAGAGCAGATCATGATCAGATGGAATCACCTGATCATGTGAAGATGCTCGACAAACAAATACTTAGAGCGGTTGGCGTGAGCGAGAGCGAACGAGAACCGCTCCAGACGGCTGCCGAGCGACTTCTGGAACAGTCCCTTAGAAATCCTGCAGCAGCCGGTCGATGTAGTCGCGTTCGATCGCCGGGCGGTCCGGCTCGCCGGCGCGGCGGCGCAACTCGTCCAGAATGCGCCGGCTTTCCTGTAGCGCCGAGGAATTGGACAGATCCATATTGCCCTGGTCGGAGTAGGACGAACCGGTGCCGTCGCGGCCGAAGGGATCGGTCGCGGCCGAGCCCTGCTCGCCGCCCTGGCTCATCGCCTGCGCCATCGCCTGCGCCGCCTGGCGCATGGCGGTCAGCACATCGGCCTGGGCGCTCAGCGCCGTACCGGTCTGGCCCTGACGCAAGGCTCGGGTCGCCTGGTCCATCGATTGACCGGCCTGATCCAGGGCCTGCGAGCCATCGCCCTGGCCCAGCATGCCGCCCATCGACCGGCGTAGCGCATCGAGCTGCTGCCGCAGCCCCTGCTGCGCCTCGCCCAAGGCACCGGCGCTGTCCTGCGACCGCCCGCCCTGCGCCTGATTGTTGGGCGATGGCGTGCGTCCGGCAGAACCTACGCCCTTGCCGTCGAAGCTGGGGCTGCGCGAACGGTTTTGCAGTTGCTGGCCACGATCCATCAACGATTGCTGCTGACGGGCGATCGACCCCAGCTTGTCCATCGCCTGACGCGCGGCGGAGGCTGCCGGGTTGGGCCCGCCCATGCGCAGCGATTCCAGGATCGACTGCAGCTTGTTCAGCGCTGCTTGCGCGCCCTGCTTGTCGCCGTTGCGGGCCATCTCCTCGGCCTGGGCCAGCAGCTTCTTGAGGTCGGCCTCGCTGACGGTGCGGTTTGGGCCTCGCTGGCCCGTATTCTGCGGCGACGGGTTTCCTTGCGCCGCACGCATAGTCCGCAAATAGCGATCGAGAGTCGCGTCGAGCTGCCGCATCAGCCGGTCGACCTCCTGCGGGGAAGCGCCCTTCGCCAGCGCGTCGCGCAACGCCTGCTGCGCCGCGCGCAAATCCTTCTCGGCCTCGGCGGTGGCCCCGCCTTCGATCTTGAGCGCCATCGACCACATCAGCCCCTGGGCATCGGCGATGGCGGTAGGCTCACGGCCGCGAAGCAAGTCGCGCGCCGCGATCCGGAGTCCCAGGAAGACAGCGATGTCGTTGCGATAGAAGCCCGGCCGGGTTGACAGCTCCGCCAATCCCTTGCCGATCTGCGGCGCGCTGTCGGGCGCCACGGTCAATTGCTTGCGCCAGGCCACGAGCAGCCGGGCGACCTCGTTGTGGAAGACGCGCTCAGGCAGGACCAGCTTGACAGGCGCGCTGGCCCCTTCCTGGCCGGCACCATCCTTGGCGACCAGCCGCATCTCGACCGGCAGCCCGGCCCAAAGGCTTGCGGTCAGATCCTGGAACAGCGTGTCGTCGACATCGCGCGAGGGTGGCGCCGGCACGGCGATGTCGACGGTCTGGGGAGCGCCGGCCAGGGCGGCCCCCGTGGGCGATACCCGCCACAGCTGCAGCCGCAGCCCGGTCACACCGTAGTCGTCCTGGGCCTTGTAATCGATGCGCAGCGCCTGATGCTGGGTCACGCTGACCGGACGGGCAAACGCCACGCTCGGCGGCTTGTCGGCAATGATCGAGACATCGACCGAGACCAGCGAGGTGCCGTCGAGGGTGATGGCAAGCGGGCCCGATTGGTTCAGCGTGGCGCTCGCCTTGAAATCCTGCTCGTCCAAGGCGGTGAAAGCGGGTTTGCCGCCTCGGTCTTGCTGGCCGGGTAGGCTCAATTGCGGCAAATCGCCATCGGCACCGGGCGCATGGATCTGCACCAGCATGGTCGAGCCTTCGGGCACGGAGACGCCGTGGCGCAGCGCTTCGCCGCCGAGATATATGGGCGCCATGCCGGTATAGGCCGGCGGCGTGATCCAGAGGTCGGTGGTCGGCAACACCGCGGTGGACATACCGCCGAAACGCAGGGTCACCGCCTCCGCCAGGCGCCGTCCGGCATCGCTGCCGGATTCCAGCACGGCGATCATCAGCAGCAGGATCAAGGCGATACGCAGCTTGCGCGGATCGCTTGCCTCGACTGCACGGCGTGGCCAGCCGACACGGATCGGCCCCAGCCCGGCCGCCACGCGCCGGCGATGCTCGTGCCAGAGCACCAGCCCGACATCGTCGTCGATACTGCCGGCAAAGGCGCTATCGAGCATACTCAAGGGCTGATGCGTGAAGCCGCTCTCCAGCTCCATGCGCCGAAGGGCCGCGCGCCGGGTCGGCCAGACGAAGCGCTTGTGGAAATACCAGGCGCCATAGCCAAATCCCGCCAGGAAGACGAGCAGAACCAGCGCATGCAGCCAGGCCGGCAAGCTCGACAGCACATCGAACAGCGCCACGACGAGGAACAACCCGATGACACCCAGCGCCGGCCAGGCCGCTGGCCAGAACCGCTCCCAGGTCAGCGTCGCCCAAGCAAGCGGCAGACGGCGGCTGACCGTGATCGGCAAGGAAGCTTGGGGCGGCGCTTCGTGGATCATCGGTCAGCCCACCGTGCCTTCAACCTCGGCCGCTGCCCAGCCAGACCGGCAGCCGGTCGAGTGCCAACAGCTCCTCATAGGTCTGGCGCGGCCGGATCACTGCCCAATCGGAGCCTTTCAGCAGGATCTCCGGCGCCAGCGGCCGGGTATTGTAGGTCGAACCCATCACCGCGCCATAGGCACCGGCCATGCCTGTGGCGAGCAGGTCGCCCGGCGCCACATTCGGCATCTCGCGGTCGACCGCCAGATAGTCGCCGGTCTCGCAGACCGGTCCGACAATGTCGGCCTTGGCGCTGCCGGTGCCGGGTTTCGGCTGGGCCACCGGCAAGATCGGATGATTGGCGTTGTAGAGCGTCGGGCGCATCAACTCGGTCATCGCCGCATCCTGCACGACGAAGCGCTTGGTCGCCCCCTGCTTGACGTCGATGATGCGCGAGACAATCACGCCGGCCTCCGCCACCAGGAAACGGCCGGGCTCAAAAGTGTAGTCGCAGCCAAGGTCGCCCAGCGTCTCGGCAATGATCGCGGCATATTCGGCAAGCTCCGGCGGCTTTTCTCCCATATAGGGAATGCCGATGCCGCCGCCGAGGTCGAGATGGCGAATATCGACGCCTTGCCCCCGAATCTCGCGCACCAGCGTCGCCAGCTTGGCGAAAGCCATGCGATAGGGCGCCAAATCCAGGAGCTGCGAGCCGATATGCATGGCGATGGCGCTGGCGTCGATGCCGGGCATGTCCGCCGCTTCGCGATATATCCTCGCGACCGAGCCGATATCGATGCCGAACTTGTTCTCCGCCTTGCCGGTCGAAATCTTGGCATGGGTACGGGCATCGACATCCGGGTTGACGCGGATGGCGATACGCATGGTCTTGCCCCGGGCCGAAGCCAGATCCGACAGCAGCTTGAGGTCGCGCTCGCTTTCCAGATTGACCTGGCCGATGCCCGCCTCGATGGCGAAGACCAGCTCGCGCGCGGTGCGGCCGACGCCGGAGAAGACGATGTCCTTGGGCGCAACGCCCGCGGCGAGCGCGCGCCTTGCCTCGCCCTCTGAGACGACGTCGGCACCGGCGCCGAGCTGGGCCAACGTCGCGATCACGGCCTGGTTGGTATTGGCCTTGACGGCATAGCAGACGCGGCCGGGCAGCACCTCGGCCAGGCGGCGGTACTGCCGTGCAATCACCGCGCTCGAATAGCAGTAGAAGGGCGTGCCGATTTCTTCCGCCAGCGCCGCAAGATCAACCCCCTCACCCTGAAGCCTGCCGTCGCGATAGTGGAAACCGTCGTCACTGATCACTGGGATAGGTCCTGGGATAGGTGTTCTTGGTACCCGGCGGCGGTTCGGGTGCGCCGACCTTGCCGCAGGCGGCGAGCGGGCCGGCCAGGATCGCGCCCAGCACGAGCAAGCCCAAAAGGCGCCTCAGGTGCCGCATGCTCATAGAAAGCGCTCCCTTGCCGACAGTATCTGCTCCAGCACCCGCACCGGCGCCGTACCGCCATAGCTGACGCGGCTGGCTGCCGCGCGCTCGGCCGACAATACATCGAAGATCGAGGCGTTGATACGCGGCTCGACGCCCTGCATGTCCTCCAGGCTGAGATCGGCAAGGCCGCAGCCCCGCTCCTCCGCCAGGCGGACGATGGTGCCGGTGACGTGATGCGCATTGCGGAACGGCATGTCGAGGCAGCGCACCAGCCAATCGGCAAGATCGGTCGCGGTGATGAAGCCCCTCGACGTCGCTTCCATCATGTATTCGGCATTGACCTTGAGGTCGGCGATCATGCCGGTCATCGCGGCCAGCGACAGGTCGATGGTGTCGGAAACCTCGAATGTCGGCGCCTTGTCCTCCTGCATGTCCTTGCCATAGGCCAGCGGCAGGCCCTTCATCATGACCAGCAATCCGATGAGATGGCCGATGACGCCGCCGCTCTTGGCCCGCACCAACTCGGCCGCGTCCGGATTGCGCTTCTGCGGCATGATCGAGCTGCCGGTGGTGAAGGCATCGCTCAAGGAGACGAAGCGGAACGCATCCGTCGTCCAGATCACCAGTTCCTCGGCCAGACGCGAGAGATGCATCGCCAGCACCGAGGCCGCCGCCATGAACTCGATGGCGAAGTCGCGGTCGGAGACGGCATCCAACGAGTTCGCCATGGGCCGGTCGAAGCCCAGCGCCTCGGACGTCGCGAAGCGGTCGATCGGGAAGGAGGTGCCGGCAAGTGCCGCCGCGCCCAACGGGTTCTCGTTCACCCGCGCGCGGCAATCACGCAAGCGGCCCCGATCGCGGCCCAGCATTTCGACGTAGGCCAGAAGATGGTGGCCGAAGGTCACGGGCTGGGCGATCTGCAGATGGGTGAAACCCGGCATGACGGTCGCGGCATGGCGTTCGGCCTGCTCGATGAGCACCGCCTGCAGCGCGCGGATCTGCGCGTCGTGGCGGTCAATGGCATCGCGCACCCATAGGCGGAAATCGGTCGCGACCTGGTCGTTGCGCGAGCGTGCGGTGTGCAGGCGGCCGGCGGCCGGGCCGATCAATTGGGCGAGCCGCGCCTCGACATTCATGTGAATGTCCTCATAGGCGGTCTCGAAGACGAAATGGCCGCTCTCGATCTCGTCCAGCACCCGGTCGAGCCCATCGCGGATGGCATCGCCATCGGCCTCGGACAGGATGCCCTGCTTCACCAGCATTGCCGCATGGGCCTTGGAAGCAGTGATGTCCTGGGCATAGAGCCGGCGATCGACGTCGATCGAGACATTGATGCGCGCCATCACCGCGCTGGGCCCACCGGAAAAGCGGCCGCCCCACATTTCGTTGATCGCCTTGCCGTTGCGCGCCGGCTGCGCCCCGGCGGCTCGATCGCCAACCCCTTGATCACCGCCCGGCTTGGCGCTCATATCCCCACTCATACTCGACGTACCTTGCTTTCCGTTCCCGGCCCGAGCTCCGGACCGATATACCTGGATAACGAGCCCATGATGAAGACGGCCCTGCTGGCTCTGACCAGCCTGATCGCCCTGCCCTTCGCGGGCGAGGTGCCCAGGCACATCGCAGACCATGCGACTCCGGCTCAATCGCGCGGCGCGCCCCCGATTAGAGGCGCAATGCGCAATTTTACGCTTGAGTTACCGGCAGTACCAGCGCCCGCGGTGTCATTTCAAGACCCATCCGGCCACGACACCGGATTTGAGGCATTCCGAGGCAAGGTTGTGCTGGTCAATGTCTGGGCAACCTGGTGCGGCCCCTGCATCCACGAGTTGCCGACTTTGGCCCGGTTGCGGCAACGCCATCAAGGCGCCGACTTCAAACTGGTCGAACTATCGGAGGACCGCGGCGGCGCGCCCGTCGTGAAGAATTTCTTCGCCCGGCACGATTTCGGCCTGACCTCCTATCTCGATCCGCACGGCCACATCATGGATGCGCTCAACGTCCATGCCCTGCCCACGACCTTCCTTATCGATCGCGACGGCAACATCCTCGGCAGGCTGATCGGCGACACCGAATGGGATGGGCCGGACGCCGAGGCGCTGATCGACTGGGCGTTGACAAAGAAGACGCTGCCGGTGGTCGAGCCGATCTCGGCTCAGTCTTCGTCGCGCATCGACGGGTTGTCCGGGTCCTCGTCGGTCTCGACGCGATAGGTGCCGCTGAACCACCGGCCGAGATCGACCTTCTGGCAACGCGCCGAACAGAACGGACGGTAACGCTGCTCGGTGGGCTTGCCGCAGACGGGACAGTTGCCTTGGGCGGGTGAATTCGTGTCGCTCATGGAATCCTAGATGCCAACGATATCATATTTTTCAATGTCCTGGCCGGGTAGCGGCTCGAGCATCACCTGGCGGCCGGTGCGCGTGCGCGCCATGGCAAAGGATCCGGCCATGGCGCCCTGCAACAGAGTCAGGACCGGCGTGGCGGCGCGGATGGTGATGCCGCCTGGCCTGACGCCCGCCCGCACTAACCGGCGCAAGATGTTGCAGGCGACGCTTTCGGCCGTGAGCGGCCTGGTTTCCACTGGCGCCGACATGATCTCGGCCAAGGATGGCGCCCGGCGGCGGCGCGTGAGTTCGACATGGCCGAGCCGCGTCCAGCCATGCACCTCGACCGTCGCGGGATCATCGGCCACGGCCCGGGTCAGCGTTGCCAGCACCCGATCGCGGTCGCCGCGGCGACGCATCGAGATGAAGTCGACGATGATGGCACCCGCCAGGTTGCGCAGGCGCAGCTCCCGCGCCACGGCCTCGGCCGCTGTCAGGTTCAGCGCCAGGATGGCCTCGACCGCCTGGCGCTTGCCCTCGGCCGCGCGACCGAGATTGACGTCGATCATAATGCCTGCGGTCGTCGGCTCGAGCACCAGATCGCCACCGCCCGCGAGCGCCACCACCGGTGCCAGCGCCGCCTCGAAGACGGCATCGACATCGCTATCGTCCAGCGCCGGGTCGTGCAGTATCGGCGCCTCAAACTTCTCGCCTATCGCCACCCGGGCCAACCGCCACGCCTCGGCATCGTCGATCAGGACGCGGCCGAGCCTGTTTCCGGCACTGGCGCGCTGGATCAGCCGCACCACTGCATCGGGCGCCGCCTCCAACCGGCCCGCGCCCTTGGCCGCCGCCACCGCGCACATCAGCCGGGCGTGACGCTCGCGCAGGCGGGCGACATCCTGAGCAATCTCCTCAGCCGATGCCCCCTCGGCATGGCTGCGCAGCACCAGCCCTTCGCCCTCGGCCAGCAAGGGTGCGGCGGCGGCGGACAGCCGGGCACGCTCGGGCGGCGCCAATTGCCGCGACACGGCAAGGCCGGGCCGGGCGGGCGTCCAGACCCCCAACAGCCCGTGCAAAGACAGGCTGCGCGTCGCTTCCGGCGGCTTGTCGGCGCGCGCCTCCTTGACGATCTGCATCGGCAACATCGTACCTTCGGGCGGCCAATCCTCGCCGGGCGCGAAGACCTGGGATCCTTCGCCGATATCGAAGAAGGCGCCGGGCAGGCTGGGCACGATGCGGACCAGGCGGCCGAGGAACACGGCATCGAGCAGCCCGGCCGCGCGTTCACGCTCGACCAGCAGCTCGACCGGCCGGCCATCGAGGCGCAGCAGCCCCCGCGCCTCACCCGGCGCCCAGGAAATCAGCAGCTCAGGCAGCGCATTCAAAGAGACATACGCGGCCGAATCCCACGCCCCTCGAGCATCTGCGCCGTCTCGAACAGAGACAGCCCCACAACATTGGAATAGGAGCCAATGATCTCGCGCACGAAGGCAGCGGCCAGCCCCTGTATGGCATAGCCACCGGCCTTGCCATGCCATTCGCCGCTGGCGATGTAGCGCTCGATCTCACCGGCGGAGAGACGCTTGAACACGACTACGGTCTGCACCCGGCGTACCGATACGGCACTGCCCGACACGTCGCTGTTCGAGATACCATTACCCGGCGACACCAGCGCAATGCCGCCATGGACGCGATGACGGCGGCCGGAGAGCAATGTCAGGCACGAGCGCGCCGTCGCCTCGTCCTCGGCCTTGGGCAGGATACGTTGGCCGCAGGCAACGACGGTATCGGCGCCCAGCACAAAGCAGCCCTGGCGCCGCTCTGCCACCGCGCGCGCCTTGGCCAGCGCGAGTCTTTCGGCGAGACGGATCGGCGTCTCGTCGGCAAGCGGCGTCTCGTCGATATCGGCGGCATCGACTTGATCCGGCACGTAGCCGATCTGCTTCAACAGGTCCAGGCGACGCGGCGAAGATGATGCAAGAATAAATTCAGTCACTTAAGAAACTTATCTCATCCAATATATGAGCAGACCGACACTATTTGCCGCCATTGGCGGTGCCGGGTGGCAACCTCTGCCTGATCCGCTCCAGCAGCGTATCGCGTACGCTGCGATAGGCGTCCAGCCTTTCATTGCGATTGCCCTCGACCCAGGTTGGATCGAGGATCGGCCAATATTCGGCCTCGCAGGAGGTATGGCGGGTCATCTCCAGCGCCGTGTGATGGGCTTCCGGCGACAGGCTGATCACCAGATCGAAATTGTGGTCCTGCAGATCCTCGAACGTCTTGGGCTGGTGCTTGCTGATGTCGATGCCAAGCTCGGCCATCACCGTGATCATGAAGCCGTCGGTCTCCCCTGCGCGCAAGCCCACGGAATCGACGAAGATCGCGTTGCCGTGCAGCATGCGCAGCAGTCCCAGCGCCATGGGCGAGCGCACGGCGTTCTGGGTGCATGCAAACAGGACGGAGGTGATGCGGTTCCCCATCGCCTCAGCCCCGGATATGCAGGACGCAGATGAGGGTGAACAGCCGACGCGATGTGCCGTGGTCGATCTCGACCTTGTCGGCAAGGCGGTGGCGCAGTATCTCCGCTCCCTCGTTGTGCAGCGAGCGGCGGCCCATATCGATCGCCTCGATCTGCGACGGTGTCGCGCTGCGAATGGCCGCGTAGTAGTTCTCGCAGACGAGGAAGTAGTCGCGGATAAGCTTGCGCAGCGCGGCCAGCGGCAGCGTCACCTTGTCCAACTGCTCGTTGGGTGTCCCGACGCTCTCACCATCGCTCTCGACGGTCATGATCAGCCGGTTATCCTCGATGCCGAGCTGCAGGCGAAATGGCCCCGCCTCCGGCCGCGCCACCAGGCGGAACAAATTTTCGTCGAGCAGGTCGAATATCGCGACCGAACGCTCATGCTCGATATCCGGGTTGCGCCGGATGACCGTACGCTCGTCCAGCTTGATGCCGACCACGCGTGCGCGTTCGCCGGCACCCATGGGAATTCAGGCCTGCTTACCGAGGCGTAACGCCACCGACAGACGATGCGCGTCGAGGCCCTCCGTCGCGGCGAGCGCGCAGGCCGCCGGCCCGATCACTCCGATCGACCTTTCGTCGCAGGCGACGAAGCTGGTGCGTTTCAGGAAGTCGATGACGCCGAGGCCGGAGGAGAAACGCGCGGTGCGCGAGGTCGGCAGCACATGGTTGGGCCCCGCGACATAGTCGCCGATCGCCTCCGGCGTCCAGCGGCCGAGGAAGATGGCGCCGGCATGGCGCACCTTGGATGCCAGATCCTCGGGGTTCTCGACCGCCAGCTCCAGATGCTCGGGCGCGAGACGATCGATGAGCGCCGGCGCCTCGCCCATCGAACCCACGACAATGATCGCACCATGACGGCGCCAGCTCTCGCCCGCAATGTCCCGGCGCGGCAAGTTCAAGAGGTGCGCTTCGATGGCGGCCTCGACCTTGGCCGCAAAATCGGCATTGTCAGTGATCAGGATCGCCTGGGCGGCAGTGTCGTGCTCGGCCTGGGACAGGAGGTCGATGGCGATCCAGGCCGGATCGTTGCGGTTGTCGGCGACGACCAGGATCTCCGACGGGCCGGCGATGGTATCGATGCCGACCGTGCCGAAGACGCGGCGCTTGGCGGCAGCGACATAGGCGTTGCCGGGCCCGGTGATCTTGTCGACCGGCCTGATCGTCGCCGTGCCATAGGCCAGCGCCGCCACGGCTTGGGCACCGCCGACGCGGTAAATCTCGTCGATTCCAGCACGTCGGGCCGCCGCCAGCACCAGCGGGCTGGTGATGCCATCCGGCGTCGGCACGACCATGACCAGACGCTTCACGCCCGCGACCTTGGCCGGCAACGCATTCATCAGCACGGAACTGGGATAGGCCGCCGTCCCGCCCGGCACATAGAGGCCGGCAGCGTCGATCGGCGTCCAACGCGCGCCCAGGCGCACACCGGCCTCGTCGCGGTAGTCGACA
The DNA here is from genome assembly GCA_035491935.1 of Allostellaceae bacterium. GTDB lineage: Bacteria > Pseudomonadota > Alphaproteobacteria > ATCC43930 > CGMCC-115725 > DATJJW01. Next base: position 9,250 of record DATJJW010000238.1, on the reverse strand, counting down.
TCCTGCGGCATCTGCGTGCGGTGGAAGGATTCGATGCGGCTGGCGGCGACGTCGAGGGCGGCCAGCGTGTCTTTGGGGCAGGCCGCGACCGCGGCATCGATCTCTTCAGCCGTGATGGCCAGGCCTTTGGCCGCGACGTCGAAGCGGTCGAAGCGGCTGGTGTATTCGATCAGCGCCGCATCGCCCCGCGCACGGACATCGGCCAGAATCCTGGCCGCAGCCTGATCCACCTCCTCCGGCGTCTCGCGGGAAGCATCGACCAGATCCCCGAAGCGCTGGGCGAAATCATTGGATCGGCTGTCGAGGCGGAGATGGGTCATCAGGCAGCGCGCGCGACCGCGCCCTCAACCCGGGATATCCACTCGTTCATCTCGACCGACCGGGTCTTGAGTGCCGCGCGGTTGACGATGAGACGCGAGGTGATGTCGGCGATGCGTTCGATCTCGACCAGCCCATTGGCCTTCAGCGTGGCACCGGTCTGCACCAGATCGACGATCAGTCGGCAGAGACCGATGGTCGGCGCCAATTCCATGGCGCCGTTCAGCTTGATGCATTCGGCCTGCACGCCACGGCGGGCAAAATGCCGGCGGGTGATCTCGGGATATTTCGTGGCGACGCGCACATAGCTCCAGCGGGACGGCTCGTCCCTGGCGACAAATTCGGTGGGGCCGGCTACTGCGACCCGGCAATGGCCGATATCGAGGTCCAGCGGCGCGTAGATCTCGGGATAATCGAATTCCATCAGCACATCGTTGCCGGCGACGCCCAGATGCGCGGCGCCGAAAGCGACGAATGTGGCGACGTCGAAATTGCGCACGCGCACGACATCCAGCCCGGGATGGTTGGTCTTGAAGCGCAGCGCCCGCGATTTCGGATCGTTGAAGGCATCCTCCATCTCGATGCCGGCGCGTGCCAGCAGCGGGATGACCTCATCCAAGATGCGTCCCTTGGGCAGAGCCAGAACAAGGGTTTCATTGCCACGGACCACGCGCTTACTCCCGAATACCGCCGAAACCTCATACAGGCTCAAGCGGATGGTCGCGAACGAGGCCCCGCCCCGCCGCGTTTCGATGATTCGAATCGTGTAGATGGCACAGCCCCGGCCGAGTTTCCAGCGACATGGCCGCAAACCCGACCCTAGTGCGACTCGGGGCTGGCCGTTAGAACGGTCTCCCTAGCCACCTATGCCGGCAAACGCTCGATCTCCACCCCGCAGGCGGCCAGCTTCGCCTCCAGCCGCTCATAGCCGCGATCGAGATGATAGACGCGGTTGATCACCGTCTCGCCCGACGCTGCCAGCCCCGCCAGCACCAGCGAGACCGAGGCGCGCAGATCGGTCGCCATCACCGGCGCGCCGGTCAGGCGCTTGACGCCACGCACCAGGGCCGAGGCGCCATGGACATTGATGTTGGCGCCCATGCGGCACAGCTCCGGCACATGCATGAAGCGGTTTTCGAAGATGGTCTCGGTGATCATCGCCGCACCCTCGGCGACGGTCATCACCGCCATCATCTGCGCCTGCAGATCGGTTGGAAAGCCCGGGAACGGCTCGGTCATGACATCGACGCCGGCGACCTTCAGCCCCTCCGTAGTCGGACGGACATGAATGCCGGAAGCATCCTCGGTGACCGAGACGCCGGCCTGCTCCAGGGTCTTGCCGACCACGGTCAACAGCGAAAGCGACGTGCCGCTCAGCACCACATCGCCGCCGGTGATCGCCGCCGCCATCATATAGGTGCCGGTCTCGATGCGATCGGCGATGACGCGGTGGGTCGCGCCATGCAGGCGGTCCTTGCCACGAATCGTAATGCGGTCGGTGCCAGCACCCTCGATCTCGGCACCCATGGCGGCGAGGCAGACAGCGAGATCGACGATCTCCGGTTCGCGCGCGACATTGACCAGCACCGTCTCGCCATCAGCCAGTGCCGCCGCCATCATCAGATTCTCGGTGGCGCCGACCGAGACGAAGGGGAAAACCACCTCGGCACCGCGCAGCCCCTTGGGCGCCTTCGCCTCGATATAGCCGCCATCGATCTCGATCTCGGCGCCCATGGCCTGCAGGCCCTTGATGTGCAGATCGACCGGGCGCGCACCGATGGCGCAGCCGCCTGGCAGCGAGACGCGGGCCTTGCCATAGCGTGCGAGCAGCGGACCCAGGACCAGGATGGAGGCGCGCATCTTGCGCACCAGATCATAGGGCGCGGTAGTCGAAGCGAGACTGGCGGCATCCAGATTGACGTTGTGACCGCCCTCCGGCGCACCATTCTCTTCAACGGCGACGCCGAGCTGCGCCAGCAGCGTGTTCATCGACAGGATGTCGGCGAGTCGCGGCACATTGGTGAGTAGTAATGGCTCATCGGTCAGGAGACTCGCAGCCATCAGCGGCAGGCTGGCATTCTTTGAGCCGCTGATCGGAATGACACCCTTAAGCGGACGGCCGCCCGCGATCCTGATACTATCCATACCGCCTCATCATCTTCGCTCTATTAATCGGTCCCAACCGTTTCAGTGGGGGCTATTTCGGCCTCTTCCCCTTGGCGGGCACGGCCCTGCGCTTTGCGCTTGGCGAGGTTGTCACGCAGCGCCTGGGCCAGTCGACGCTCTTCTGCCTCGCGCCGGGCCTTCGTCGCCCCAGATATCTGAGGACCTGCCACCTGCGGGCCCGTTGCCTGCGACCCCCCGCCGGGACGCGACCCGGCTTTCGCATCCGTCACGATCTCGACCTTTCGAACGGAACCAACACACTCCATAGCACGTTTGAGGCCGCAAGAAAGAGATGCCTGGGCCTCGTCAAGCGAGGCTTGCGTCTCCCCAGACCCTGTGGCATGTTCCGCGCCGCTTTCGACGGGTGGCCGATCCGGCCCTTATCCATCCCGTCACGATGCTGCCGTAGCTCAGTGGTAGAGCACTCCCTTGGTAAGGGAGAGGTCGACAGTTCAATCCTGTCCGGCAGCACCATTCTTCCCCAGTATTTCAGCCGTTTCCCGATAGCCACCTGCGGTAGAGCTCGCGGTCAGTCCGCGTGGGCCGGCATGCGGAGCGTCCGATAGGCGGTCACGGCCGAGACAATGGCCGCGCCGGTCGCAATCCAGGTGGCACCGTGGAAGGCAGCCACGAGGTCATGACCTCTTAGGGCAATGACCGACCCGGCAAGTGCGGTGGCGATCATGCCCCCGGTACGCGCGACGGCGCTGTTGAAGCCCGATGCCGTGCCGGTGTGGCTTTTGTCCACCGAAGACAGGACCGCCGTGGTCAAGGGCGCGGCTACGGCGGCCATGCCGAGCGCGATCACGGCGATTCCCGGCAGCACGCCCGACCAGTAGTTGGCCGAGCCGTCAAAGTGGTGCAGCAAACCAAACCCCAGACCCACGATGAGCGAACCGATGGTCAGTGGCCAACGCGACCCGAACCTCTGGGCGACCCTGCCCATGAGCCGCGAGCCGATGCCGATCAACACGGGAAGCGGCAGCATCGACAGTCCGGCATGCAGCGGCGAGTAACCACCCGTCGTGATCAGCGTGAAGGGCAGCAGCACCAGGAGACCGCCCAAGGAGCCGTAGAGCAGGAATGTCAGCAATGTCAGGCCAATGAAGGACGACGAGCCGAACAAGGTCAGCGGCATCATGGCTTTTTCGCCTCGGGCACCCTCCAGGGCCACGAAGCCGAGCAGTAACGTGAGGCCACCGATAAAGGCGCAGATGACGGCGATATCGAGGGCACGATGGCTCGACCATTGGGTGAGAGACCAGGTCAGCGCGCCGAGTCCCGCCGTGGCCAGCAGGGCGCCCGCCCAATCCAGGGGCTGTCGCTCGGTCTCGTTTTCCTCGACGTAGCGCATGGCAATGCCGATCGCCGTCACGGCGATCGGCACGTTCACGAAAAAGATCGCGCGCCACCCCGCAAGCTCGATCAGCATGCCGCCCAACGGCGGCCCGATCGCGCCGGTGATGGCACCCGCGGCCGCCCAGGTACCGATCGCCCGGCCTCGTGCCGCCCCCGAGAACGCCCCACTCAGGAGCGCCAGGCTGTTCGGCATCAGCATGGCAGCGCCCATACCTTGCACGGCCCGCGCCGCCAGCAGCGTCTGCAGATTCGGCGCCATCGCGCAGCCGATCGATGCCAGGGCGAAAAGCGCGATACCCAGCACGAAGACACGACGGCGGCCGAAATGGTCGCCGGCTGCACCGCCGATCAGGAGGAGCGCGCTCAGCGGCAGCAGATAGGCATTGACGGTCCATTGCAACTGCGCGGCGCTGGCGGCGAAGCTGTGCGCTATCGAGGACAGGGCGACGTTGACGACAGATCCGTCGATGAAGGCGAGGCTTGTGGCCAGGATGGAGGCGACAAGCGTCAGGCCGGGATACGAAACGGCATCCTGGTCAACGGATGATGTGGCTTTGGCGCCATCGCCCGGGATCGGGAGGGCGGTGCTCATATCTTGCTCTGGAGCCGCTTCCTGAAGGACGGGAAATCTCTACGCCTTCAGCCCGACGGTGACCAGCATGATCGGCATCGCGCCGTTAGCCTAGATCAGTGATCTGAGCGGTGCAGGATCTTGTCCGACAGTCCGGTATCGTAGTCGCGGCCGGCCTGGGTCAGCTTGGCGCCCTGCGGGAAATGATTGTCGGCCAGCAGCCCCTTGCGCTCCAGCACCACCCAGACCGCCGGGTTGGTGAGCCCGCTCGCGTCGGCGGTCATCACCACCGCGTCGCCCAGATGGAAATGGTTGCCATGGGCATGCGGCAGCCGGTCGATCAGCACGGCGCCATCGCCATCCGGTTCGTTGCCGAGCGCGCGGCCCAGTTCCTGCAGCAGGGTCAGCGTCTTCAATTGCAGCGGGTTCAAATTCAGGGGGTTCTTCTTGGGCATGCGTCAACTCTTCCCAACTCGTCGGGTCTAAAGCGACAGGGCGTAGCCGAGAGCGGCAGGATGATGCAAGGCCCTGCATCCTCTTTGTCGGAATCCTTTTGCCCGTATCTCGTGCGCCTGCCATGCGCCGTTACCCCTTGCGGCCGTATGCCCCCAGCCATCACATGAACCTGCCACCACATGAAGCGCCGCACCGGACCGGCGACGATCCTGCCAGCAACGGATATGTTCATGCCCCTGCCCGCCCCCCTGCCTCGCGAGAAGCTCCATACCAGGACCATCACCTGCGAAGGCTTCCGCCGCCATGACGGGCTGTGGGACGTCGAGGCCCATATCGTCGACGTCAAATCCTTCAACCTGCAGATCCGCCAGCGTGGCACCATCCCGGCCGGCGAGCATCTGCACGAGATGTGGCTGCGGCTGACCATCGACGACGACTACGTCATCCAGGACATCGTCGCGTCGACCGAGGCCTCGCCCTGGGAGTATTGCCAGGGTGCCGCGGCCAATTTCGCCCGGCTGAAGGGCATTGCCCTTACCTCGGGCTTCATGAGCGAGGTGAGCAAGCGTCTCTCCCGTGCCGAGGCCTGCACCCATATCTTCGAGCTGCTGCGCCCGCTGGCGACCGTGGCCCATCAGACGATTCGCAACGCACCAAAGCCGGACGGCACGCCGCAAGGCGGCGCCAACCCGGCAATGCTCGACAGCTGCTACGCCTTCGCCAGCGATGGACCGATCGCCAAGGCGCTTTGGCCGGAACATACAAAAGAACCCGAACATGCGCCCGCGGAGGTGAAGCCATGAGCCGTCCTTTCCCCCGCCCTCTGCCCACATTGCTGACGTTGGTGCTTCCGGTGCTATGGCCTTGGACGATCCTCGGAACGGCACGGGCCGCCCAGCCCGATCCGCAGCACGGTGCTGTGCTGTTCCAGGCGCGCTGCGCCATCTGCCACCTGCCCGACAAGGTGAAGGTCGGACCGCCGCTCGGCGGCGTGTTCGGGCGCAAGGCCGGCAGCGTGCCCGGCTATGCCTACTCGCCGGCGCTGCGCAACTCGAAGCTGACCTGGACCCGGCCGAATTTGGAACGTTGGCTGGCCAATCCGGGCGAGACGGTGCCGGGCAACAAGATGGGCATCAGCGTGCCGGACCCGGCCTCGCGCGCTGACATCATCGCCTATCTTGCGACCTTGAAGGCGCCTCCCGCACCCGGGAACTGACCCGCTACTCCACCGTGACGCTTTTGGCGAGGTTGCGCGGCTGGTCAACATCGGTGCCCTTCTGCAAGGCGACGTGATAGGCCAGCAATTGCAGCGGGATGGCGTAGAGCAGCGGCACGACGAAGGGATCGCAGGGCGGCAGCACGATCGAGGCCCTGAGCCGGTCGCCGGCCAGCCTCACGCCCTCGGCATCGGACATCAGGATCACCTGGCCGCCGCGCGCCATCACCTCCTGCACGTTGGAGATGGTCTTCTCGAACAGCGCGTCGTGCGGCGCCAGCACCACCACCGGCATCTGGTCGTCGATCAGCGCGATCGGCCCGTGCTTCATCTCGCCGGCGGCATAGCCCTCGGCATGGATGTAGCTCAGCTCCTTCAGCTTCAAGGCGCCTTCCAGCGCCAAGGGATAGGCCGTGCCACGGCCGAGATAGAGCACGTCGCGCGCCTCGATCAGGCTGTGCGCCAGCTGCTCGACCAGACCCTCCTCGGCAATGACCTCGGCGATGCGCGAGGGCACCTCCGAGAGCGCCACGGTCAGCTCGGCCTCGCGTTCGCCCGAGATCTTGCCCTTCGCCCGCGCCAGCGCCAGGGCGAAGCAGGCAAGCACCGCCAGCTGCGCCGTGAACGCCTTGGTCGAGGCGACGCCGATCTCCGGCCCGCACAGCGTGTGCAGCACGCCATCCGCCTCGCGCGCCATGGTGCTTTCCGGCTGGTTGACCAGCACCACGATCCGCTGGCCCTGGACCCGCGCATAGCGCAGTGCCGCCAGCGTGTCCGCCGTCTCGCCCGATTGCGAGATGAACAGCGCGAGGCCCGCTTCCGGCATGTCGGCCGCGCGGTAGCGGAACTCCGAGGCGATATCGACCTCGACCGGCACGCGCGCCAGGCCCTCGAGCCAGTATTTCGCCACCAGCGCCGAATGGAACGAGGTGCCGCAGGCGATGATGGTGATGCGCGGGATGCTCGCCAGATCGAAGGGCAGCTCCGGCAGGGTCACGATACGCGTCGTCGGGTTGACCAGCGCGTTCAGCGTGTCACCCAGCACCGCCGGCTGCTCGCAGATCTCCTTGTGCATGAAATGGCGGTAATCGCCCTTGCCGATCAAGGCACCCGACAGCGCGGTCAGCTTGACCGGCCGGCTCGCCGGCTGGTTGTCCTTGTCGAAGATCTCGGCGCCCTCCAGCGTCAGCACCGCCCAGTCGCCCTCCTCGAGATAGCAGATCTTCTGGGTCAAAGGCGCCAGCGCCAGCGCGTCGGACCCGGCGAACATCTCGCCCTCGCCATAGCCGATGGCCAGCGGCGAGCCGCGCCGGGCGCAGACCATCATGTCCGGATGCTCGGCGAAGACGATGGCGAGCGCGAAGGCGCCATGCAGCCGGCCGAGCGTCGCCGCGGTAGCGGCCCGCGCCTCCATGCCCTCGGCCAGGTAATGGCTCAAGAGCACCGCCACCGCTTCGGTATCGGTGTCGGAATGGAAGCTGTAGCCCAGCCCCATGAGCTCCGCCTTCAACGCGGCGAAATTCTCGATGATGCCGTTATGGACGATGGCGACGCGATCGGTCGCGATCGGATGGGCGTTGCGCTCGACCGGCGCGCCATGGGTCGCCCAACGGGTATGGCCGATGCCGACCGTGCCCGCCATGGGCAAGGATTCCAGGCGGTTCGCCAGGTTGACCAGCTTGCCCTCGGCCCGTTGCCGCTCGATACGGCCCGCGACCAGCGTCGCGACGCCGGCGGAATCGTAGCCGCGATATTCCAGGCGCTTCAGCCCGTCCAGGATCAGGGGCGCCGCCTGCGCCCGGCCGATCACGCCAATGATGCCGCACATGTTCTTAACCCTCGTTTTTCAGCCGGCGTTTCGTCGCGCGGAAGCGGGCGGCATGGCCCGGCTTCACCACCTGGCGCGCCCGGCCCAGCGCCAGCGCATCCGCCGCGACATCGTGCGTCACCACGCTGCCGGCCGCCGTGATCGCGCCGTCGCCGACGGTGACCGGCGCCACCAAGGCGGTGTTGCTGCCGATGAAGGCGCCCTGGCCGATGGTGGTGCGGAACTTGTCGAAGCCATCGTAATTGCAGGTGATGGTGCCGGCGCCGACATTGCTGGCCGCACCGACATCGGCATCGCCCAGATAGGTCAGGTGGTTGGCCTTGGCCCCGGCCCCCATCCGCGTGTTCTTGATCTCGACGAAATTGCCGACATGGACGCCTTCGGCCAAATGCGCCCCCGGCCGCAGCCGCGCGAACGGGCCGATGACGACGTCGTCGGCGACTTGCGCCCCCTCGATATGGCTGAAGGCGCGGATCTCGACCCGGTTGCCGATCGTGACCTTGGGCCCGAACACGACGTTCGGCTCGACCACGACATCCTGGCCCAGCCGGGTGTCGGCCGAGAAATAGACCGTGTCGGGATCGATCAGCGTCGCGCCCCCGGCCATGGCCCTGGCGCGCAGCCGGCGCTGGAGGATCGCCTCGGCCGCCGCCAGCTCGGCGCGCGAATTGACGCCGGTCAGCTCCTCGAGCCCGGCCTCGACGACCCGCGCGGCCAGACCCTGCGCCCGGGCGATCGCCACGATGTCGGTGAGATAGTATTCGCCCTTGGCGTTGGCATTGCCGATCTGCGCGACGAGCGGCCAGATGTGCCGGCCGTCGATCGCCATGACGCCGGAATTGCACAGCGGGATCGCCAGCTGTTCCGGGCTGGCCTCCGCCGCCTCGACGATCGCGACGAGATCGTCCCCGGCCATGACCAGCCGGCCATAGGCACCCGGCGGTTCCGGCCGCATGCCGAGCACGACGATGGCCGCCCCGCTCCGCTCGCGCGTCTCGACCATGCGCGCCAAGGTCTCGGGGGTGATCAGCGGCGTGTCGCCATACATGACCAGCACCGTGGACGCCTCGATGCCGGCGAAGGCGCCCCGCGCCTGCGCCACCGCATGGCCGGTGCCCAGCCGCTCCTGCTGCCGGATGAGGCGATGCCCTGCTGCCAGCCTCTCCACCGACGCCATCTCCGGGCCGACGACGACGCCAATCTCCGAGCCCAGGCTCCTGGCCGTCGCCAGCACATGGCCCAGCATCGGCAGCCCCGCCAGCCGGTGCATCACCTTCGGAAGATCAGAACGCATGCGCGTCCCCTGGCCGGCGGCGAGGACGAGGATCGCGGTATT